>DASVFG010000110.1:0-3534 GCA_036380155.1 Candidatus Limnocylindria bacterium
TGCTCGGTCCGACCGTCCGGGTCGAGCGGGATGATCGCGACGTGGTCGGCACCGGCATCGACGAGGGCGGCGATCCGCTGCCGGACATCCTCCACCGATCCGATCGCCACCATCGCGTCGACGAGCCGGTCGCTGCCGGGCACGGTCCAGTCCGGCTCCTCGAACCCCTGGAGCTGCCACGATGCCTGGTAGGTCGGCGTGCGGAGATACGGGGCGAGGTAGGCGCGGGCCGCGGCCCGGCCCGAGGCGGGTTCGTCGAGCACGACCGGCAGCGTGACCGCCAGGATCGGACGACTCCCGCCCGCGGCCGCATCGAGGCGACGCCGCATCCACGCCACCCGCTCCGCCGTCACGAGGTACGGGAAAGCCCCGTCCGCATCGGTCGCCGCCAGATCGGTCATGCGCTCGCGGAGGGCGGCGATGAGGATGGGCGGCTCGACGGAGATGTCCGCCGGCATGGGCCCGCGGTACACCGCGTGCCGGTAGGCGGCCAGGTAGTCGCGCATCTTCGACAGCGGGCGCTCGAACGCGTGGCCGCGCAGCTTGCCCGCCAGGTGCGGGTGGCTCACCCCGAGGCCGAGCACGAAACGGTTGTCGGTCAGCTCGGCGAGCGTCATGGCCGCCATGCGGGTGGCCTGCGCGTCACGTCCCCAGACATTCACGATGCTCGTCCCGAGCACGAGGCTCGTCGTTGCTCCCGCCAGCGCGCCGAGGAGCGCGAACGGCTCTCGGCCCACCGTCTCGGCGACCCACAGGGCGCCGTAGGCCAGCTCATCGACCCGTCGGGCGTACGCCCGAGCGCCGTCGGCGTCGAGCGAGTCGAGATGTCCCCAGACGCCGAGGCGACCGAGGGCGGGCTGCGTCATCGCCCCCGATGCTACCCGTCCGCGACGAACCGATACCGGAGGAACAGCTCATCCTCGTGACGCAGGACGGACACCAGGCGGCCGCGCCGCGGCTCGTGCTCGTGCGGCGAGCCGCCCTCGACCGGAGCGATCATCGGCAGCGCATCGGAGCCGATGAGGTGCGCGCCGACGGTCCAGTACACCTCGTCGAGGCACCCCGCGGCGAGGAACGCGGCGTTCACTCGCGGGCCACCCTCGAGCAGCAGCGAGCCGATCCCCCGCTCGGCGAGGCGGTCGAGCAGCCAGCGCGGGTCGGGACGATCGGTGGGCGCGCGGAGCAGCTCGGTTCCGGCCGGGACCTCGCCCATGGGATTTCCGCGGCCCACGACGAGGATGCGAGGCTCGTCACCTGCGAACCAGCGTGCGTCCGCGGGAAGCGGGTCGGTCCCGGCGATCACGACACCCGTCGGGTTCGGCGGGCGACCCTGGGCGGAACGTCGCTCCTCGAGCGCGTCCCCGACCCGCAGCCAGACGCCCGTCGCGCGGAGCGTGCCGACCCCCGATCCGACCGCGTCGAAGGCCGCGCGGTAGTGGCGCATGAGGAATCGGTCGGCGCGGCTGCCGAGGCCCTCCGCCGTCCCGTCCAGCTGCGCACGGCCGTCGACGCTGGTGACCATGTTGATCGCCACGCCAGGACGCCCATCGACCGGAGCGGGCGGCTCGAAGCCCGCCATCGCGTCGTCGAGCGACAGGTCGGCGGCCGGGTCGGGCCACAGGCGATCGACACGGTGAGCGGAAGCGGCGTCGGTCATCGGTCGATCCTACGCCGGGAGCGTCGCGGCGAGCTCAGCCCCGGTCGAGCGGGTGGTGCTCCTCGGCGGCGGCGAGCTCGTCCTCGCCGTACGCGATCTCGATCTTCGCCGACGTCAGCTCCGTCACCGCATCCGCAGGGACGACCCGCGTCGTGCCGTCGCGGAACGGGGTGACGGCGATGCCATGGAAGATGCCCTCGATCTCGGTGCCGAGCATCGCCGCCACCCGCCCCAGCTCCTCGCCGGACGGCCCCACGACGAGCGTGTCGGCCTCGATGTAGGTCCATGCGACCGGGTCATCCGGACCCGGCAGGTCGAGCTCCGCGGCCTCCGGCTCGCCCGGGCCGCCGGTGTTGTCGGCGGTGTCGCCCGGTGGGAGCGTGCGCTCCTCCGGCTCGATGCCACCCTTCATGCCCGGGTCGTCGATGGCGCCCGGCTGCCGGTCGAAGTCGTTCATGGCCCACGCACCGCATGACCGGTGCCAGCCGCATCCATCAGAGGATGAACGGCGGCCCGAATACCACGTAGCGGTCGAAGCGCCCGAACGGGTGGCTGGACATGAGAAAGGTGAAGAACGCATCCATCCGGAAGCCACGAGCGAGGAGGTGGCGCATCGCGACGCCGTTGTGCATCGGGACCTCGAGCGTGAGCGGCGTCACCCCGAGCGCGGCGGCCCGCGATTCGACGAGCGCGAGGAGGGGCAGCTGGTCGTCGGGATCGAGCGTCGCGATGGGTCCGGAACCATGCCGCCCCACGAATGCGTAGCCGACGGCCTTCCCATCGCGACGGAGCAGCCAGCCCTCGCGATCCTCGATGAGCCAGGTGAACTCGTCGCCGCGGTCGTAGTCGAGGACGGCGGCGTCGATCCGGCGCAGGTCTGCGATGTCGTCGGGCGTCGCTCGCACCAGGGCGGCGTCGGACGGCACCTCGAGCGGCCGGGGCTCGGCGACCTCGAGTGACACGATCGGGAACCTCGCCACGGTCCCGGCGCGGTAGTAGCGCGATTGCGCCCGCAGGTCGGTGGTGGCGATGATGGCGCGCACCTCGCCGCGCCCGTCGGGGAAGGCGCGAGCCAGCAGATCGGCGCCAAGTCCCGCGGACTGGTGGTCGGGATGGACGAAGAACTCGGTGAGCTCGAACAGCCCGCCGCGGTCCGTGGAGCGCGCGTAGCCGATCAGTGCGCCGCCGGCCGCATCCTCGGCGACCCACCACTCGGCCGCGTGCAGGGCGAGGTGGTCGAGCATGCTGCCGAGTCGGACGCGGAGGTCCGCCGGATCGGCCTCCCACGACGTTCCCTGCCGGCGGCCGAGGTCGGTGACGGCGGCGACGAGGATCCGCACGCACGCCTCCGTGTCGTCCGGGGTTCCGCGTCGCAGTCGGTACGTCTCGGTCATGACGGGGAGCCTAGCAGCGCATCGGTCAGTCGAAGCGTCGCTCGAGATGCCACGTTCCGCGGATCTCGTCGAGGAAGATCACCGCGAGCAG
This sequence comes from Candidatus Limnocylindria bacterium, assembly GCA_036380155.1. Lineage (GTDB taxonomy): Bacteria > Chloroflexota > Limnocylindria > QHBO01 > QHBO01 > JACDBZ01. The sequence goes on from DASVFG010000110.1 coordinate 3,143, forward strand.
GCCCGAGCGGGTGACGACCTTGAAGCAGGCACGGGCGACCGGCTCGCGCCACCAGCTGTCGTCGACCCGCCAGCGGTTGCAGATGCCGACCTCCCCGTGGTCGGCGCCGTCCATGCGCAGGCGGACCGGGACGCCGGCGGCATCGGTGTCGACCTGCACGAGCGGATGATCCGCGTAGATCCGGGTCATCCGCCGATGTCCACCAGCCGGGACCGATGCTCCGGCAGCGCCGCGGTCGGGCGAGGCGCCTCCGCCCGCCACAGCCGCCCCTCGCCGAACCGATGCCGAATCCGTTCGAGTGACCAGCGCAGCTCCTCCCAGCGTCCGGCCTGGACCTCGAAGGCCGGCAGCTGCCGCGAAGCGGGATCGGTGAGCCGGTCGAGCGCCAGGGC
>DASVFG010000111.1:0-3194 GCA_036380155.1 Candidatus Limnocylindria bacterium
GGTGACGCGGTCCGACTGTCGCCGGCGGGTCGGCTGCTCGCCTCCGAGGCGCTGGTGGCGTTCGCGCCCCTCGCCCACGTCGGCTGATGATGATTCCCGCCCGCGTTCTTGCGGGTCTGCGGGCCGGCACGATGGATCGCGCGTTCCGACGATGGGAGCGACCGCGGGTGCGCGCCGGGGGGAGCCAGCGGACGCCCATCGGCGTCATCGGCTTCGAGGCAGTCGAGGTCGTGGAGCCGGACGACCTCGTCGAGGAGGACGCCGTCCGCGCCGGGTTCGCCTCGCTGGCGCAGTTGCTGGCATTCGTCGATCGGCGGACCGACCGTCCGCTCTTCCGTGTGCGCCTGCGCCTCGTCGGCCCGGATCCCCGGGTCGCACTGCGGGCCACGGTGCCCGATGACCACGATCTCGCCGAGATCGAGCGACGCCTGGAGCGCCTCGATCGGGCGAGCCGCCACGGTCCCTGGACCCGGGCCGCCTTGGCGGCCATCGGTGCGCGGCCGGGAGTGCCGGCGGTCGAGCTCGCCGCCTCGTTCGGCCGCGACAAGCTGCCGTTCAAGCTCGACGTCCGCAAGCTCAAGGAACTGGGCCTGACCGAGAGCCTGCGGCCCGGCTACCGGCTGTCGCCGAGAGGCGAATCCGTGCTGGCGCGGATGGGCGAGCGGCGTTGACATCGCCTTCCGCACGGCGCTACCATGCCCAAACACTCGTGGTTAGCACTCTGGCATCGAGAGTGCTAACGGGGACCCCCAGGAGACATGCATGACCCGAGATCGACACGCCACGGACGCCGCGTCGATCCGCACGGCGCTCGAGCTGACGGATCGCCAGCGATCGGTGCTGCGCGCCGTGGTCGAGGATTACGTGATCACCGCCATCCCGGTCGGCTCGAAGTCGCTCGTCAGCCGCTATGGCATGGCCGTCTCGCCGGCCACCGTGCGGAGCGCCATGGCGGAGCTCGAGTCGCTCGGCCTGCTCACGCATCCGCACACGAGCGCCGGCCGCGTGCCGTCGGACCTCGGATATCGGCTCTACGTCGAAGCGCTCATGCGCGAGGCGGAGCTCGACACCGCCGATCGCCTCATGATCCGGCACCAGTTCAGCCAGGTGCAGCTCACGAGCAACGAGTGGCTGCGGCTCGCCGCATCGGTCCTCGCCGGCAGCACCCGATCGGCGGCGGTCGTGACCCCGGCGCGAGCGAGCCAGGCGAAGTTCGGCCACGCCCAGCTGGTGGCGCTCGCCGACGGCACCAGGCTCCTCGTCGTCGTCCTCGCGGACGGGAATGTCGTGCAGCGCCGCCTCGACCGCACGGCGCTGGCGCGGCAGCTGCCCGACGAGACCGCCGACCAGGCGGCGCTTGACGCCGCGGCGGCGACGCTCAACTCGCAGCTCGCCGGGCTCTCCGCGCCGCAGGTGCGCAAGCGTGCGACGAAGCTGCCGCCACTGGCCGCCTGGATCGCCGATACCGTCGCCACCGTCCTCCAGGGCGCCGATGCGGTCGTCATCGAGGAGGTCTTCACCGACGGGATCGTCCACGTCCTCGAGCAGCCGGAGTTCGCGGAGGGCTCGAAGCTCCGTCCGATCCTCGAGGTCATCACGCGCTCCGACTTCCTCGAGCAGCTCGTGCCGGTCCTGACCCGGACCGGTGGCGTGCACGTGATCATCGGCCGCGAGAACACGAACGACGCGATGCACGAGGTCAGCCTCATCTTCGCGCCGTATGGCGCGCCGGATCGGGCACTCGGCTTGCTCGGAGTCCTCGGGCCGACGCGAATGCCGTACCCGCGGGCCATCCCGACCGTGCGCTACCTCTCCACCCTCATGAACGAGCTCATCAACAGCCACTACGGTGGGACCCAATGACCGACGAACCGGTGAACGGCGGCCAGCGGCCGCGCCCCAAGACCCGTGCCGAGGAGCGCGCTGAGAGCGTGCGGGTCCCGTCGCGGATCGAGCTCGCCGAGCGCATCGAGCTGCTCGAGCGCGAGCTCAGCGAGGCGCGCGCCGCGTCAGAGGAGCACCTCTACAACTGGCAGCGCTCGGCGGCGGACTTCGCGAACTTCAAGCGACGCACCGACGACGAGCGGGCAACGATGGGGCAGTTCACCAACGCGCTGCTCATCGGCAAGCTGCTGACCGTCCTCGACGACTTCGATCGCGCCCTCGAGAGCGTGCCTGCCGAAGCGCACGACGCCTGGATCGAGGGCGTGAAGCTCACCGAGCGCAAGCTGCGCGGCGTCCTCGAGTCCGAGGGCGTGACCGCCATCGAGGCGGTCGGTGAACCATTCGATCCGAACCTCCATGAAGCGGTCGCCCACGAGGAGACCGCAGACCATCCCGACAACAGCGTGATCGGCGAGGTGCAGCGCGGGTACCGCCTGCACGACCGGGTGATCCGGCCGAGCCTCGTCCGCGTGGCGAACAACCCGAAGGAGCACTGACGAGACGATGGGCAAGATCATCGGCATCGACCTGGGCACGACGAACTCCGTCGTCGCCGTCATGGAAGGCGGGGAGCCGCAGGTCATCACCAACGCGGAGGGCGGCCGCATCACCCCATCGGTCGTCGCCTTCGCCAAGAGCGGGGAGCGGCTGGTCGGCCAGGTGGCAAAGCGCCAGGCGATCACGAACCCGGAGAACACGATCTTCAGCATCAAGCGCTTCATGGGCCGTCGCTTCGACGACCCCGAGGTGCAGCGCAGCAAGGGCCTCGTCCCGTACGAGGTGACGAAGGACCCGAAGTCGGACGGCATCGTCGTCGAGCTCGCGAACGGCAAGCACTTCAGCCCGCCGGAGATCAGCGCGATGATCCTCCAGAAGCTGAAGGGGGACGCCGAGGCGTACCTCGGCGAGAAGGTGACCGAGGCGGTCATCACCGTGCCCGCGTACTTCGACGACACGCAGCGCCAGGCGACGAAGGACGCCGGCCGCATCGCCGGCCTGGACGTGAAGCGCATCGTCAACGAGCCGACCGCATCGGCCCTCGCCTACGGCCTCGACAAGCAGAAGGACGAGAAGATCGCGGTCTACGACCTCGGTGGCGGCACGTTCGACATCAGCATCCTCGAGCTCTCGGAAGGCGTCTTCGAGGTGCGTTCGACGAACGGCGACACCCATCTCGGTGGGGACGACTTCGACCAGCGCATCATCGAGTGGCTGGGCGAGGAGTTCCGCAAGTCCGAGGGGATCGACCT
>DASVFG010000112.1:0-4268 GCA_036380155.1 Candidatus Limnocylindria bacterium
CCGGGCGAGCCGGCCGGTCCGTCACGCGTCCCGGCGCCGGGGCAGGCCGATGTAGGCCACCGATCCGTCGACCGGGATCTGCTCGAGCAGCCGGTGGAGCTGATGCGAGGTCCGCTCCAGCTCGGCGCGGTCGAGCCAGCCGGCCTCCGCGATCTCGCCGAACTGCGGAGCGAGCGCACCGCCCACGGCGCGTGCGCTGAACACGAAGCTCACGCTCCGCGGCCGGAACGCCTCGACGAGGACGAGCCGATCGAGCCTCACCTCGATCCCCGTCTCTTCTCGCGTCTCACGGATGGCGGCCGCATGCGGGGTCTCACCGCGCTCCACCCGGCCACCGGGCAGGGACCATCCCGGGCCGAGGTAGGTCGTCCGGACCACGAGGATGCGGCCCTCGTCGTCGGTGACGAGGGCGTGGGCCCCTTCCGTGCGGCGGTAGCGCCCACCGAACAGCCCCGCGACCTCGACGATCGCGCGGAGCACCAAGCGAGGAATGTCGTGGAGCCGGATCCGCCGGCTACGGCGCATCGACGTCCGTGTCGACCGGTGCCGCCAGCTGCGTCGCCAGGTACGTGTGGAGCCCGCCGTAGTCGCCCGGACCGGTCCAGCCGGTGGGCACGAGGATGTACTGGCCGATGGTGTTCGTCGTGGCGGTCAGGACCGGACCCTCGCTCAGCTCCACCCGGTTGTCTGAGCTGAGATGCCCGGACAGCAGGAAGAGGTCGATGACCGAGAGGTCTGTCCGGACTCGACCCTCCATGGCATCCATGAGCCCGAGCCCCGGCCCGATGGACGCCAGCCCGCCGTCGCCGAGCGTGGACTTCAGCGAGCCGATGATCCGCGCCTGCCGGACCGAGCGCGCGAAGTCGGTCGACTCCGAGACCACGCTCGTGTAGCGCGCGCGGGCATAGGCGAGCGCCTTCTGCCCGTTGAGCTCGAGCGTCCCGGCCGGGTAGCAGCCCATCGTCCACTGGCCCGCGTGGTGGAGCGACTCGACGGTCGTGTAGCAGAACTCGGTCGGGTTCTGGACCTTCACGCCGCCGACCGCGTTCACCATGTCCTCGAACCCCTGGAAGTCGATCGTCAGCCAGTGGTCGACCTCGAGGCCGGTGATCGTGCTGACAACGTCGGCCAGGAGGGCGGCTCCCTCGTCGATCTCGCCGTTCGCGGCATGCCCGGCGGAGAAGACCTCGTTGATCTTGCCGTTCTGGCTGAACGCGTCCACGCCCTCGACCCAGAGGTCGCGTGGGATCGGGATGGTCGTGGTCGTGTTCGTCGTCGGATCGATCGACAGGACCTGGATCGAATCGGCCAGGTAGGCGCCATCGTGATCGGCGCCGCCGTAGCCGACCATCATCACGTTGACGCGGTCGGATCCGTTGAGCGGTCCGAGGAGCGCGGTGGAGATGAAGGGTGTGTCGGTGACGGTGGCGTTGAAGGCGGCCGCGCGTGCGCCGAGCAGAACGGCACCGACGACGACGGCGAGGAGCACGAGCAGCACGATCGTGCGGATGGTCCGTCCGATGCCGCCCGACCGCCGACGCGGCGCGGCTCGTCGCGGTCGCGAGGGTGGTGGAGCGGACGCCTGGCGACGGCGGTCGCGGCTCGAGGCCCCACCGGAGCGGATGAGCTCGCGGTCGTAGGGAACGGTGTCGTCCGATCCCGCGTAGCGCGCCTGGGACTTCACGTGGATGGCAACTCGCTCGACGGATGGGTGGTGCGGGCGAGCGACAGGATACGGGTTCGGCAGGCGACGCGCCGGATCGGTGCCGTCCGCGTAAGCATCGGATAACCGCCCCGTACGTCGCGCTGACGATCCTTCGCGGCATGGTTACCGTCCATCCCGCACGCCACGCCCCGACGTCGGCCGCTGGCCTCGCGGCGGCGGTCGAGCGGATCCTCGCGACCCTCGATGCCGAGCAGCGCGCCGCCGCCACGCTCCCCGATGGGCCGGCGCAGATCATCGCGCCGGCCGGCAGCGGCAAGACGACGACAATGGTCGCCCGCCTCGCCGTCCTCCTGTCGCGCGGCGTGCCGCCCGAAGGCATCTGCGTCGTGACGTTCAACCGCGACGCGGCCGCCGATCTGGCCGAGCGCGTCGCCCGCCGGCTCGGTCCGCACCTTCCCGACGCCACCCGGATCGAGATCCGCACGCTCCATGCGCTCTCGCTTCGCATCCTCCAGGACGCCGGCGATCGCCGCGAGCTGGTCGCGGACCGTCTCCCGCTCCTGCGAGCGGCGCGGCGCCGGGTGGCGCACGACGCGTCGGCCGACGCCGTGCCCGACCCAACCACGCTCGATGGCTGGCTGTCGGCGGCGACGATCGAAGGCCGGCCGATTCCCGACGCCGGTCGTGCCGCGCTCGACGCCTACCGGGACCTGCTGGCGGCCCGTGGCGCCATCGACTTCGACGACCTCGTCGTGCTCGCCGGCCACCACCTGCGCGATGACGATCGGCTTCGGGCTCGATGGCAGGCGCGCTTCCGTCACGTCTGCGTGGACGAGTTCCAGGACGTCGACGCCGCCCAGCTTCGGCTCGTGGAGCTCCTGGCCGCCCCCGAGGACAACCTCTTCGTCGTCGGCGACGACGACCAGACGATCTACGCCTGGCGGCTCGCCGACGTGCGGCGCATCCTCGCGTTCGGGGACCGGCACCCCGGTGCGCGGCGCGTCATGCTCGCCACGAACTACCGATGCCCGCGGGCCGTCGTCGAGCGCTCGGCCGAGCTGATCGCGGTGAACCGCGAGCGGTTCGTGAAGCCGATCCGTCCTCCGCCTGGCGCGCCGCACACCGACGCGATCGGCGCCGCGGCCACCGATCTCCCGGACTCGCCCGACCGGCTCGCCGCACTGCTCCGTGCCGAGGCGGCGGCCGGCCACACCGCGTGCGTCCTGGCCAGGACGCGGAGTGAGCTCCTGCCCGTGATGCTCGCGCTCGTCCGGGCGGGCATCCCGCATCGATTTCCGGTCCCACCGGTCGTGGAGTCGACCTCGGTGCTCGCCCTCCTCGACGCCGTGCGTGGCTCGGCGGCCGCCGACGGGCGCCACCCGTTCCACGCGCTGCGCGCCGCGCGCGCGGCGCTCGGCTGGGATCGCCGCCAGCCGTCGGGCGATCTCCTCGCCGACGAGGAGCACGTCGCGCTGGATGCGGTGCTCGGCTGGACAGTCGCCTTCCGCGTCCTGCCGGCGTTCCTCGCCGCATTCGACGCCATGCGCGCGAGGCTCGCCGCGCTCCGCGATCCCACGAGCCTCGTCGAGCTCGCCACGGCGCACGGCGCGAAGGGACGGGAGTGGCAGACGGTCGTCGTCATCGGCTTCGAGGCCGGGCGCATGCCGAACGCCCGCTCCCTCGTCGACGCGGACGACCGGGACCGTGCGTTCGAGGAGGAGCGCCGTCTCGCCTACGTCGCCCTCACACGCGCGACGCGCCGCCTGGTCCTCGCGTTCGACCCCGCCAGGCCGTCACCGTTCCTCGCCGACATGGGACTCGGAGCCCGATGACGCGCGTCAGCTGGCGGCTGCAGCCGCCTCGCGCTTCCGGCGGCGTGGCTCGGGCTCCACGGAAATGGGCTCGTCGCCGATGCCGAGCACCGGTCGGAGATAGCGCCCCGTGTGCGATCCCGCGGTGCGCGCGACGTGCTCCGGCGTCCCGGCAGCGACGAGCTTCCCGCCCTTGTCGCCACCCTCCGGACCGAGATCGATGACCCAATCGGCCGTCTTGATGACGTCGAGGTTGTGCTCGATGACGACGACGGTGTTCCCGCTCTCCACGAGACGCGACAGCACCTGGAGCAGACGGGCCACGTCGTCGAAATGGAGGCCGGTCGTCGGCTCGTCGAGGATGTAGAACGTCTTGCCGGTCGCCCGCTTCGACAGCTCGGTGGCGAGCTTCACGCGCTGCGCCTCGCCGCCCGAGAGCGTCGTCGCCGGCTGGCCGAGGTGGATGTACCCCATTCCGACGTCGGTGAGCGTCTGCAGCTTGTTCCTGATGCTCGGGACGGCATCGAAGAAGCCGAGCGCCTCCTCGACCGTCATCTCGAGGATCTCCGCGACGTTCTTGCCCTTGTAGTGGATCTCGAGCGTCTCGCGGTTGTAGCGCTTGCCCTTGCACACCTCGCACGCGACGTACACGTCCGGGAGGAAGTGCATTTCGATCTGGACGATGCCGGCTCCCTCGCACGCCTCGCAGCGCCCGCCCTTGACGTTGAAGCTGAAGCGGCCGGGCTTGTAGCCGCGCAGCCGCGACTCGGGGACGGCGGCGAGGAGCTCCC
>DASVFG010000113.1:0-12125 GCA_036380155.1 Candidatus Limnocylindria bacterium
GCGGCCGTTCCCGTTCGTCATCACCTTGCTCATCAGCGCCGAGTAGTCGGTGTGGATCACCTTGTCGTCGTAATGGATGAGCTGCGCGAAGCCGAGGATGTCGCGGTAGTAGTCGACGTAGCGGTTCATGTCGCCGAGCGCAACGTTGCCGACGCAATGGTCGACCTCGAGCAGGCTCTGACCCGTGGCGGCCGGCCCCGGCTTGGTGACCTTGTGATAGCCCGGCGCGAACGTTCCGTGGTAGTCGGACCGATCGACGAATGAGTGGACGACGTCGCCGTATGCCCGGATGCTGCTGCGCCGCAGCGTGCCCTTCTGGCCATCCAGCGCGGTGGGCTCGAGGGCGCTCACCGCACCGCGCTTCGTCGTCTCCTCCCACGCCGAGGTGACATCGTCGACCGCGAAGGCGATGTCCTTGACACCGTCGCCGTGCTTCGCGACGTGCTCGGCGATCTCGCCATCCGGCGTGAGCGGCGCGGTGAAGACGAAGCGGATGTCGTTCTGCACCATCACGAAGCTCGACCGATCCCGGATGCCCGTCTCCAGCCCGGCGTACGCGACGGGGGTGAAGCCCCACAGCGCGCGGTAGTAGTGCGCGGCCTGCTTGGCGTTCCCGACCCAGAACTCGACGTGGTCGATCCCCTTGAGGGGGAGGAAGTCCTGCGCCTCGGCGGCGGCGTTCTTGTTGATGATCGCGCCGGCCTGGTTGGCGGCACCGCGTGAGATGGTGTCGGTCATGTCCCCGTCAGCCCCTCCCGTTTCGAGCTCCACGAGGATAGCGCACCATTCCTTGACATGAGTCATATATTGTCGATATGACTCATCTCCCCAATAGCGAAACGCGAAGCTATCGCAGCCGTCTTCGCGCCGAGCAGGCAGAGGAGACCAGGCGGCGGATTCTCGACGCCGCGATGCGGGTCATCGCCAAGGGCGTGCTGGACATCTCCGTCCCGGCCATCGCCCGGGAGGCGGGCGTGTCGGTCGCGACCGTCTACCGTCACTTCCGCACCAAGCGCGACCTCGTCGGCGCGGTCTATCCGCACGCGATGCGCAGCGCGGGCCTCCGGGAGGTCGCCGCACCCCGCACCCTCGACGAGCTCCACGACAGCGTGGTCGAGTACTTCGGTCAGCTCGACGGCCTCGACGAGGTCACCCGCGCCGCGATGGCCAGTCCGGCGTCGGAGCAGGTACGGCGGCTCAGCATGCCGGTCCGTACGGCGGCCTTCGTGCGGCTCGCCGACTCGATCGAGCCACGACCGTCGCCCGCCGATCGCGATCGCATCGCACGCCTGCTCATGATCCTCACCGGATCGTCGGCCCAGCGGATGTGGCGAGAGCACTTCGGGCTCACGGTGGATGAGGCGGCCGACGACATCGACTGGATCGTGCGCGCGGCGGCCGCGGCGACCAGGGAGGGCGCAGGATGAACACGGCCATGGTGCGACGGCTCGAGGACGTGCGCCTCGACGAGGCGGACGAGGTCGGCGGCAAGGCGGCAAGCCTCGGTGACCTGCTCGCGGCGGGCATGCGCGTGCCCGATGGCGTGGTGCTGACCGCCGCGGCCGGCACGCTGCCCAGCGCGGCCCGCACGTCGCTCATCCAGGCTGCGGTCGGCGACCTTGGCGCGGGGCCGTTCGCGGTGCGCTCGAGTGCGGTCGCCGAGGACGGCGCGGAGCACTCCTATGCCGGCATCTTCGAGTCCGTGCTCGACGTGGCCGGCGCCGACGTGCCGGCGGCGGTGGATCGCTGCCTCGCCAGCGCCGAAGGAGGTCGGGCCGCCGGCTACCTGCCCCTCGGGGACCATCGGATGGCGGTCATCGTGCAGCGCATGGTCGCTCCGACCGCGGCAGGGGTCGCGCTTTCGGCCGATCCGATCAACGGCGACCGTCAGGCCTGCGTCGTCACGGCCGTGCGCGGCGTCGGGGATCGGCTCGTTTCGGGGGCGGCCATGGGCGACGAATGGCGGGTACGTGACGAGCAGGCCACGCCCCGTCGGCAGCCGGAGGGGGCGCTCGATCGGCCGCAGGTCCTGGAGGTCGCGGCGCTTGCCCGGCGCGTCGCCGTGGCGCGCGGCGCGCCGCAGGACATCGAGTGGGCAGCGGACGCCGACGGCGCCGTGTGGATCCTCCAGGCCAGGCCGATGACGGCACTGCCGCCGGACGCCGACTGGACGTCGCCCGCGCCGGGCGCGTACACCCGCATGCTTCGGCTGGGCGAGTGGATCTCGGAACCGGTCACGCCGCTCTTCGAGTCCTGGCTGCTGACGGCGATGGAGGACCGGATGCACGCGTGGTTCCGCGAGCAGATCGGACAGATCGCCCCGCGTCCGTACCACGTCGTTGTCAACGGCTGGTACTTCTACTCGATCAACTTCGTCTCCCCCCGTGCGCTGCTCCGCAGCCTGCCGGGGCTGCTCCGGACCCTCGTGCGGACGCCTCGGCACCTCGCCGGGATCATCCCGCCCACCGTTCGCTACAGCATCGCCGCCACCGAGCGCATGTGGCGGGACGACCTGCAACCTCGGTACCGATCCGCCGTCGAGGACGCCGAGCGGCGCGTGGAATCCGTGCCCGTCGGCGAGCTGCCCGGGTTGATCGACGGGCTGGCGGCCCTGGCGGGCGAGTACTTCGGGTCCATCGCGGCGTTGAGCGGCGCCGGCTACAAGCTCGAGATGAACCTCGCGCAGTTCCATCGGCGTCATCTCGCCCGCGATCCGGGCGACAGTCACCTGCCGCTGCTGGCCGGATTCGAGCCGGCTGCCGGTCCCGAGCGTCACGCCCTCGCCTCCCTGGATTGGTGGCACGCCCCGCACGAGACCGGGGCGCCGACGCCACCGGAGCGCCACGCGCGCGTGGTGGAGGCCCGCAAGACCGCCGAGGCGGCGGCCCTGGCGGCGCTCGCCGGGTCTCCGCGCCGTCGGAAGGCGTTCCTGGCGCTCCTCGCGGATGCGCAGCGGATCGTGCCGATTCGCGAGCAGCAGGCGAGCGAGCTGACGATTGCATGGCCGGTCATGCGGCGCGCCGTTGTGCGCATCGGCCAGGCGCTCGCCGATGCGGGCGTCATCGGCACGCCGGATGACGTCTTCTTCCTCACGCGTCCGGAGGTCCTCGCGGCACTCGACGGCAGGGAGCTCGGGACGGTGGACGTGCCGGGCCGGCGTCGGCGGCGCGAGGAGCACGCGCGGCTCGTCCCCCCTGACCGGGTGGGCCGCACGAGCCGCATGCTCGAGCGACTCTGGGACAGCTTCCCGAAGCTGATCGGCGCTCGCCCGTCGGAGCGGGCCATCGTCTCCGGCGTCCCGGCATCGCCGGGCCGAGCCACGGGCACGGTCAGGATCATCCGTGGCCCCGAGGCCTTCGCCGACCTGCAGGCCGGTGAGATCCTCGTGGCGCCGCTCACCGCACCGGCGTGGACGCCGCTCTTCGCCCGGGCGGCCGCCGTCGTGACGGACGTCGGCAGCGCCGCCGCCCATGCCTCGATCATCGCGCGCGAGTACGGGATCCCTGCGGTCGTCGGCTGCGGCGACGCGACCAAGCGTCTGCGGGACGGCATGCGCGTCACCGTCGACGGCAGCACCGGGAACGTGGAGCCGGCCTGAGGCCGGCGACGGCAGTCAGCCCGAGGACGAGGTTCCGGCGCGCAGTGCCACATCGATCATGCGATCGATGGCCCGGTCGAGCTCGTCGAGCGGCAGGTAGCTCTCCTCGGTCGTGACCTCCTCGGACAGGACATCGCTGACCGTCAGCGCGCACGCGGCCTGGACGCCGGCCCGCGCCGCCAGGAAGAAGAGCGCCGAGGCCTCCATCTCCAGGGCGAGCACGCCACGCTCGCGCCATCGCTTCGCGTAGTCGTCGTCGGGGTTGTAGAAGACATCCACCGATGCCACGAGCCCGGTCTGTGCCTCCACCCCGGCCGCGCCGGCGGCATCGACGAGCGCGCGCGTGAGGGCGAAGTCCGCGGCGGGAGCGTACGGCTCGCCGTGGAGATACGTCCGGGTGGCGCCGTCCACCGGGCAGGCGGCAGTCGCCACCACGAGGTCGCCAGTTCGCAAGCCGTCGGCGATTCCGCCACACGTGCCGACGCGGATGAGGCGACGAGCGCCAAGTCGCAGGAGCTCCTCGACCACGATGCTCAGGCTTGGCGTTCCCATGCCGCTGGTCTGGACGCTGACCGGCACGCCATCGAACGTGCCGGTGAACCCGATCAAGCCGCGGTGGTCGTTCACCTGGCGGACGCTGCCCTCGTCGAATCGTTCGGAGATGCGGCGCGCGCGGTTGGGATCGCCGGGTAGGAGCACGAGCGGCGCGTAGTCGCCCTCCTCGGCGCGGAGGTGGATCTGTGGCATGGCCACAGCCTACCCGCACCGGGTGGCGCGCGGCTTGCTCATGGGGCGACGAAGCCATGACGAACCCCGACGAGTCCCACCCGTTCCCCGACGGGATCGACGATCGCAACGTCAGCCCGGTCGCCGGGTGGCAACGCCATGCCAGCCCGCTCGGGCTCATCGTCTTCGGGGTCGTCGTGGTGCTCGCCCTGGTCGGCGTGCTGGGTCACGAGCGGACGTGGGCCGCGTCCGGGGGCGGCGTCGACCTCGAGGTCCACGCGCCGGAGGTCATCCGCAACGGCGAGTTCTTCGAGCTGCGCGTCCGGGTCCGCGCGGACGACGCGGTCGACGAGCTCGTCATCGGCGTCGACGAGTCCCTCTGGGAGGACGTGACCGTCAACACCATGATCCCGGCCGCGAGCGACGAGGTCAGCGAGGACGGCGAGGTGCGCTTCACATTCGCGGAGCTGTCGGCCGGGACGGAGTTCCTGCTGAAGATCGATCTCCAGGTGAACCCGGACATCATCGCCGGCAACGACGGCGCGATCACCGTGTACGACGGGGACGAGCGCCTCACCGCGGCCGACCTGACGATCACGGTCCTGCCCTGATGGATATCGCCCTCCGTGCCACCGTCATCTTCGTCGCGCTCTACCTGCTCGTCCGCCTCATGGGCAAGCGCGAGCTGGCGCAGATGACCCCGTTCGAGCTCATCGTGCTCGTCGTCATCGGGGACCTCATCCAGCAGGGCGTGACGCAGAACGATTTCAGCCTGACCGGCGCCATCATCGCGATCTCGACGATCGCGTTCCTGGCGATGGCGATGAGCTGGGCTGCGTACCTGTGGCCGAGGGCGGAACGCCTGCTCGAGGGCGAGCCGCGGGTCATCGTGCGCGACGGCGAGATCCTCGAGCACAACCTGCGCCGGAACCGCCTCACCCGATCGGAGATCGAGACGGAGATGCGGCTCGCAGGCATCGGCCATCTCGAGGACGTGGCGTGGGCGATCCTCGAGCCGCGCGGCAAGATCAGCTTCATCCAACGCGCCTCGGGCTCGTCCGACGAGGAGGGCGCCGACGAGGAGCCACCCGACCAGCCGCGCAACGCGGAGGACGACGGCGCCGCCTGATCGGCCGAACCCGGGTAGCATCGGCACCGATGACGACCAGCCGATGGGCCGATGACCTCGCGTTCGCGACCGACGTGGCGACGCGTGCCGGCGACCTGCTGCGCGACACGATCGGCCGCGTCGAGCGCATCGACTACAAGAGCGCGCGCGACGTCGTGACCGATGCGGACTACGCATCCGAGCGGCTCGTCATCGACGCGATTCGCGAGCGCTTCCCGGACGACGCGATCCTTGCCGAGGAGTCCGGCGACCACGCCGGGCAGGTGCGCGCCGGTGCGGAGGCCGCGCCGAACGGCCGGACGTGGGTGCTCGACCCGCTCGACGGGACGGTGAACTACGCGAACGGCATCCCGTTCTACTGCGTCAGCATCGCCCTGGTCGCCGACGGCCGGCCGGCGGTGGCGGTCATCCTCGACCCGAGCCGCGACGAGCGCTACGACGCGGTGGCCGACGGTCCCACCCGCCTCAACGGCGAGCCCGTGACGGCGTCGGACAAGGAGGCGCTCTCCGACGCCGTCGTGAGCCTGGCGGTCATCGGCCGCGGCGGCCTGACGCGGGAGCGACGGATCGCCGAGCGCATCCGCATCCATCGGCGGATGGGCAGCGCCGCCCTCGCCCTGGCCTATGTCGGGAACGGCCGGTTCGACGCGTTCGTCCAGAACGGCGGCATCTCGCCCTGGGACGTGGCGGCGGCCGGGCTCATCGCCGAGCGCTCCGGGGCAACGGTCACGAACGTCCTCGGCGGGCCGTGGTGGGACTCGAGCATCCGGGGCGCACGCATGAGCGTGGTGGCCGCGCCGGCCGTGCTCCATGAGCCCCTCATGGAGCTGCTGCGGACGGTGAAGACGACCGTCCAGGTGCGCCGCTAGTCCGAGCTCCACGCCTCGTCGAGGACGTGCGCGAGCATGCCGAGGGTGAGCGCCGTGGCGCCCCACACGCGGACGCCGCCGTACCGATACGCCCCGGCGTGGACGCGGAAGCCACGGCCCTCGAACTCCTCGAGCCCCAGCACGTCCGGGTCGAAGAGCGCGGCGAGCGGCAGCTCGACGATCTCGGCTACCTCGCCGTCGTGGGGCACGAAGACCGGCCGCGCGCTGACGACGCCGACGAACGGCCGAAGCTCGAAGTTGCTCACCGGGATCCACACGTCGTCGAGCTCACCCACGATGCGGACCGATGCCGGATCGAGGCCGATCTCCTCCCACGCCTCGCGCAGGGCGGCCGCCTCCGGGGTGGCGTCGGCGGGATCCACCGCGCCGCCGGGCAGCGAGACCTCGCCGGCGTGGGAGCGCAGGTCCGCCCTCCGCACGGTGAGCGGGATGACGAGGCGCCCCTCGTCGTCGGGCACGAGCGCGAGGAGCGTGGCCGCGGCCCGGGCAGTCGGGAACGTGGCACGGTCGAAGCGGCGCCGTGTGACCTGGCCGTCGCTCATCCGCGGCAGGAGCCGATCGTCGAGCGGAATTGGGCGCACGACGCGCGACAGCGCATCGGCGATACCGTTCTCCCAGCCGGGTGCAGCGTCTAGTATTCGCTCCATGACCCAGGCATCCCTCGACCGTGACGACCGCGTCCGCGATGCGATCATGCGGACCCGCGTCATCGTCAACCGTACCCCGCATTTCGCCAAGGCGACGCGCCGTGAGGCGAACCGCGCGCTCGACGCGCTCGACAACCAGCTCGGGCTCAACCAGGTGAACGCCGCCGACAGCGCGCGTGCCATCGAGCTGCTGAACCGCGCGCACTCGTCCCTCCTGTTCGGCCTGCTGCGGAACGACGCCTTCGCGGATCGGTTCGCGCCGGCCCTGCGACGCCTCGGCCTGCGCAGCATCACCGACCGGCTCGACGAGGTCCCGCACTCGGTGATGGCCCTGCCGATCTCCGGCCCCACCGGCGCACGCCGGCACCGCGACGACCTGGCGCCCGACGAGCGACTCGACGCCGAGGGCAACCCGCTGCCGCCGCCGCCCGGCTACTACACCTGAGCCGAGCCGCCTGACCCCGGCGCGGCCAGCGCCTCGATGAGTGCGGCGTCGGTCGGCGTCGCCCCGAGTCCCAGCCGCGCCCCGACCCGCGCGGCGAGCGGCGGCTCGAGATACGTCGAGCCCAATGCCTCCCACGCCTCCTCCGCGAACGCGGTGGCCGGCGGCCCGTCGAGGATGACGCGCCCGGCGCGCATGACGATCACGCGCGAGAACGCCTCGGCCACGAACCCCATGTCGTGGCTGATGGCGATGACCGTGCGTCCGGCGGCCGAGGCGCGGTCGATCACCGCTCGCACGCGGGCGACGCCGCGCGCGTCCTGGCCGGTGGTCGGCTCGTCGAGCACGAGGACCGGGGTCTCCATGGCCAGCACCGACGCGAGCGCCAGCAGCTTGCGCCGAGATCCGCCGAGGTCATAGGGGTTCGTGCGCTCTTCGCCGTCCAGCCCGGTCGCGGCCAGCGCCTCGCGAACGGCGGTGCCCAGGGCTGCCCCTGACCGACCGAGATTGCGCGGCCCGAACTCGATCTCGGACCGCACCGAGCCCGCGAAGACCTGGCGGTCGGGGTCCTGGAAGACGAGCCCGATGCGCGACGCCAGCTGGGCGACGGTGAGCGTCCCGGCGTCGACGCCGTCGACGAGCACGCGGCCCTCCGTCGGGCGCAGCAGGCCGTTGAGGTGCCGGACGAGCGTCGTCTTGCCACTCCCGTTCTGGCCGATGAGCGCGACCCGCTCCCCGGCGCCGATGCGCAGGTCGACGCCGTCGAGCGCGCGAACGCCACCGTCGGCGTAGACGTGGACGAGTCCCTCGACGGCGAGATCGCTCACGACCGCGCCTCGGCGAGAAATGCGGGGTCGATGCCGGCGGCCTCGGCGGTGCGACCGAGCCGGATCGACGCGGGCGGGGCGACGCCGAGCCGCTCGAGCGCCGCGTCCGCCAGGAGATCCGCGGCCGGGCCTCGCATCGCCACGCGTCCGCCATCGAGGACCACGAGGTCGTCGGCGACGTCGGCGAGGAGATCCGTCTTCTGCTCCGCGACGAGGATGCTGGCACCGTCCGCCGCGAGCCGGCCGATCGCCTCCCCGACGAGGCGCGTTCCGGCCGGGTCGAGCTGCGCGGTCGGCTCATCGAGGACGAGGTGCGACGGCCGCATGGCGAGCAGCCCGGCGATCGCCACCAGCTGCTGCTGCCCGCCGGACAGGCGCCGCGGGTCGCGCTCGGCGAGCCCGTCGATGCGGAGCGCCGCGAGCGCCGACCACGTCCGCTCGAGCACCTCGTCACGCGCCAGCGCCAGGTTCATCGGTCCGAAGGCGACCTCCTCGAACACCGTGCCCGACACCTGCGACAGCTGCGTCGAGGGGTTCTGGAAGCCGATCCCGATGCGCTGGCTGAGCCGATGCATCGGCCAGTCGTCGACCGATGCGCCGTCGAACTCGACCGTCCCGCGGATGCGGCCGCCGACCGTCCGCGGCGCGAGACCGCTGACGACGAGGCAGAGCGTCGTCTTGCCCGACTCCGACGCCCCCACCAGGCCGACGACCCGGCCGTCGGGCAGGTCGAGGTCGATGTCGAGGAGCGCCGGCTCGGTGCTCCCGGCGTAGCGGTACCCGACCCCGCGCAGCGTCAGCGCCATGCGTGCGCCCTCATCCCACCACGCCGCCGATGCGGGCCACCACCAGCGCCACCAGGCCGAGGACGAGGCCCCAGCGCACGAGCCGTTCCCAGCCCGTGTCGACCGGCCACCACAGGAGGGTGCGTCGCCCGGGGCGCGTGAAGCCGCGCGCTTCGAGGGCCATCGTGCGTTCCTCGACCTCGGCGATCGAGCCGAGGATCACCGGCCCGACGATCGGCACGATGCCGCGCACCCGTCGCCAGACCGAGCCCTCGGTGTCGAGGCCACGTGCCCGCTGCGCGGCGGTGATCTGCGCGGCGCGCTCGACCATGGCCGGCACCGTCTGGACGGACGCGTTGGCGACGAAGGCGACGCGCGGGCTGATCCCGCGACGCTCGAGGTCGAGCACGAGGTCGGCCGGTCGGGTGGTGAGGTAGAAGAGCGTCACCGCCCCACTGATGGCGAGGATCCTGACGAGGATCTCGAGGGCGAAGGCAAGCCCCTCCGCGGTCGCCGTGATCGGGCCGAGGCGGACGAGGACCGTCTCGCCACCCGGGAAGAAGAACACGTTGACGAGCACCGCCGAGATCGCGATCGGCAGCGCGAGGATGAGCGCGGTGCGCAGCAGACGGCCGAGCACACCGGCCGCCGCGGCCGGCGCCAGCACAAGAACGCCGACGAGCAGGACCGGCCCGACGATCCCGCCGACGACGACGGCGGCGATCGAGGTGACCGTCGCCAGCGTCGCCTTGGTGAGCGGGTTCAGCCGATGGACGGGGCTCGGGCCGGGACGGCCGATCGCGGCCGGCAGCCCACGGTCGCTCGTCAGGCGGGCGCCCCCCGCCACTCGCTGTCGTCCGTGACGTCCGCCTCGCTCTCCTCGAGGAGCCGCTCGCCCTGCGGGAATCGGGCCTTCGTTCGGCGGGCCATCGCGCTCACGATGAGGTAGACGACGAAGAACGTCGTGATCTTGTCGATCGGGTCGCTGATGAGCCCCTGGCCGAGGGTGGCGGCGCCGATCTCCGCCCCCGCCTGGCGCATGGCCGCGACGAGGAAGTCGGTGCCCCCGCCGGTTACACCGCTGAACACCCCGGCGCTGATCGGCGCGCTGATGAGCGCGGCGATGATGCCCGTCCCCAGCCCGGCGATCACGACGTAGGCGGCGGTCAGGTCGCGTCGGACGAACAGCAGGGCAAGCAGCCCGACGATCGTGCCGCCGACGAGGAGCAGCACGAGCCAGCCGAGGACGGTGAAGATCGCGTCGGAGCCGGCGACGTCGAAGTTCACCTCGCCGCCGAAGGCCGGCGACGTCCATCCGAGATACGCGAGGTAGGCCATGCCGAGCACGACGGCCACCGTGATCACCGCCGCCACGCCGAGCTGGCCGAGCGGGCGATTCGGTCTCGGCCGTAGCCAGCCGACGCGACCGACGACGCCGGCGAGGAGGCCGATGACGGCCGCCACGATCGCAAACGCCGCCGCCGGGCCGTTCTGGAACGGGGCGGGGATCACGTAGGTCCACAGGAGGTTCGACAGGAAGCCGGTCAGCGCACCAGCGATCGGTCCGGCCAGGGCGCCAACGAGGATCGTGCCGATGCTGTCGAGGTAGACCGGGATCTTCAGGGCGTTCGCGACGGTCGCACCCAGGATGATGTTGATCGCGATCGCGATCGGCATGAGGACGAGCGTGCGGGTGTCGAACTGCCGGGTGATCGACTGCAGCGAGCGAGTCTGCAGGTACTCCACGGCGACATAGGCCACGAAGGCGACGACGGCCGCGACCGCGAGGATGAGCGCAAATGAGTTCGCCCCCTCGGTGTCGAAGAAGTTGTCCGGATCAATGCCGGTGGAGAAGTCTCCGAACCCGACGATCCCGATAAACGCGACAACGAGGAACGCCACGATCGCGGCGATCCATCTGGCAACCATTGAGCGACCCTCCTCCGTGCGGTCCGAGCTCAGCCGGCTGGGGCGCCGACCGCGCGGGCGAGGCGCGTGACGAGCTCGTGCTTCATGCCGTCGACGTCGATGGCCGTGGCGAGCGTGACCGCGGGGCGGTGGTCCGTCTCCGCGCGGTACAGGCTCCCGGCGAGATAGGGATCGGCGCTCGTGTCGCAGGCGAGGACCTCGTCGACCGTCTCGGTCACGAGGTCCGGGCGCAGCAGCGAGCCGATGAGGGCGACCGGGTCGTGGAGGTACGCGCCGTCGATGCCGTCCGCCTGCTGGTGGAAGCCCACGTAGAAGCGGACCGCGTCGCGCACGATGCCGGCGAGGTGGGTGTCCGGCAGGTCGCGGAGGTCGTGCATCGTGAACACCACGTCCTGGGTCGCGTCGAGCGGGAAGATGCGGTCGATCGCGCCGGCTGCCAGGCAGGCCTCGACGGCCTCGGGGTCGACGCAGGCGTTCCACTCGCCGGTCTCGGTCGTGTTACCGCGCTCCTCGAGCGTGCCGCCCATCCAGATGACGTCACGCGCGCCGTCCGCCAGGTCGACGCCGTTCTGGACGGCGGACGCGATGTTCGTCAGCGGCCCGAGCGCGAGGACGGTCATCTCCCCGGGGTGGCGCGCCACGTGCGCGCCGAGGTAACGGCTGGCGGGAATGGCGGTGTACTCGGTCGTGCCGAGCTGGCGGTCCTCGCCGCGCAGCTCGACGTAGCCGGTGCCGGTCGGCCCGTGGGTGTCGGGGGCGGTGCGCAGGCGCCGAACGAGGGGCCGCGCCGCGCCGATGCTGACCGGGACGTCACCGCGGCCGACCATGCGCAGGATCTTTCCGGTGTTGCGGGCGACGTGATGGATCTCGACGTTGCCGGCGACGCAGGTGACGCCGCGGAGGTTCAGCTCCGGGCTCGTCGCCGCGATGAGCAGCGCGAGCATGTCGTCGATCCCGGTGTCGACGTCGAGGATGAGCGGCCGCGGGGCGGCGGTGGCGGGATCGGCGTCCATTCGGCCGCCTATGGTACGCGCCAGCCGCCGGCCGTACCCACCTTCGTCGCCAGGTCGCGACCGAGCGTCTCGCTGGCGAAGCGTGCTGCAGCCAGGAGCGCGTCGAGGTCGACCCCGTGGGACAGCCCCTCGCGGTCGA
>DASVFG010000114.1:0-2126 GCA_036380155.1 Candidatus Limnocylindria bacterium
GTCCGCCCAATGGCGCAATAACGGTCACCCCCAGCGCATTTATCCCGAGCGGGAGCCCAGACCCTCGACCTACGCCACGCGCCTCGTGCGCTTGGAGACGTAGTCGACGAGCACGTACTCCCCCAGGTGCTCGGGCTCGACGTAGAACGCCCGGCCGCGGTTGATGCGCGACATGAGGTCCACGAACTCCGACAGGTACCGCGAGCGCTCGAGCATGAACGTGTTGATCACGATGCCCTCGCGGGTGCATCGGCCCACCTCGCGGAGGGTCGATTGCACGGTCCGCAGCGTGGGCGGATAGGCGAACTCGACCTGCCCGTGGTCGATGTGGGCCGTGGGCTCGCCATCGGTGATGACGACGATCTCCTTGTTGCCGCCGATCGATCGACCGAGCAGCTGACGCGCGATGATGAGCGCGTGCTGGAGGTTCGTTCCGTACTCGAACTCGTACGGCGAGAGCGTCGGGATCGACTCCGGCTTCAGCTGACGGGCGTAGTACGCGAAGCCGACGACGTACAGCTTGTCGCGCGGGTACTTCGTGTGGATGAGCGTGTGGAGCGCCATCGCCACCCGCTTGGCGGCCGATGAGCAACCGCGCAGGAGCATCGAGCGGCTCATGTCGAGGAGCAGGACGGTCGACGACGTCGTCGTCTCCTCCGTGCGACCCACCTCGAAGTCCTCCGGGCCGATGGATAGCGGCGTGCCGACCCCACCACGAGCCATGGCGTTGAACAGCGTGCGGTTGATGTCGACGGAGAACGTGTCGCCCCACTCGTAGGGCTTCGTCTCCTCGGTCGGCTCGCCGCCGCGTCCCGGACGCGGAAGCGCATGGCCGCCGAAGCCCTCACGCCGGAGGCGGCTGAAGATATCGGTCAGCGCCCGCATCCCGAGCTTTCGCGCGGCGCGCGGGGTGAGGTCGAGGCGGCCGCCGTCACGCTCGAGGTAGCCCGCCTCCTCGAGCGTGCGGGTGAGCTCGCGGAGCTGCTCGAGGTCGTCGATCGCGTCGTCACCGGCCAGATCCCGCAGGGCATCGGGGTCGACCCGCTCGAGCGCGTCCGGGTCGCGGGCCGCGCCGAGGGCTTCCTCCATGGCGTCGTACTGCTGCTGCCGATCGATGGCGGCCATCGCGTCGGCCAGGCCCATCGGCTCGTCGCCGTCGAACGGATACGGCTCGCCAAACGGTAGGTCGGGCCGCGCCGCCTGGAGGTTGCCGGCGAGGCGTGCCATGTCGACCCGCAGCCGGTCGTCGCGGAGGAGGTCGTCCATGAGCTCGCGGAGCTCGTCGCGCATCTGCGGGCTCATGCTGTTGAGCAGCGACGCCATCTGCGAGGCCTGGCGGTGAAGGTGGGCGATGAGCGCATCGGTGTCGGCCAGGTCGGGTGGGAAGTAGCGGCCGTGGGCGGCCATGAAGGCCGCGAAGTCGTCTGTCGTGTCGACGCCGGTCGCGTGCTTCTCGAGGAGCGCGTTGAGGTCGCGGACCATCTCGCGGACGCCGGCGAGGTCCTCCGGCGTGACACCCTGCACCCCATCCTTGAGCCCCTGGAAGTACGTCTGCAGCATCTGCTGGCGCAGCTCGTCGGTGAGCGCCGCGTAGGCGTCGCGCGCCTCGTCGTCGAGGAACTCGTAGTCACGCAGACCGTTGAGACGGCCGGCGAGCGAGTCGGGAAGGGCGTCGAGGCGGTTCTCGCGCTGGCGCGCCGTTCGGCGCATCACCTGCTCTGCCATCCGCGCCTGGTCCTGCGCATCACCCGGCTCGGCATCGAGGGCACGCTGCTCCGCCTCATGCGTCCTGCGCTCGATGCCGGCGCGCTCCTGGCCGATGATCGCCTCGAGCCGCTCGCCGATGCCGTCGAGGACACCGTCGAGGTTGGCGCGCTCGAGCTCCTCCTGCCGCCGGGCGCGCAGCCGCTCGAGGATGCGCCGCAGGCCGGGAATGTCGCCGCCGCGCGTGCCGTGCAGGCCACGCTGCATGAGCCGCTGGAGCGCGCGGCGCACGTCGCCCTCGGCGAGGATGTCGTCGGACAGGGCGTCGAGCACGTCGTCCGCGTCGAAGTCCGGGCCCTGCTGGGACCCGTCCCATCGCGAGTAGCGGAACGTGCGCATGTCCCCGTCAGCCTAGGCGCCGC
>DASVFG010000115.1:0-12932 GCA_036380155.1 Candidatus Limnocylindria bacterium
ACGCCGTCGAGGCTGCGCCACGCACCGGTGAGCGGCGCGGCCACGGCGACCGAGGTGAGGATCCACGCCAGTGCCACGGAGGCACCGGCGAAGATGATGCCCGAGCGCAGGATGGAGGCCGGCACCTCGAGGTTCTCGTTGACCCGCCGTCGCTGCCAGCCGTCCTGCCGAACGATGAGCGCGGCCCGCAGCCAGAGGAGGAGCGCGGCGATCACGAACAGGAGAAGGTGACCGAACAGGTCGGTGAAGGTGGCCGACATGTTCGCGATGAGCGCCGCACCGAGGAGGAGGATCGCGTCGAGCACGCGGTGGTAGCGATAGACCACGTATGACGCGGTGAACGCGGTCGCCCACATGAGCGCGCCGATGCCGAGCGCGTACGGTGACATCTGTGGCGGGTACCCGGTCTCGAGGACGATCACCGTCCAGTCGATGAGCTCTCCACGCAGCGCCAGCAGCCGGCCCACCTGGTTCAGCGCCACGAAGTACTCGCCACCGATCGTCCACAGGACGAGTGCCGCGCCGATGAGCGCGCCGAGCGGCAGCGAGACGACGATCGTCCAGCGCAGCACGCCGATGAGCGCGCCGGCGAGCACGGCCCACACCGCGAGCGGCGCCAGGAAGTCGAGCTGCTCCAGCCAGGCGGCGCCCTGCACCGACCACGCGAGCGCGAGCGCCATGGCGGCCAGCAGGCCGAGGCTCAGCCAGCCCGCGCGCGGGTAGAGGAGCCGTTCGCGGAGGTCAGGCACGGGACCGCACCCGGCCGCCGATGGCATCGGCGATGGCGTCACCGCGCTTCACGAGCCGGTGCTCGATGTCGTACTCGGCAAGCGCATGACGCACCGCGCTGAGCTCCGCGACCGACCGCTCGTCGGCCTCGATGCCGATGAACGAGGCGCGATCGAGGAGGATGACGAGCGCCGCCACCCCGCGGCGTCGCAGGGCCGACAGCCCGCGGACCCACGTCCGATCGGTCGAGCCGGTGATGATGCACAGCGTCATCCCGCGGCGCAGCTGTGGGAGCGTGGCGGTCAGGACCTCGGCGAGCGGGTTCGTGCCATCGGCCTGGACGTTGGCGAGGAGATGGAGGAGCTTCTGCTCGACGCGCGGCCCGCGATCGGGCTGATGGACCTGGATGCGTCGCGCCGACGCGGTCATCGCCACCGACCGGTTGTCGGCCAGTGTGCGGAGCGCAACGGATGCGGCGATGGTCACCGCCGTCTCGACCGACGCGTCGGGCCCGACCCCGGCATGGACCCCGCGGTCGAGGTCGAGGAGCAGCCACAGGTCAGCGGCCTGCTCGAGGTCGAACTCCTTGACGTGCAGCTCGCCGTGGCGCGCGCTCGACAGCCAGTGGATGCGGTTGATGGCGTCGCCGCGCACGTACGGTCGGACGGTGCTCACGAGCGGGCTCGACGCCTCGTAGCGCTTGCGCACCGGGGTGGTCCCGTCGATCGGCGACGGCGGGAGGCGCCAGTGCGGCAGCGGTACGACCTCCGGGAACACGACCACGTTCGTCGGTGACCCGACGACCATCTCGCTGCTGAACAGCCCGAACGGATCACCGGTTCGAACGCGGAGCGCGCCGAGCCGGTATGACCCGCGCCGGGTGAGGGTCACCTTCGCCAGCCACTGCCTCGTGCCGCGTGCCGGGATACCCACCACGCGGCCCGGAAGGCTCGACGGCAGGGTCGACTCGTTCCAGCACTCGATCCACGGCTTGCCGAATCGGTCGTGGTTCTCGACGCGGTAGATCGCCTGGAGGACCTCGCCGACGTGGGTTCGTGGGTTGAGCACCCGGTAGTCGGCGCGAACCGAGCGCAGGCCGCGCCGCGCATAGAGCCAGGAGCCGAGCCCGATCGCCACGGTGAGATAGACGAGGAAGAAGAGGAAATCGATCCCGGTGCTGAATGCCGCAACGACGAGCGCCGTGACGAGGAAGAGGAGCCGGAGGTGCCTGCCGACGAGGCTCATCGAGCCGATCCGTCAGGAGATGCGGGCGCGGTTGGTCTCCTGGACGGCGGCCGCTTCGGCTACGGGCACCGACGCCAGGATCTCGCGCACGATCTGCTCGGGGTCGACCTCGCGGAGCGAGGCCTGGCTCTTCACGATGAGCCGATGGGCGAGGACGGCGACGGCGAGCTGCTTGACGTCGTCGGGGATCACGTAATCGCGGCCGGCCAGGCCGGCGTACGCCTGCGAGGCGCGGTAGAGGTTGAGGGAGCCGCGCGGCGACGCCCCGAGATAGACGTCGGGATGCTCACGGGTGGCGTGCACGATGCGGACGATGTACTCGGCCACCGCCTGGTCGACGTACACCTCCTTGACCTGCGACTGCATCTCGCGGAGCTCGTCGATACCGAGGACCTGCTCGACCGACTCGATCGGGTGACGGCGCTTCTGCTCGTCGAGGATGACGAGCTCCTCCATCGCCTTCGGATAGCCGAGGCGGAGGCGGAGCATGAACCGGTCGAGCTGCGCCTCGGGAAGCGCGAAGGTGCCCTCGTACTCGATCGGGTTCTGGGTGGCGACCACGAGGAACGGGCTCGGCATCGGATGCGTGATGCCGTCGATCGTCGCCTGCCGCTCCTCCATGCACTCGAGGAGGGCGGACTGCGTCTTCGGGGTGGCGCGGTTGATCTCGTCGGCGAGAACGATCTGGGCCATGATCGGTCCGGGCCGGAACTCGAACTCGGTCGTCTTCTGGTTGAAGATCGAGAGGCCGGTCACGTCGGACGGCAGGAGGTCCGGGGTGAACTGGATGCGGCGGAAGCTGCACCCCAGGCTCTGGCTGAGCGCCTTGGCGAGCATCGTCTTGCCGACGCCCGGGACGTCCTCGATGAGGATGTGCCCCTCGCACATCAGGGCGACGAGCGCCATCCGAACCTCGACGTGCTTCCCGACGATGACGCGCTCGATGCTGGCGATGACGCGCTCAGCGGGCTGCTGGACGTTCTTCACGGTGCTCTCGGTCTCCTCCCGGGTGGGACGTGGGCGCTCAGGAGCCCGACCCTGTGCTCAACAATACCCCAGCACGTTACGAATCGGTTCAGCCGGGCCTTCGGCGGGCGAGCCCTCGCGTCAGCTGTCCTGGCACGGAACGAACGCCCCGCACATGTCGTGCGAGGTGTCCGCCAGCGGAACGAACGGCCAGGTTGACGCGTGGTTGGCCCGCACGTGTCGTCGTGAGTTGCCCGGCAGCGGAACTAACGGCCACGTTGACGCGCGGTTGGCCCGCAGCTTGGCCGCGCGGACCGATGGCGGACAACTCCTGGGCAGGCAGAGGGCGCGAATCGGCCGAAAGTTGGCCGTTAGTTCCGCTGCGCGGCAACAGGACGGACTGACGTCAAACGCACTTCGGGGACTCGCACGGCAAGACTCACCGAGCAATGACCAAGAGCAACGCCACGATCAGTCCCCCGCACCACTGAAGCGCAGGTACTCCGCCATGACCCGCCCGCCGATCGGGGCGGCGCGGCCGCTGCCCGATCCCCCGCTCTCGACGAGCACCGCGATCGCGATGGCCGGCGTCGCCTCGTCCTGGGCGGGCGCGAAGCCGATGAACCACGAGTGCGGCGCCTGCTCGCCGCCGAGCTGGGCGGTGCCGGTCTTGCCGGCTGCGCGCTGGTTGCTGATCCCGTAGAGGGTGATGTCCGCCTGCCCGGCGTAGAGGCGACCGAGCTCTCCGTTCACCGCGTCGAGCATCGCCGACCGCGTGGCGCGCGCCGCCTCGCTGCTCATCACGCGGGTCCCGCCGCTCGACCCGAGGCGCTGGAGGACGGTCTCGCTCGGCGTGCCGCCCTCCTGGTGGGCGCGGATGTCGCTCACGACATACGGATGCGGCATGACCCCGTCCCCCGCCACGGCCGCGGCGAGGAGCGCCATCTGGACGGGCGTGACCGCGGTCGAGCCCTGCCCGAACGATGCGGTCGCGAGCTCGACGTCACCACTGAACGGCGCGCAGCCGTCCTCCGCCTGCGCGGTCACGAAGCTGGCCGACACGTTGAGCGCACGGTCGTCGGGACCGATCGTCGACGGCTCGCAGAACCCGAAGCGCTGAGCGGCATCGAGGAACCCCTCCGCGCCGAGCTCGAGGCCGACGTGGGCGAAGAAGATGTTGCTCGATACCTGGAGGCTCTCGGAGAGCGGCCACAGGCCGGGCTGGATGCCGCCGAGGTCGTGCTCGCGGATGGTGAAGCCGTCGACGACGAAGCCCTCGGTCTCCTGGCGTGGCTGGTCCTCGTAGGTCGTATCGGGCGTGATGACGCCGGCGTCGAGCGCGGCGGCGGCGGTGAAGACCTTCATGATCGAGCCCGGGACGTAGAGACCCTGGCGCGCGCGGGGGAGGAGCGGCTCCGCCGGGTCGTTGCGGAGCGCATCCATCGGGTCCTGGGCGGCGTCGGGGTCGCCGGAGATGGCCGTGGCGTCGAACGTGGGGGTCGAGACCATGGCGAGGATCGCGCCGGTCTGCGGGTCGATCGCCACGACCGCGCCGGCATCGGCCCCGAGCTCGGCCGCGGCGAAGTCCTGGAGGCGGCGGTCGATGGTGAGCGTCAGGTCCCGCGGCTCCGGCTGGCGGTCGAGGATGTCGCTCATGATCTGGCGCAGCGGGTTCGGATCGGCCTGCCCGACGAGCAGGTCCTCGAAGGCGCGCTCGAGCCCGGTCGTCCCGAAGCGGAGGCTCGAGTACCCGATGACGTGCGTGAACGCGGGGTCGGTGTACGTCCGCGCGCTCAGGCCGTTCACGAGCTCGGAGCTGGCGAGGAGCTGGCCGGTCGAGTCGAAGATCGAGCCGCGCAGCAGGGTGCGGCGCGCAGCGATGACCTCGGGGTTGTCGGCGCGCGTGGCGAGCGCCTGGGCCTCGACGACCTGCCACCACACCACGCTGCCGGAGACGAGCGCGAAGGCGAGGACGAGGTAGAAGGCGAGGCGGCGGACGTTGGTGGCGATCATCCGGCCGCGTCCGCATCGGCGCCGGTGGCACTCCGGTGGCTGATCGCGAGCAGCAGCCCGACCATGATGAACGAGGCGAGGATGCTGGAGCCGCCGTAGCTCACGAACGGCAGCGTGATGCCGGTGAGCGGGATGAGCTTCGTGTTGCCGCCGATGATGATGAGCGTCTGGAGCCCGAGGCTCGCGGTCAGGCCCACGGCCAGCAGCGCCCCGAAATCGTCACGGGCGAGCGCCGCGATCCGCAGCCCGCGGAACACGAACACGGCGGCGAAGGCGAGCAGCGCGAACGCTCCCAGCAGCCCGAGCTCCTCGGCGATGGCGGTGAAGATGAAGTCGGTGTGGACGAACGGGATCGTCAGCGATCCGCCGAGGGTGACGAGGCCCTGGCCGAGCCCCTCCCCGAAGATCCCGCCGCGGCCGAACGCGTAGATGGCGCGCACGGGCTGGAACCCGGCGCCCAGCGGATCGGCGAACGGGTCGAGCCAGACGTTGACGCGGAGCTGGACGTGGCCGAACAGCTGGTAGGCGACGAACGCGCCCGCCACGAACAGGATGAGGCCGATGAGGACGTACGAGCGCCGCCCGGTCGCCACGAACAGCATCGTCAGGAAGATGCCGAAGAAGAGGAGCGCCGTGCCGAGGTCGTTGAGGCGGACGGCCATGAGCATGACCACGCCGAACAGCGCGAGCATCGGCAGGAAGTACGGCAGCGGCGGGACCGACAGGAAGCCGATGCGCATGCGGGCGCTCGTCAGCAGCGTCCGCGTTTCGGCGAGGTAACCCGCGAGGAAGACGACGAGCACGATCTTCAGGAACTCGCCCGGCTGCACGCTCACCGGGCCGAGGTCGATCCACAGCCGCGCGCCGTTCACCTCGTACCCGATGAGGAGCGTCGCGACGAGGAGGGCGATCCCGATCGCCGCCCACGTGTACTTGTAGTGCCGCAGGATGCCGTCGTCGCGGAGGCCGATGGCGATGACGAGCATGACGACCATGCCGACCGCGAACCACAGCAGCTGCGTGGCGGTCATCCCGAGCTCGACGCCGAAGCCGGCCGTGCCGGCGAGGTCCTGCGGCAGCCGGTTGAGGATGACGATGCCGATCGCGCCCATCGCCCCGACCGCGGGCAGGATGAGCTGGTCGCCGCGATGGCCGAACGCCACGAGGACGAGGTGCGCGCCGACGAACAGCGCCACGTACCCCAGCGCCAGCTCGAGCGGCCCCGGCTCGAACGTCCCGGTGAGCGCGACGTTGGTGACGATGAACCCGAGCGGGACGAGGAGGAGGATCGGGACGAGCAGGCCGAGCTCGGCCCCGCGCCAGGTGAGCCGCATCAGCCGCCGATCACCGGTCGAGCCGCATCCGGACCCGACCGATCGTCAGCTCGTCGCCGAAGCTGAGCGCCACCGGGCGGTCGATGCGATGGCCGTTGACGTACGTCCCGTTCGTGCTGCCCTGGTCCTCCACGAACCAGCTGCGGCCGCGGAACGTGAGCATCGCGTGGGTGGCCGACACGAAGTCGTCCTCGACGAAGATCGTGTTGTTCACGTTCCGCCCGAGCGAGTTGATCGGCCCGAGGGCGATCGTCGTCCCGTTCGGCGGCTCGTCGGCCGGCGACTCGAGGACCGAGAGGCGGCCGATCCCCGACTGCGACGCGAGCTGGGTCTGCTCCGCGCTGCGCAGGTCGCGGAGCAGGGAGCCCGCGAAGCGGGCCAGGATCAGGTAGAGCAGTGCGACGAAGCCGAGCTGCAGGACGAGGAGCACGACGCGGAGAATGTCGCCCGTCATCCGCCGCGCACCTGGAACTCGATCTCGGTGTCGCCGACGCGGATCCGGTCCCCCGGCCCGAGCGCGATCTGGCTGACCGGCTGGCCGTTCACCGTCGATCCGTTCCGCGAGCCGAGGTCCGCGAAGCTGTACGCCCCGTGCTGGAGCTTCAGCTGGCAGTGGTGGCGGCTCACCATCGGGTCATCGACGATCACGTCGTTGTCGCTTGCACGCCCGATGCCGATGAGCGCCCCGCCGAGGTCGAACTGAACGGGCCGGCTGCCGCGGGTGCTGACGAGGAGATAGGCGCGGCGCGCCGAGTCGGGCGCATCGGCGCCGCTCGGCCGGTCGAACACGACCGTGTCGGAGCTGGCCGGCATCTTCGCCGCCTCCTGGAGCCGATCGCCGCGCTCGTCCACGACGTTGGCCGCCACCCGGATCTCGCCGCGTCGGATCGACTCGTCGGCGATGAGCTGGACGCGCGGCCGCGCGACGAGCGAATACCGCTCATGCCGTGCGCGAGCGATCACGCCATGCGCGAGGTCGTCCTCGAGCGAGCTGCGGTACGAGGAGAATGCGGCGAAGTCGTTCGGGTGCAGGTGAAGGTCGTAGTGGTTCGGCACGATGACGCCCGCATCGCGGTACGACTTGTTCGTGTCCATTGCCCGCTCGATCCGCTTCGCCAGGCTCACCGGCTGGATCGATGCGCCCAACCTGCCGGCCGGGGCTTCGAGGAAGCGTTCGAGGAACGCCTCGACGCGCGACAGGATGCCCATCGCGGCCGATCCTAGCACGCGGAGTACGAACGGCCGTTCTACGGGTACCAATGCGCCGATAGGGTCCGGCTGGACGCCATCGGTATACTTCGCACCCCGATTCCGGCATGGCTGTACCGCCGGTGAAGCACGAGACCACCCTTGGTAGAGACACTCACTGAGTCATTCTGCGAGCGCTGCGGGACCCGTTACGAGTTCACCGCGCCGACGCGACTGAACCCGCTGCGCAAGACGCGGGGGATCATCGGTGGGCTCAAGAACTACCTCACCAGCCAGGACGCCCTGTCCGACGCCATGGGCGACGCGATGCGCGGCGAGGAGGCGCAGCTCGCCTCCGCGCAGCTCGAGGCCTTCCACGAGTCGTTCAACTTCTGCATCGGGTGCCGCCAGTACACCTGCGTGAACTGCTGGAACGACGACGCCGGGCGTTGCCGATCCTGCGCGCCGATCGCCGGGACGGACGATCTCGGCGACCGGCTGGCCGCCTCGTTCCAGGGCGCCGCGACCGGCGCCACCGCCGTGGCCGAACCGCCGGCGATGTCGGACGACGACATCCAGCGCCGCCTCGGCCTCCAGCCGTGGCCGGAGTCCGACATGGTCGTCGGTGGCGGGAACGGCAATGGCGCGCACGTCGAGGGCTGGCCCGAGACCGATGCGGCCGCAGGTGCGACCGCTGCCACGGCGGATGACGAGTTGGCCGCAGCCCCCTCGGAGCCCGCCGAGGATGCGGCCCTCGTGAGCGAGCCACCGGCCGAACCGCTCGCCGCCGCCGAGGAGATGCCCGAGGTCGAGTTCGAGGTCGAGATCGAGCCGCTCGTCGCGGAGGCCGAGCCGACCGCCGCCGAGGTCGAGCCGACCGCCGCCGCGGCCATCGCGGGCTGGGACGCTGCCGCCACCGCGGAGCCCGTCGCCGCCGACGCGGAGTCCTGGCTGGTGGCGGCAGACGCCGCCGCCCTCGAGGAGCCGCCGTTCCCCAGCTTCGACCGGCCGGCCGCCGAGGTCGAACCCGAGCCGGTGGCCGCCGAGATCGAGCCCGAGCCCGAGGCGCCACGCGTCGTACGCGTCGCCGCCTGGGAGGCGGACGCTGCCTACGACGTCGCCGATCCCACGCCGATCGCCGCTCCCGAGCTGCACCTGGAGATCGCGGAGCCCGAGCCGGAGCTGGTCGCCGAGGTGGAGCCCGAGCCGGAGCTGGTCGCCGAGGTGGAGCCCGAGCCGGAGCTGGTCGCCGAGGTCGAGCCCGAGCCGAAGCTCGTCGCCGAGGCAGAGCCCGAGCCGGAGCTGGTCGCCGAGGCCGAGCCCGAGCCGGTTGCGGAACGCCCACCGGCCCCGTCGATCGGGCCGATCAGCGAGACGATCCTCCGCTTCCCGCAGCGCCACGAGCCCAGCGAGCCGGCCGCGCCCCTCGCCGCCGAGGACGACAGCCCAGAAGTCGCGGCTCGCCGTGCACAGCTCGACCTGCTCGGGCTCGGCGATCCGGGCGAGGGTCCCGTCACCGCCGAACGCCCGGCCGTCCTTCCCTATCGGTCGCGTGGCGCGACGGTCTCGTCCGCGCAGATCGGCGCCCGACCCGGGGGATTCTGGGAGGCATCGGCACGCGAGGTGGCCAGCGCGGCCGCGAACATCGGCGTCCAGAGCTGCGGCCAATGCGGCCTGTCGCTGTCGGCGAACGCCCGCTTCTGCCGACGCTGCGGAACCCGGCAGGCGCAGTCGGCCTGAACCTGCGCCGCCGAGCCGATCGGCGGCTGGACACCTAGTCCGAGGACGGACCCCCGCTCGACGAGGTCGACTCCGAGGTCGTGCCCTTCGTCTCGGGCGTCGATGCTGCCGCTCCGCCACCATCGGGGCTCGTTGATGGAGACGTGGCCGTCGCGCTGCCGCTGCCGCTCGTCGATCCCGAGCTCGAGCCGGAGTTCGTGCTCGGGCCCGATGCGCGCGAGTCGGTGCGGTAGAAGCCGGATCCCTTGAAGATGATGCCGGCCGGGAACAGGACGCGACGAAGCGCGCCACCGCACTGGTCGCAGACGGACGGACCGTCCTCGCTCATGGGGTGGATGACTTCGGTGACGGTGCCGCACGAGCGGCACTGGTAGTCGTAGGTCGGCACGGGACGGGATCATGGCGCACGGGGCCGCTACCGGCAACCGATGGCATCGGCCGGTGCGTTCCGTGTTCGGCCCGGAACCGCGCACCCGGCGCGGATTGTCATCGGCCCGTCGGAGCGAACGGCCGACGACGCGAACGTGGTCGGATCAGGCCTCGGTGGGGCGTGTCCCGAAGCGTGTCCACCAATGACGGGCCGCGCGGGCGGTGGCCGGAGCCGCCTCACCCTCGGGATGGGTGACGAGCCGGGCGACGCGATGGAGGTCGTCGGAGATCTTCTCGCGCGGGAACTTCGTGACGACCGGCTTCCCCTCGTTCGAGGAGATGACCGCCTTCGGCCCGTTGCTCTCGACGGTCGCCGAGATGGGCAGACCGAGCGAGGTCGCGATGTCCTGGGTCCGGATGCCATGGTTGGCGCGGTTCACGACGACCTTGACGACGTTCCCGAGGCCGAGCTCGCGGGCGAGCTCGAGGAACTGCGAGCTGTTGCGCACCGCGCCGACCTCGGGCGTGACGACGAGGAAGATCTCGTTCGCCACCGCGAGCATGGCCATGGTGCGGTCGTCGTAGCCGGGGTGGTTGTCGACGATGACGTAGGTGTGGTGTGCTCGTGCCCAGCGGAGGGCGGCGAGGAGGAGGTCGACGGTCACCTTCTCGGACTGCGCCGGATCGGTGCCCCAGGTGAGGACCTTGACGCCAGTCTCGGCATGGGTGCTGACGGCCTGCTCGAAGGCCTGGTCGGTCCAGTCCTCCGGCGCGCTGTCGGCGAGGTCCGCCAGGCCGAGGCGATACGGGACATCGAGCACGGACGAGACGTTGCCGACACCGACATCGGCATCGAAGAGGAGCACCTCGGCCCGCGTCTGCTGCCGGATGGCGACGGCCATGTTCACCGAGATCGTCGTCTTGCCGACGCCGCCCTTGGGGGCAAAGACGCTGACGACGTGGCCTTCGCCGATCGCGCCGCTCGCCATGGCGTCCTCGTCCGCCCAGCCGTTCGACTCCATCGGCAGATGGCGCCCGGTGCGGATGAGGAGCGCCTGGAGGCGGTACACGAGGGCATCGGCCGGGAGCGGCTTGAGGGCGATCTCGTCGATCCCGCTGCCGACACCGGTCGGGATCTCGGTCGACTCTCCGAGGAGGAGCAGTGCCGGCGTCGGCGGATTGCCGGCGAGGGAGCTCGCCACGGCGACGACCGTCGCGGCGTCGAGATCGCAGTCGATGACGGCGAGGTCGGCAGCCGCCGTGGCGTGCCCGGCCGCGTCGACGGGCTCGAACCCGGCACGCGTGAGCGCATCACGGTAGCTCTCGGTCTCGCCGTTCACGGCGAGCAGGATCTTGGGTCGCTCCATTGCTCTTCCTTGTGGTGGAGTGCTGTGGCGTGCGGTGACGGACAGCACCATCGTCCCGTTCGCGGGACCGGAGGACAATGGGACTCGGGCGGGTGCGGGCCAGCCCGAACGTACTACCCGGCGATCAGCCCCCGCGGACCATGCGCATGCCGCACTTCGGGCAGTAGAAGGCGCCCGCGTTGCCGGCCTCGAAGCCGCAGTGCGCGCACACGAGGCCGCTGCGACCGCCGATCGAGGGCAGGCGCGCGGACTCGGCCTCGCCGAGCGTGAACCCGGAGGCCAGGACCTGCTGGTAGAGCGAGCTGAGGAGCTTCTGGCCGATGCGCTCGGTGTCGCCGCGCAGCCCCTTGCCGCCCCAGCCGACGACGGCGCGCACGATGAGCTCGCCGGACAGCTCGTCCCAGTGCGAGGCGAGGCCGCCGACGATCGCGTTGTAGTCGGGGTAGCCGCTCGTGTCGGTGTCGCCGTGGAGGAGTCCCGCGGAGAACGTGTCGACCGTCATGTCGAGCGCATCGGTCAGCTCGAGGACGTAGAGCCCGTGCCGCGCGATCGGCCCGACATCGCGCCGCGCCAGGACCCACTGCTGGACCTCGTTGAAGCGCTCGATCGCCGGGGATGCGTCCGAGTACTCGAGCGGGAGCGGCTCGACCGTCTCGACCGGCGTCTGGCTCAACGGCTCGACGATTCCGGGTAGCGCCGCGGCGACGCCGGGATCGGCCGGCAGTCGCAGGCCGTCGCTGCTGCGCGCCACGAACGCGAGGCGCAGCAGGTACTCCTGCGCCGTGACCTCTTCGTGCGTGGGGGTCGGCGGCGGCGGGGCGGCGGCGTCGGGCTTCTTGCGTCTCAGGAACGACATGGCGGTGGGTGGTCCTCGTCGGGTTGGGGCGGCGGCGCGATTCTACCAGCGCATCGGCGCGGTTCCGCCATGGCCCGATCGGGTCAGGCGCCCGAAACGAGCTGCGCGCGCTCCCGTTCGAGGTCGGCCAGCCGAGCACGCTCACGCTCGACGACGGCCGCCGGTGCGCGGCCGACGAAGGACTCGTTCGCCAACAGCTCGCGGACGCGCTCGATGTTCCGCTCCAGCTCCGCGAGCTGGCCGGCCCGCCGTTCGGCGACGGCCGCCACGGCCGATGCGTCGACACCCAGCCACGCCGCGCCGAGCGGGCTGGCGGTGACGAGCTCGGGACGGGGGCCGTCCGCGTGGTGGTCGATGGGTCGGGCGCGCGCCAGCGTCCGCAGGTACGGCTCCACGTTCGCCAGCGCCATCGCGGACCGCTCGTCGACCGGGTCGACGACGAGCGGCACCCACGCCGCGGCCTCGATCGCCGCCTCGGTGCGGAGGTTGCGGACGCCCCGGACGAGCGCGGCCAGGTCATCGAACGCGCGCTCCGCCTCCGGGTCGCGAGCGGCGGGCCGCGGCCACGCGGCGCGCACGAGGAGCTCCTCCCCCACCGTCGCGTCGGGGACCACCTCGCGCATGGCCGACCAGATCTCCTCGGTGACGAACGGCATGAGCGGATGGAGCAGGCGGAGCAGGTTCGTGAGCTCCGTGGCGGCCGCAGTCCAGGTCGCCGCCCGATCCGCATCGGTCGCGTCCTCACGGCGGAGGTCGACCTTCGCCATCTCGAGGAACCAGTCGCAGTAGTCGCTCCAGGCGAGCTCGTAGACGGTCGCGGCATAGCCCGCCAGGTCCAGGGTGTCCAGCTGGCGCGTCGCGGTCTCGGTGGCCGCGGCGATGCGCGATCGGATCCAGCGCACGGCGAGGGTCGGCTCGGCTGCGCGGTCGTCGGCCGCACCGGTCACCGGCTGCGCGCCGAGGACGAAGCGCGCCGCGTTCCAGAGCTTGTTCGTGAAGTTCCGGCCCCCCGTCAGCTTCGACGGGGTGAGGCGCTGGTCGACGCCCGGCGCGTTGCCGGACACGAGCGCGACGCGGAGGGCATCGGCGCCGATGTCCGCGATCATCTCGAGCGGGTCGACGACG
>DASVFG010000116.1:0-7628 GCA_036380155.1 Candidatus Limnocylindria bacterium
GGAAAGGCCGCGAACAACGGCGAGCCACACCCGGCGAGAACGCTCAACGTGGCCACAAGCACGGCCATCGCCGGGCGGCCGAGTGGGGCGCGACGCTCCGTCACCGCGCGAGCATAGATCCACCGTCGATGGATGACGGACGATGTCGCATGGCGTGCGGGCGTCGCGTTCCTGCGGGTCAGCGCAGCTCGAGGCCGTAGGCGCGGAGCCAGAAGTCGTCCTCGACGTGTTCGTCGAGCTCGGGGAGGCGGTGGAAGCCGAGGCCCTCGTAGAGGCGCTGCGCCGCCACCTGCGGCTCACCGGTGTTGAGAAGGATCCGCGCGCGACCCTGTGCGCGGGCCCGCTCGATGCAGGCAACGGTCAACGCACGGCCCACGCCACGGCGCTCGACGCCCGGCTCCACGGCGAGCATCCGGATCCACGCCGCGTCGTGGTCGTCTCCCTCGGCGTAGGGACCCGGCCCTGGCACGTAGGTCACCGTCCCCGCCAGCTGCCCGTTCAGGAGGGCGACGAGGACGTCCACTGCGCGCGCACGATGCGCAACCCGACGCAGGACGGCCTCATAGTCGCCCAGGTCGTCGTAGATCGTCCGGTACGAGCGGACGTTGAGGTCGGCGACCGCGTCGTATTCGTCTGGGCGGATCGGACGGATCTCGAGATCGGGCGGCATCGGTCCATCTTCCCCGATCGGCCTCGGCAGATTTGTCGAGGCGTCACCGGTGCCGCGCGTCGTACCGTTCGAGGGCGCCAGGCGGGCGCCGCGAGCAGGAGACGAACGACGATGCGCTATGTCCTCTTCAACTGGCTGAGCCCCGAGGATCTCGCGGACTGGGAGACGTGGACCCCCGAGCAGCAGCAGGCCGACGTCGAGCGCCACACGGCGTGGTTCGGGAAGCATCGCGACCACATCGTCGGCGGCGAGGAGCTCGCGGACGCCGCCACGGTGAAGACGCTGCGTCGCGGGCGTCAGGGCGATGGGATCGTGGTCACCGACGGCCCGTACGTTGAGGCGAAGGAGATCCTCGGCGGCTTCGTGATCCTCGAGGCGGACAGCATCGAGCAGGCCGTCGAGATCGCATCGGAATGGCCTTCGCTCAGCTCCCAGCCCAATGCGACGGTCCAGGTGCAGCCGGGATACGTCCGCGAAGGGTGACTTGCCCCGATCGGGCATGATGACGGCATGCGCCGGAAGGGGCTCATCGCGCTGCTCGCGGTCGTGGCGGCCGGCTGCGGGCCGCTGTCGGAGAGCGCCGGCGCGCCCGCATCGATCCCGGCGTCAGCGAACCCGTCGACGCCTGGCTCGGGCGCCGCGTCACCGGCGTCGGCCAGTCCCGCCTGGGAGGAGGTCGAGCTCCCCGCGGCACAGGAGCTTGGCGACCGCGCCATCGCCACGATCGAGCTGGACGGCCCGGTGTGCGGCTTGGCGGCGAACGAGAGCGCCCTGTGGGTCACGCTCGTCGGGTCGGGTTCGGTGATCGAGATCGATGCGGCGACGAATACCGTCCGACGCGAGCTCACCAGCTTCGACACCGACGCATGCACGATCGCCTGGGCGGGCGGCGCGCTGTGGGTCGCCACGTTCCAGGACCTCATCCAGCAGATCCAGCGCGTCGATCCGGCGACGGGCGAGGTGACCGGGACCATCGACTTCACCCTGTCGAGCTCGATCTTCGCGATGGAAGCCGGTCCGGGCGGTCTGTGGGTCCTGAACCGGCAGCGAGAGGAGGTGTACCTCGTCGACACCGACGCCGCCGAGATCGCCGAGACGTATGCGGTCGGCTACGGCGCGAGCGACATGGACGTCACCGACGAGGCGGTCTGGGTCACCTCCGACGTGTCGGGCGGCATCGACCGTATCGATATCGCCAGCGGCGAGGTTACGAACGCCCCCGTGGAGTCGCCGAGCGGCGTCGCCGTCGACGACCGTGGCGTTTGGGCGTACGCCCCGGTGGACCGTCAGCTGAGCGTCCTCAGCCCGAGGACGTTCGACCTGGTCGCGGCCTGGCAATTCGACTTCGCAACCGGGCAGCCGGACGCGATCGGCGGCATCGTCTGGATGCCGAGCCCGGACGGAGCGCTGCTCGCCTTCCACAGTGCCAAGGGGGGCGCCGCCGCGGTGTTCCTCGTCCCGGAAGGGCTCGACCGCGCGAAGGCGGCGCTGGACGACCTCTGGTTGTTCGGACAGGTCCCGGGACTGCTGCGCATCGAGCCGAGCGATCTCGAGCCACCCGCGTGACGTCCTGGCTGCGCAACGGGATGGCACGAACGATGCATCGGTGACCGCATGGAACTCGCCATTGCCCTGATCGTGCTCGCGGTCGGGGTCATCCTCGAGCGGACCAAGCGTCCCGTCGAACGCGTCCGCGTGCGGGCCGACCGCCGCCGCTAGACCCTGCCAGACCGGCAGCGGCGGGCACGGGACACCCGTAGAATCGGGTGGATGCCCGATGTCGCTCCGTCCCCGGCTCCCGCGCGCCTCTCGGCCAAGGAGATCCTCGACCGCATGAACCCGCCGCAGGCGGAGGCGGTCAGTCACCTGTCCGGCCCGCTGCTCATCCTTGCGGGCGCCGGAAGCGGCAAGACGCGCGTCCTCGCGCATCGCGTGGCGTACCTCATCGCCACGAGCTACAAGCCGTGGCAGATCCTGGCCGTGACGTTCACGAACAAGGCGGCCGGGGAGATGCGCGACCGCATCGCGGGGCTCATCGGCGAGGAAGCGGCGCGCGAGGCGACGATCGGCACGTTCCACAGCATCTGCGCCCGCATCCTGCGTCGCGACGGCACGGCCATCGGTCTGACGCGCAGCTTTACGATCTACGACCGTGCCGACCAGGTCGCGCTTGTGAAGAGCGTCCTGCGCCGCCTCGACCTCGACGAGAAGCGCTTCGGGCCCAGCGGCATGCTCGCGTGGATCGGCCAGCGCAAGGATGAGATGGCGGACGTGGCGACGGCGCTGCGTCAGGCGAACAACTACTACGACGAGACGGCGGCGCGCGTGTACGAGGCATATCAGCGGCAGCTGACCGAGGACGACGCGGTCGACTTCGACGACCTCCTCATGCGCACGGTGCAGCTGTTCGAGAACCATCCCGACGTGCTCGCCCGCTACCAGGCGCGCTGGCAGCAGATCATGGTCGACGAGTACCAGGACACGAACCGCGCGCAGTACCTCATCTGCCGCGCCCTGGCGGCGAAATCGAAGAACCTCGCCGTGGTCGGTGACGACGACCAGTCGATCTACTCGTGGCGCGGTGCCGACCTCCGCAACATCCTCGACTTCGAGGCCGACTACCCGAACGCCAAGGTCGTGAAACTCGAGCAGAACTACCGCTCCACCCAGACGATCCTCGACGCGGCGCACGCCGTGGTGAGCCGCAACGTGGGCCGCAAGGACAAGCGCCTGTGGACCGATCGCGGAGCCGGCACGCAGATCACCCTGTTCGACGCCTACAACGAGTACGAGGAGGCGGAGTTCGTCGCGCGCCAGGTCGAGAAGCTCGTGGGCGGCCAGGCCCGCGGTTCGATGTCGCGCCTGCTCACCAGCCGCGCCGACGACGAGGACGGCACGCTGCGCTACGGGGACGTGGCGGTCGCGTACCGCATCAACGCCCAGAGCCGCGTGATCGAGGAGTCGTTCATGCGCTTCGGGATCCCATACCAGCTCGTGGGCGGCACGCGGTTCTACGAGCGCCGCGAGGTGAAGGACGTCCTCGCCTACCTGCGGCTCGCGCGCAACCCCGGCGACCGCGTGGCGCTGACGCGGATCATCAACGTCCCGGCCCGGGGCATCGGCGCCAAGACGCTCGAAGAGCTCAACGCATGGGCCGAGTCGCGATCGGTCCCGCTCTGGCAGGCGGTCGAGGAGTCAGGGCAGAACCCGAACCTCGCGCCGCGCGCACGCACGCAGCTCGCGCTGTTCGCCGATCTCATGCGCGGGCTCATGGCGATGGCGCCGGCCGAGCCGCCGTCGGCGATCTTCGATGCCGTCGTCGAGCGTTCCGGGCTCTCCGCCGCCATCCAGGACGGCACCGAGGACGGCGAGGAGCGCTGGGCCAACGTCCTCGAGCTGAAGGCGCACGCGGCCGAGTTCGACGAGATCGCCCCGCCCGAGGGCCTCGCCCGATTCCTCGAGGAGGTCGCGCTCGTCTCCGACCAGGACGAGCTCGAGGACATCCCCGACCGGGTGACGCTCATCACGCTCCACGCCGCGAAGGGCCTCGAGTTCCCGGTCGTGTTCATCGTCGGCATGGAGGAGGGCCTTCTCCCGCACCGTCGAGCGCTCGAGGACGAGCGTGAGCTCGAGGAGGAGCGCCGCCTGGCGTACGTGGGGATGACCCGAGCCAAGGACCGGCTCTATCTCGTCCATGCCCACCACCGCTCCACCTATGGCGTCGGCGCCCAGGCCGATCCGTCCCGCTTCCTCGCCGAGCTGCCCGACGACCTGCTCGCCGCGGAGCGCTCGGCGGCGCCGTTCCGTCGTGGCGGTGAGCGCTGGGCCGGCACCGACGACGAAGGCGGCTGGATGCCGTCCGGCTATCGATCACCGACCGGTCGCGTGCGCGAGCCCTTGCGGCCGATCAACCTGCCGGATCTCAGCTCGCCACCGACCCCCCGTCCGGTGGGGCGGCAGCTGGACGCCGTCCGCGAGCGCGTGGCCGCCACCTCCTACGACGGGAGCAACCTCATCGACCTCGGGACCGGCACGTTCTCGGTTCCCGGGGCGGGGGATGCGAAGGGCGCAGAAGAGGAGCCGGCCTGGCGAGCGGGGGACCGGGTCCGTCATCGGCGGTTCGGCGACGGCATCGTGGTGAGCAGCCGGATCGTGAAGGGTGACGAAGAGGTGACCGTGGCATTCGTCGGCGAGGGCGTGAAGCGGCTCGTGGCGGCCTACGCGGGCCTGGAGCGGGCATGAACGGCCACGACCTGGGGACGGATCGGTCGCGCGTCGACGCGCTGGTGGCGGAGCTGGAGGCAGCCCGCAGTGACGTGCTTGCTCGCCTGGACGCGTTCCCCCCTGCCGCGCTGACCTCCGCCGGCCTGCTCGGGACGTGGAGCGGTCGCGCGCTCATCGCGCATCTCGGGTACTGGGCGGGACACGCGGTCGAGGTCATCCACGCCGTGGAGGACGGGCGCGCGGACGAAGTCGGCGCGGACGAGCCACCGACGGACGACGTGAATGCCACGGTCGGCCGCGTGGCGGAGGAAACCGACCTGGCCACCGTCCGGCGACGCGAGGCGGCGTCGGTCGACGCGCTCGTCGAGCGGCTCCACCGGCTCGATCCGCGGCTCCTCGACACCCGGTTGCCGGACGGCGCCACGCTCGAGGAGGCGATCCGCGAGGACGGATCTGCCCATTACCGTGAGCACGCCGAGGACCTGGCGGCCGGCCCGAACGGGGCCGCCTCGTGAACGAGCGGCTCCTTGCCGAGCTGGACGCGGCGCGCGACGACTTCCTCGACGCGCTCGGCGATGTCGATGCCGACTTGGTCACCGTGCCGGGCGTCATGGACGAGTGGAGCGTCCGCGACCTCGTCGTCCACGTCGCGGCCTGGGCCGAGCACGCCTCCGAGGCGCTCGAGCTTGCCACCAGCGGCCGCGGCGACGAGTTCGCCTACTCGACCGGCGACACCGATGCGATGAACGTCCGCATCCTCGAAACGGCACGGGCGACGTCCCCCGCGGCCGCACTGGCACGCGAGGAGGCCGCCTTCGCCGACTTCCGGTCACGCGTGGCGGAGCTGGATCCGGCGCTCCTGA
Source organism: Candidatus Limnocylindria bacterium (assembly GCA_036380155.1). Classification (GTDB taxonomy): domain Bacteria; phylum Chloroflexota; class Limnocylindria; order QHBO01; family QHBO01; genus JACDBZ01. The sequence continues at coordinate 5,758 of DASVFG010000116.1, forward strand.
CGCTGGCCCTCGGGAACGGCGACACGGTGGCCGAGGTCATCGGCTACGACGGTGCGGAGCACTACGCGGAGCACACCGCGCACCTGCGCGACTGGTTTGCGGCCGAGGACGACGAGCTCGAGGGCGGATCGTGACGACCGATGGCGGCTGACATCGATCCGGTCCAACGAGCGGCGGAGCTGCGGGCGCTCCTCGACGAGGCGAATCACCGGTACCACGTCCTCGACGACCCGACGATGTCGGACCGCGAGTACGACCTGCGCTTTCGCGAGCTCGTCGACCTGGAGGCCGCGCACCCGGAGCTCGTGACCCCGGATTCGCCGACGCAGCGGGTCGGGGCCCCGGTCGAGGGCGGCTTCCCATCGGTCCGGCACAGCACGCCCATGCTCAGCCTGGGCAACGTCTTCAGTGCCGATGAGCTGCGCGAGTGGGACACCCGCGTTCGGCGCGGGCTCGACCGGGCGGATGACGACCCGATCGCCTATGTCTGTGAATTGAAGATCGACGGGCTGGCGATCAGCCTGCGCTACGAGGGCCGCGCCTTCGTTCGCGGCGCGACCCGTGGCGACGGAACGACCGGCGAGGACGTCACGCCGAACCTGCGGACCGTGCGGGCGATTCCGCTGCGGCTTGCGGAGGATCCGCCCGGCGACGTGCTCGAGGTGCGCGGCGAGGTGTACATGCCGCGCGGGGCGTTCGCGGCGCTCAACGAGCAGCTCGAGAAGGACGGCAAGCCGCTCTACGCGAACGCGCGCAACACCACGGCCGGGACGGTGCGCCAGAAGGACCCGGCCGTCACCGCCAGCCGGCGGCTGAGCCTGTGGGCGTATCAGCTCGTCGGCGCGCACGGCCTGGCGACCCACTCGGAGTCCCTCGCGCTCATGGGACGCCTCGGCTTCCCGGTGAACCCGAACGTGCGCGTGGTCGAGGGTATCGATGCGGTGATCGCCTATACCGATGAATGGTCCGAGGCCCGCAAGGCGCTGCCGTACGAGACCGATGGCATCGTCATCAAGGTCGACCGCCTCGAGGACCAGGCGACGCTCGGGTTCGTCTCGCGCGCCCCGCGCTGGGCGACCGCCTACAAGTTCCCGGCCGAGCAGGTGACGACGAAGCTCGAGGAGATCGAGGTCTACGTCGGGCGCACCGGCGCCATGACGCCGGTCGCGCATGTCACCCCCGTCGTCGTCGGCGGCACGACCGTGCGCAACGCGACGCTCCACAACATCGACGAGATCCGGCGCAAGGACCTGCGCATCGGCGACACCGTGGTGCTGCAGCGAGCCGGCGACGTGATCCCGGAGGTCGTGAGCGCCGTCCTCGAGGCGCGCGACGGCAGCGAGGTCGAGTTCGAGATGCCGTCCACCTGTCCCGTGTGCGGGACCGCGGCCGAGCGCGAGGAAGGCGAAGTCGTCCAGCGCTGCCCGAACCCGTACTGTCCGGCGCAGCGCATCGGCGGCCTCCTCCACTTCACCGGGCGCAGCGGGGTCGACATCGACGGCCTGGGATTCAAGATCATGAACCAGCTCGTCGAGCGCGAGCTCGTGAAGGAGCCGGCCGACGTGTTCCGTCTCGACGCGGACACGCTCGAGGACCTGGACCGACTCGGCCGCAAGAGCGGCGAGAAGCTGGCCGCGGCAATCGAGGCCGCCCGCCATCGGCCGCTGCCGCGGATCCTCAACGGCCTCGGGATCCGGCACGTCGGCTTCCAGACCACGACCGATCTCGCCGCGTGGCTCGCCAGCGACCTGCCCCGGATCGACGGCGAGTCGGACGCCGAGTGGACGCGACGCGCCGCGGACCGGCTCCGTGACGCATCGGTCGAGGAGCTCACCGAGGTCTATGGGGTCGGTCGCGTTGTGGCGGAGGGG
>DASVFG010000117.1:0-13212 GCA_036380155.1 Candidatus Limnocylindria bacterium
CGCCGTCGACCGCATCGTCGGCGGCGACTCGCACGGCTGACGTTCCGGCATCTGCCCGTCCCGCGGGTGCGCTCAGGCAGGCACCTGGGCCTCCGTCACGATGCGGCGGTGGTGGTCGAGCAGCGCGGTCACGTCCTCGCGGTCGACGCGTCCCATGCCGCATTCGGTGCACACGCCCCACGGCCGGTTCCCGAGCTGATCGTCGAGCAGCCGGACCTGCGCCTCGGTCGTGCCCGCCTCCTGCTGATGGGGGTGGTACGGCACGAGCGCGAACGCCAGGTCCGTGTCGGCCGGCACCCGCAGCGCGCTCAGCGGCGCGAAGTAGGCGGCATCCCGCTGGTACTGCGGCACGGTGAACGCGAACCAGGCGATCGGGCGCGCCGCCTCCGCCACGAGGCGGTTCGCGACGCGCACCTGGAGCTCGAGCGACTCGGGTTCCTGGAAGTGCTCGTGCTGGTAGTCGCCGTAGCAGAGATGGAGGCCGACCGGCACGTCCGCCGGCACCTGGCCGACGGCATCGACGAGGCGCGCGACGATGGCGTCGAACGACTGCGTGGCCGTGGCGCCGAAGCCGCCGACGAGGATGCCGAACTCGACGGCAACGTCCCACTGGACGGCGATCTCGTCGTGCGGCAGCGCGTCGAGCAGCCGGTGGAGGTCCGCATAGAGCGCCCGGGTGTAGGACGGCTCGAGGCGGTCCTGGTCCCCGTCCACGATCCAGGCGTTGATGCTCGCGAGCGGCGTCGGGTACTGCACCTGGAAGCGGGTGCCGGCCGGGATGACGCCCTCGTCACGGAGCTGGCGGAACCGCTCCCACGACGCGAGGTACGCATCGGCGTAGCCGAGGTTGGGCCAGGTGATCGAGTCGGCATCGGCGTCCGCGGCGAGCCGGACCTTCGGGGTGTGCTGGTACGCGCCCTTCGCGTCCCGCTCGATGATCCCGGCCTGCTCGAGGCCGGGTGTCGCCCAGAAGCGCTCGAGCTGGAAGAAGATCCAGTTGCCGCGGTCGCCGGTCTCGCCGTCGGAGTACCGGGGCGCGAGTGGGCCGATGCGCTCGCCGAGCTCGCGGAACACCGTGTCGGTGTCGGGCAGGTTGATGCTGCCGTTGAGATGGACGAAGACGGGTGGCACGGGAAGCCTCCTTGCCTATCGCACCTGGCAGGGGCACCGCTTCCATCGTGAGGTCGACGGGTCGGTTGCCGGGCCGTCATCGAGCCAGGACTCTCAGGCCACTCTGGATAGGTGTCGCCGGGGCGACCGCCGCATCCTAGCAGACGTCGTCCGACGCGACCTTCGCGGAGCTGCGCTCGCTCGCCTGGTGAGGCGTCAGGAGGCGCGCGGCACCGGCACGCTCGACGGATCGGCGAGCCGCGGCCGCGCCGGATCGAGGGCCGCCAGGAGCGGGAGCGGCGGCGCGAACAGGTACCCCTGCGCGCGGCAGAAGCCGAGCTCGAGCAGCGTCACTCGCTGCTCCTCGCGCTCGATGCCCTCGACGATCGTCTCGAGGCCGAGCTTCGTGGCGATGTGCTCGACGGCGAGGATCACCTCGCGCCGCTGGGGCTCGTGATCGACGCGCTCGACCAGCGAGCGGTCGATCTTCAGGACGTCGATGGGCAGTCGGCCGAGGTACTCGAGCGAGGAGTAGCCGGACCCGAAGTCATCGAGCGCGATCCGGACGCCGAGCGCGTGGATGGCCGCCAGCTCCGTCTCCGCGCCCGCCCCGGCCGACGCGAGCGTGCTCTCGGTCAGCTCGAGCAGCAGCCGCCCGGGGGCGAGACCGGTCTCGCGGAGGACGTCGGCCACGAGCGCCGGCAGGGTGGCATCGCCGAGCTGGTGCGCGGAGACGTTGACGGAGACGACGATCGAGCTGTCCGCGAGATCGGCGGCGGCGTGACGCAGCACCCAGTCACCGATGGACTTGATGTGGTCCGACTCCTCGGCGAGGGCGATGAAGTCAGCCGGCATGAGACGGCCGAGCTGTGGATGGTTCCAGCGCACGAGCGCCTCCACGCCGGTGAGTGAACCGTCACACATGTCGATGATCGGCTGGTACTCGAGGAACAGCTCGTTCGCCTCGATCGCCTTCTCGAGCCCGGTCCGCAGCTCGCGGCGGCGGCTCACCGGCTCGTCCATGCCGCGCTCGAAGACCTGGATCCCCGACTTGCCGAGCGACTTCGCCGCGTACATGGCGGTGTCGGCGTCGCGGAGCAGCTCGTCGGCGGTCTCGCCGCTCGACGCCCGATCCACCGAGGCGCCCTTGATGGCGATCCCGATGCTCGCGGTCAGGGTCGCCGCGTGGCCGGCGATCTCGAACGGCTCCGCCAGCGCCGCGAGAATCCGCTCGCCGAGGGCCACCGCCTGGAGCCGCGGCGCATCCTCGAGCAGGAACGCGAATTCGTCGCCACCCAGGCGGCACGCCGTGTCCCCGGCGCGGAGGACGCCGGTGAGCCGCTCCGCCACGAGCCGCAGCATCTCGTCGCCGGCCGCGTGGCCGAGCGTGTCGTTGATGGCCTTGAAGTCGTCGAGGTCGACGAAGAGGACCGCCAGCCCACCGTCGGTGGCGCGGCGAACGAGGGCGTGCGAGAGCCGATCGACGAACAGGACGCGGTTCGGCAGCCCGGTCAGCGGATCGTGCAGGGCCTGGTGACGGAGCTGCTCCTCGAGGTCCTTGCGGTCGCTGATGTCGACGAGGATGCCCTGCACCATCGTGGCGCGCCCATCGGCGTCGCGGGCGATGATCGCCTCGTCGTCGATGACCCACACCACGTGCCCGTCCTTCGCGAGCAGCCGGTACTCCCAGCGACCCTTGTCGTCGATCCGCTCGGTGAGGCTCGTCTCGGCGTGGATCATCCGCTCACGGTCGGCGGGGTGCATGCGGTTGATCCAGAGGGTCGGATCGGACGTCCACTCCTCGGCGGTGTACCCCAGGAGCTCGCGAATCTTCGTGCTCACGAAGTGCCAGCGACCGTGCTGGCCGGCCTCGGCGACGTAAACGACGCCGGGGACGCGCTCGACGACCGACCGATACTGCGCCTCGGCGACGGTGAGCTCGTCGCTCAGCTGACGCTCCCGATGGATGACGCGCTCGCGGTCGGCGAGCAGGACGGTCTGACGGGCGATCGCGCACACCACGACGAGGCCGAGGGCGGTGCCGGCCGCCCAGCGCAGCCAGCCCTCCACGAGCATCGGCTGGGTGATGAGCATGATGACGAGGACGCCGGTGAGGAGGGCGCTGGCGAGCGGGAGGAGCCCCCGGAGCCAGGCCGCGACGGCTGCGTAGCGCGGGTTGCGGTCCTCGATCGGCGTCCAGTTCGCTCCCCCGTGCCCGACGAGCAGCACACCGATGGCGACCGCGGCGTGGAACGTCCACGCCACCGGCCCGCTGGCCCAGGCATTCAGAAGGCCGAGGTAGCCCGCCGCCCCGAGCGCGAGCCCGACGGGCACTTCCCACGGTCCGACGATGCGGAGCGGAACGCGCGTCGAGAGGTCGAGGAGGACGGTGGCGCACAGGATCGCGACGAAGAACGCCGCGTGCACGAGGAATGACAGCGCGGCCGGATCGCTCGTCAACCCGGAGCCGATGACGAGCACGGCACCGGTGATGGCACCGACGATCGACGCGGCATCGAGGTAGAGCGCCCACTCGTCAGCCGGGCGCATGCGCGCCCGGGCGGCGGCGACATACGTCCCCGTCGCACCGATGACGAGGCCGGCGACCACCAGCCCGGCGACCAGCGGGTGGTTGGCGGCGACGCCGCTCGCCAGCCGGATGGCCTCGGCGGCCACCCACACGACGACGGCGAAGCCGATCCACGAGCGGACGCGCCGGGTACGCCCTGGCTCCGCTTTGGCGATGGCGCGGAGGACGATCCACGCCGCCACGATGGCCGCGGCGAGGCGTGCCACCTGGCCGTCGACCAGGGCGGCCGCCAGCACGATCGTCACGAGGACGACGCCGACCGCCGGCATGGCCGGCGCCCGGCGAACGTGACGCGCGCGTGCGAGGGTTCCCTCGCTCAGCACCATCGGACTGGCTTCACCGTGGACGAATTCCTGCCAGCCGAGGGTAGGGGCCGACGAGGGATGCCGGGATGGGCCGATCGTACTGCGCCGCCCCCGCGTAGCCTGTCGCGGTGCACCCGTTCCGCTTCGTCGTCCACACGGGCGGCGGACACCGTGTCGACGACTGGCCCGCCTTCGCGCGGCGCGTCGAGGACCTGGGCTATGACGCGCTCTACGTCGTCGACCACCTCGGCCAGCAGCTCGCGCCGATCACCGCGCTGGCGACCGCCGCGGCCGCCACGTCGACGCTGCGCCTCGGGTCGTACGTGTTCGCGAACGACTTCCGCCACCCCCTCATCCTCGCCCGCGAGGCGGCGACCCTCGATCGCCTGAGCGGCGGCCGCCTCGACCTCGGGATGGGTGCCGGCTGGATGCGGTCCGACTATCGCCAGCTCGGGATGGCCTACGACGCCCCCGGCCGCAGGATCGACCGGCTCGTGGAGACCCTCGACATCCTCGACCGGCTGTTCGCCGGCGAGACCGTCACCCATCATGGGCCGTCGTACACGCTCGATCGGGCCGTGCTCTTTCCGGCGCCGATCCAGCGACCCCGTCCCCCGCTCCTCATCGGCGGCGGCGGTCCGCGCCTGCTCGGGATCGCCGCCAGGCGGGCGGAGATCATCGGCCTCGCTCCCCAGATGACGGTCTCCGGCCGGCCGATGGCCCGCATGACGGGTGACGACGCCGTCGCGACGCGGGTCGCGATCGTGCGCGAGTCTGCCGGGTCGCGGTTCGAGGATCTCGAGCTCAACGTCTTCGTCGCCGATGCCGGCGTGGTCGGGGGCGGACCGATCGGCGCCACCCTGGCCGCCTGGGTGAAGTCGGCCGGGCCGGCGGCGGTCGGCGGATCGCCGTACCTGCTCTACGGCACGATCAGCCAGCTGCGCGAATCGCTCCTCCGCCGGCGGGAGCGCATGGGGATCAGCTCGTACGGCATCCCGGCGCGCGCCATGGACGCGCTCGCGCCGCTGCTCGAGTCGCTCGCCGGCCGGTAGCCGTCAGCGGGCGTAGCGGACGCTGCCGGCGCGGCGCTCCTTGTTGAGGCGCCGGTTGAGATGCAGCCCCTCGAGCACGAACTCGGCGGCCGACGCGATCCCGGCCGGCGACTCCCCGGTGTCGAGCCGCGCGATGGCGGCACCCAGCTCCGGGACGGCGGCGACGAGCGCTCCATGCGTCCCCGACGGAACGAGCTCCCCCACCTCGGCCTCGAGGCCCTCCTCGTCGAATCGGTCGACGAGCGGCGCGAGCTCCGACAGCGCGAAATGGCGGTTGAAGACGTTGACGACCGCGCGCGCCACGAGCTTCTCGACCACGCGATCCTCGCGGGTCTCGTCGCCGAGCGTCTCGAGCTCGATCTTGCCGGCGGTCGACGCGACGACGGCCGGGAGGTCGCTGATCCGCGGCGCGGCGCTCGGCTCACCGAGGCGCACCGCACGCTTCAGCGCGCTGGCGGCGAGCGTCTCGTGGTTCGCGATCGTGACGCGCACGCTCACCCCGGATCGCTGCGACACCTCCGACGAGCGGCGCGCGAGCTGCGACAGCTCTGCCGTGATCTCCTTCATGAATCCCGGCACTTCGACCGGCACGGCGGCGCCGCCATCGGCCGTGGCGTCGTCGAACGCCTCCGCCTCGGCCTCCATGATCGCGATCTCGGTGGCGGTCTCCTCGGGGTAGTGCGTCCTGATCTGGGCGCCGAACCGGTCCTTGAGCGGGGTGATGATCCGCCCGCGGCTCGTGTAGTCCTCGGGGTTGGCGCTGGCGATCACGAACAGGTCGAGCTCCAGGCGCACGCGGTAGCCGCGGACCTGGACGTCGCGCTCCTCCATCACGTTGAGGAGGCCGACCTGGATGCGCTCGGCGAGGTCCGGCAGCTCGTTGAGGCTGAAGATGCCGCGGTGCGTGCGCGGCAGCAGCCCGTAGTGGATCGTGAGCTCGTCGGACAGGTAGCGGCCCTCCGCGACCTTGACCGGATCCACCTCGCCGATGAGGTCGGCGATGCTGATGTCCGGCGTCGCGAGCTTCTCGCTGAATCGATCCGCCGCCGCCCACCAGGCGATGGGCGTGTCGTCCGCGCGCTCCTCCACGATCGACCGGCCGAGGGGTGAGACCGGCGTGAACGGGTCATCGTGGAGCTCCGTGCCGGCCACGTACGGGATCCACGGGTCGAGGAGGCCGACGAGCGAGCGAGCGATCCGAGATTTCGCCTGGCCGCGCTCACCGAGCAGGATGACGTCCTGGCCGGCGAGGATGGCGTTCTCGAGCTGCGGGAGCACAGTCTCGTCGTAGCCGAGGATGCCCGGCAGGAATGGCTCACCGCGGCGCAGCCGCTCGATGAGGTTGGCGCGCATCTCGGCCTTGACGGTCCGCGGCCGGTACCCGGAGGCGTGCAGCTCGCGAAGCGTCGTCGCGGCTGGCATCGAACTCGTCATCAGGCGTCGAGCCTACCACCGTCCTCCGGGACCGGCTCCCGCGAGCTCGGGACGGAGCCGCGCGCGCCGCGCGGCGCCGCCGTCATCCGCCACAGCGCCTCCGTCCGCGAGTGCACGCCGAGCTTCGCGAAGGCATGCTCGAGGTGCTTTCCGGCCGTCGCGGTCGCCATGCCTAGGCGGGCCGCGATCGCCTCGTCGGAGTCGCCGCGGATCGCCCACGTGAGGACCTCCGCTTCGCGCCGCGTGAGCCCGTATTCACTCCTCGGCGCTCGCTCGCCGCCGATCGCCTCAGCCCGCACGCGCACGAGGTGCTGGTGGAGGACGCCGAGCATGTCCTCGTCCACCTGGCGGAAGTACGAGCCCTTTCGCCACAGGTGGAGGCACGCAACCGACACATCGTCGCTGTGCAGCCAGATCTTCAGGCTGTCGGTCAGACCGTTGGGTCGCATGACCGTGTCGTAGAAGTCGAGCCGCTCGATCGAGCGACGGCTCATGCGCACCGACAGCCGGATCGGCCCATCGGCTGGGAGGAACCGTCGCCAGCCGAGCGGGTTCTGATGGCCGAAGGCGGCGAGGGCCTCCTCCGTCCCCGGAGCATCGGTCCACGGATGGCTCGGCGCATGGGCGAGGGCCGCCCGATCCGCGCGCCGAAACTCGAAGTACTCCGCCTCGTCGGCTCCGATGACGTCGCGGATCGCCACCATCGCCGACGTCGGGAGCGGGTCGTCCGCCGTTCCCGGCTCGATCATGGCGAGCAGGCGCGTGATGCGCCGCAGATCTGCCTCGGCCAACCGTCCCACGGCGGGAAAATACGCCGTGCGGCGTATTGGCGACAAGGGTCCTCCGCCGTCAGGCTCGGGGCATGCGCCGCATCGTGGTCGTCATCGTCTGCCTCGCGGCGGCAGGCTGCGCCTCCGGGGGGAGCCCGTCGTCTCCGGCGGTGCCGAGCGCCGCCGAGACGACGGGAGCGCCCGTCACGTCCGCACCCGCCTCGGCGACCCCATCGGACGCCGCCGGGGCGGCACCCGAGGAGCTGGCCGGCACGTGGCGCCGAGTCGTGTTCGGCGAGGAGGCACTCCTGACCCTGGATGGCAACGGCTACAACATCACGCGAGCCGGCAACATCGGGTCGGGAGCCATCGAAGTCATCGACGACCAGATCCGCTTCTACGGCAGCTCGCTGTGCGACGGCGAAGGCATCTACACCTGGACGATCGAGGACGAGCGCCTGCGCCTGACCGAAGTGCAGGAAGACCCGTGCACGGGCCGTTCGGAAGTCTTCCTGCGCGGGACGCTGGGCCGCGTCGGACCGTAGGCGGGAGGAACTCGGGCCCCAGGGCGTTACGGGTGCGGCGTCCACTCGCGCGCCGCGGCGGCGACGGCCGGCACGTCACAGATCCCGCGCGCGGCGAGATCGGTGAGAAAGGCTGCGCGCCGATCGATCTCGTCGCGGAGCGTGTCGGCGTCGACGCCCAGGGAGCGCGCCAGCGCGTCGTAGCCCTCCGACTCGTGGATGAACCGTCGCTCGGCGCGGCCGCCGTCGTCGGGCAGCATCGGCGGCGCGGGCAGGCGCTGGGCACCGGTCAGGCTCGGCGACCGCTCGCCCTCGATGGCACCCAGGCGGATGGGTGCCAGCACGCCATCGGCGTCGAGGCGCAGGTGCCACGCCTCCTCGATGCGCCGGTACATGCCCGCCGGCGTGGCGTAGGCGGAGTACTGGAGGTAGATCGTGAGGCCGGCGAGATCGGCATCGGTGGCGCCGAGCTGCGAGCGGAGCGCGTCGAGCGCCTCGGGCAGCGAGTCGGCGTGCATCGTGGCGCCGAGGCCCCAGCCCTGGCCGGCCAGCTCGAGGGCGCCGCGAGCCGCGCGTCCCCAGACGTAGATGGGCAGGTGGTCGCTCATCTCGTTGATGAGCAGGTAGCCGGTGCCGGCCGGGATCTCATCGGTCCAGTCGTACGTCTCCCACCAGCCACGCACGAAGATCCCGGTCGTGTCGTCGGGGAGGAAGTCGACGAGCGCCGAGAGCGCGGTGGTTTTCCCCGCCTGCGGCGCCTCCGAGCTGAGCATCACGCTCTTCCGGCGGCTGACGACGGCCCACAGGGTCGCCATGAGGCGGGCATCGATGGTGGGCGTGGCGATCAGCTCGACCGCGCTCATCGGCTGCGGCGGCTCCCAGTGATAGCCCCACCATCCTTCGGGGAAGCGGGCGTACCAGGCGGCGAGCGCGGCGGACATGGCGGCCACGGTACGCGGGGCCGGAAGGCGGCGCAAACCGGCGATCAGCCGCGCAGGATCCTTCGCTGCATCGCGTGGCGCCACACGAACGTGAGGCGCATGACGATCCCGGCGACGGCGTCCACCACCGTTCCGATCACGCCGCCCGGACCGACATGGAAGTCGATCCGATCCTCGATCCACGTGCCGCCGCCACGGGATGGCGTGAACGAGTGGGAATGGATGAACCGCGCCAGCGGTCCCGAGATCGTCTCGTCCGCGAAGCGGGCGCCGGGCACCCGGTCGACGAGCCGGACCGTCCAGGTGCGCTGGAAGGGGCCGAGCCCGTAGCGGAACGTGAACACCGAGCCGGGTCGTGGCGGCGCGGGCTCGATGGAGACGAGCCGGATGGCGACCGGCGGCGGCATGAGCCGCGACAGGTTCGCCGGGTCGTCGAAGAACGTGAAGACCTCGTCGATCGGCGCGGGGACCCAGCCACGCGAGTGGATGACCGGCATCAGACGGCGACCGCTCGGGCGAAGGCGTCGATGGCCCGGTCGATCCCGGTTCCATCGACGTCGCGGTGGGTGACGGCGCGGATGACCGATGGGCCGAGGGCGGCGACCATGACGCCCTCCGCGGCGAGGGAGGCGGTGACCGCGGCGGCATCGCGCCTGCCGAGGTCGACGAAGACGATGTTCGTGTCGACCGTCGTCGGGTCCACTGATCCGGGCAGGGCCGTCGCGATGCCGTCGGCCAGGCGACGGGCGTTCGCATGGTCGTCGGCGAGGCGCATGACGCCGGTGTCCAGCGCGACGCGCGCGGCGGCGCAGAGGATGCCGACCTGTCGCATCCCGCCGCCGAGCAGGCCGCGGACGTGACGCAGTCGGTCGATGAAGTCCGCAGGGCCGACGACCATCGAGCCGACCGGCGCGCCGAGTCCCTTGCTGAAGCAGAACCCGAGCGCGTCGACCGCATCGGCGTAGGCGCGCACCGGCGTGCCGGATGCGACCGAGGCGTTGAAGATCCGCGCCCCGTCGAGATACACCCCGAGCCCACGGGAACGCGCGAGCTCCGCGACCGCGCGGAGATCGTCGAGCGGCACGACCCGTCCGCCACGCGCGTTGTGGGTGTTCTCGAGCCAGACGAGCGTGGCGCGGGCGGTGTGCGCGTTCGCGCCGTCGATGATCGCGGCCACCGGTTCGGGCCGCAGGACCCCGTCGAGCGCCTCGATGGTGCGCAGCGTGACGCCGGACAGGGCCGCCGGGCCGCCGCGCTCGTAGCGGACGATGTGCGCCGAGGACTCGGTGATCACTTCGTCCCCGGGGCGGGTGAGGACCTTGAGCGACGCCTCGTTGCCCATCGTGCCGGACGGGACGAAGAGCCCGGCCTCCTTGCCGAACAGTTGGGCGCAGTGCGCCTCGAGGGCGATGGCGGTCGGGTCGGTGCCCCACACGTCGTCCCCGACCTCGGCGTCGGCCATCGCCCGGCGCATCTCGGGCGTCGGGGTGGTGAACGTGTCGGAGCGCAGCTCGACGAGGCCGGATGGCATCGGTCGCGGGATCCTCAGGAACCGAACGGGTTGACGGGCTTCGGCGAGGTGCCCTGGAGGATCGCCTTCGTCTCGGTGTAGAGATCGAGCGCCTCGAGCGACTGCTCGCGACCGTAGCCCGACTCCTTGAATCCCCCGAACGGGACGCCCGGGAAGGCGACGAACGGCGTGTTGATGCCGACCGCGCCTGAACGGATGCGCTGCGCGACGCGATGCCCGCGCGCGCCATCGCCGGTCCAGACCGTGGCAGCCAGGCCGTAGCGCACGTCGTTCGCGATGCGGATCGCCTCGGCTTCGTCGCCGAATCGGGTCAGCGTCACGACCGGCCCGAACACCTCCTCCTGGGCGATTCGCGAGCCGTTGTCCACGCCGCCGATGACGGTTGGTGCCACGAACGCCTCCGCGTCGAGACCGTCCGCGAGCTGCGGCGCCTCGCCTCCGACGAGCAGCTCGCCGCCGTCCTCCACGCCGACCTCGACGAAGCCACGAACCTTCGCCGCATGCTCGCGGCTGATGAGCGACCCAACCTTCGTCCCCGGATCGAGCGGGTCGCCGACCACGAGCGCCCGCGTCCGTTCCGCGAACGCGGCGGCGAACGCGTCGTACACCTCGTCCTGGACGAGAATGCGGGACCGCGCCTCGCAGGACTGGCCGGCGGCATAGTAGATCGACCATACCGAGCCGACGACCGCGGCCTCGAGGTCCGCATCGGCGAAGACGACGCTCGGGCTCTTCCCACCGAGCTCGAGCGACACGCGCTTCAGCGATTCGGCGGCGACGGCCGCGATGCGACGCCCGGTGGACGTCTCCCCCGTGAACGCGACCTTGTCGATCCCCGGGTGGCCGGCGATCGCCTCCCCCACCTCGGCGCCCGGGCCGGTGACGATATTGAGCACCCCGGCCGGGATGCCGGCCTCGAGCGCCAGCTCGCCGAGCTTCAGGGCCGTCAGCGGCGTGGCCGATGCGGGCTTGAGGACGAGCGTGTTGCCGGCCGCGAGCGCGGGGGCCACCTTCCAGGCGGCCATCATGAGCGGGTAGTTCCACGGGATGATGGCGCCGACCACGCCGACCGGCTCGCGCAGCGTGTAGCTCACGACGGCGGGGTTCACGACGTGCGACCGCCCGTAGAGGTGCTGCGCCGAGCCCGCGAACAGCTCGAGCGTGCCGACCGCGACCTTGATCTCGGCCGCGCACTGCCACTTCGCCTTGCCGTTGTTGCGGCTCTCGAGATCGGCGAGCTCATCGGTCCGCTCGTCGAGGAGCTGCGCCAGCCGATTGAGCATCCGGCTGCGCTTGGCGGGAGACGTCTTCGCCCAGGGACCGTCGAAGGCGGCGCGGGCCGCGGTCACCGCCGCGTCGACGTCGTCGCGGCCGCCCTGCGCCACCCGGGCGAGCTCGCCGCCGTGCGCCGGGTCGTGGGTCGCAAAGGTGCGGCCGGCAGCCGCGTCGACCAGCTCGCCGCCGATGACGAGCTGCGTGGGGGCTTCGATCATGCCCCCATGGTAGGTCGCGACGTCCGGAGCGGCAGGGCGATGCGGAACGTGGTGCCGGCGCTCCCCGTGGTCTCGACCTCGATCGAGCCACCGTTCGCCGTCACCAGCTCGCGCGCCACGGTCAGGCCGATTCCCGACCCGGGACGCTCCGTCCCGCGCGCCCGGTCGGCCCGATAGAACCGCTCGAACACGTATGGCAGGTCGTCCGTCGCGATGCCCGGCCCGGCGTCGGTGACGCGGAGGACGGCGAGCGGCCCCTCGACCGACACGTCGGCACGAATCCGGCCGCCGGCGGGGGTGTGCTGCGCGGCGTTCGTCACCACGTTGCGGACCGCTCGCTCGAGCTGCCCGCGGTCCGCGACCACGACGGCGTCCACGCCCTCGATGGCGGCCCGCACCTGCCGGTCGCGGAGGAGGCCGCCGAGGGCGGCGACGAGCTCGGTCGCCATCGCCCGCAGCTCGATGGGCTCGGGGTGGCGCTGGAGCGGCGCAGCCTCTGCCTGGGTGAGCTCCCCGAGCTGCACGATCACGCCCGACAGGGCCGTCGCCGCCGCGCGCGCCCGTTCGAGCTGTGCGGCATCGGCGGGCACGACGCCGTCGACCATCGCTTGCAGCTGCGACTCGAGGACCGTCGCCGGGGTCGCGAGGTCGTGGGCGAGGTCGCTCGCGGCTCGCCGCCGCAGGGCTTCGGAGCGCTCGAGGCGATCGGCCATGCCGTTGAACGCCACGGCCAGCTCGGCGGACTCCGCGTCCGGGCCACCCGGCGCCCTCGCCGACAGATCGCCGGCCCCGAGCCGATGCGCCGCCTCGGCGACCGCCTGCAGCGGGCGCGTCATCCGGCGCGAGGCGAGGAGCGCCACGACGAGCAGCACCCCGAGCGCGGCCAGCCCGGTGCCGATGAGCGCCGCGTTGAACGCACGCAGGAATGGCGCCCGCGTGCTCGGCACGCGGACCTGGAGCTCACCGCCGCCCGCGTCGGCCGAGAGCGGGACCGTCAGCAGGTCCGTGTCGCGACCCGGCGGGCGACGTCCGGCCTCGAAGCGGACCGAGCCCCCGGCATCGACCACGCGGACCTCGCCACCTGCCTCCGCGGCGATCCGGTCGAGCAGCCTCCGCATGCGTGGGTCGCTGCGCTCGAGGCCCTCCTCGACGATCGCGGCGGCCAGCGCGAGCCGCTGCCGGTCGCCGGGGCCGATCGCGTCCTCCAGGGTCTGCGTCGTCGCGCGGTTGACCACGATGCCCGCCAGCAGCAGGACGACGAGGACGGCCGCCGCCAGCAGCGCCGCGAGGCGGATGGCCAGTGGCCGGCCGCGCATCACGACGCCGCCGCCTCGACCGTGGCGACGAGCCGATAGCCCGATGCCGTCACGGTCTCGATGAGCCACGGATTGCCGGGGTCGTCGCCGAGCTTGCGCCGCAGGTTCGCGACGTGGACGTCGACGACGCGCTCGTAGACCTCGTC
>DASVFG010000118.1:0-8195 GCA_036380155.1 Candidatus Limnocylindria bacterium
CGCGATTCGCTCGACGAGCCTGAGCTGGCGCTCGATGGCCTCGTGGTCGCAGCCGGGACGCAGCGCGTCGAGCGCCGCGCGGTCGTGGCGGAGCCGAGCCGCCAGGAAGCGGCGCTCGCGAGCGAACAGGATGAGGCCGACATTGAGGAACTCCTCCCGCTCGATGTCGGGGAGCACCCGCATCACCGCATAGGAGAACGCGCTACGCGACGGCACGGCGTCCCACCTCGGCACGGGCGCGGTCCGCCTCGGCCACCCATGTCGGGCGCGCCGCGAGTCGGCGGGCAAGGTAGCGGCGGTAGGCGTCGCGCTCGTCCGCCGGCCCGTCGAAGCGGGCGTCGGCCAGCCACTCGTCGGGGATGGCGTCGATGATCGCGTCGGTGACCGGTGGCGGCAGGCGGTCCGCCAGCCGCGTGTCGGCCTCGGCGATCGAGCCGGCGAACGGCAGGAGCACGTGGTCGCGAATGAGCTCGAACGGCCGAGCCGCGTGCTCGTCGGGATCGTGCCACGCGTGGTGGACGTAGAGCGCGGAGCCGTGGTCGATGAGCCACGTCCGCCCGTCGTGGACGACAAGGTTCGCGTTGCGCGGCGTGCGGTCGGGGTTGACGATGAGGTCGTCGAACCACACGACGTCGGCGGCCCAGTCCGGCCCCTCGAGCGGACCGCGGTCGAGCTCCGGCGCGAGCGCACCGGCAACGAAGGCGAGGCCGATGTTGCGGCCGATCGACCAGCCCAGCAGGTCGCGGATCTCATCATGGGTCTCGCCGCGCGCGATCGCCTCCGGGAGATCCGCGAGGACGAGCTCGGGCACCGGGAGGCCGAGCGCGCGGCCGACCTCGCCGGCCACGAGCTCCGCGACGAGCGCCTTCGGTCCGTGGCCCGCACCGCGGAACTTGACGACGTACTCCGCGCCGTCATCGGCCTCGACCAGCGCGGGCAGCGAGCTCCCTTCGCGGAGCGGGGTGACGTAGCGGGTGACCTCGACCTCGCGCAGCATGCCGGCGAGTGTAGAGGTCAGGTCGGGATCAGCGCGTCGGTACGCCCGTGGCGGCGGCCGGCGTGGTGGACGCCGAGGGTCCGGCGACCATGACGACCGCCCCGAGGACGGCGATGGCGATGACGCCGATCCCGATCGCGGCAGGCCCGAATCCGGCAACGGCGGCGATGGCGAGGAAGGCGCCGACGGCGACGACCGTGGCGGCGGCGATGTAGGCGGAACGCATCGGTATGGCTCTCCGAGCAGTGCGGGCGGTGAACCACGCGAGCATCGACCAGGCGCCACGGCGCGCCATCGACCGGATGCGGCAGCGCGATCTACGTCGTTCGACCGACGTCGATGGGTCAGCCCCTGCCGGCGCGTCGGTCGAGCTCGGCGATCCAGCCCTCGAGCCGGGGGAGGTGCTCGGCGAAGTGGTCGGGACCGGCCTTTCGGATCCAGGCGGCCGCCTCGGGCGTCACCGCCGGCAGCTGGCTCCACGCGGCGAGCAGCTCCCCGTGGGCGGCGCCGACCTGGAGATGGACCGTCGGGAGTGGGACATCGCGCATGGCGGCCAGGAACTCGGCGTTCGCGGCGTCCACGTCGAGCTCGTCGTCGCGGTACGTGCCGGCCGCGATGCGGCGCAGCATCTGCGCGCCCTGCGCCATCCACGTCCCGAGGTGGGCGACCGCGTCCTTCGCGGTCCAGCCCTCCTCGAAGTAGCCGGGTTCGTCCGCGGTCTCGGGCGTCAGGCGGTCGATGAGCCGGTGGAGGGTATGCCAGGCCTCCGCCTCGCCGGGCAGGTCGCGATCGGTCAGGGGGGTCGTGTCGGCCATGGCGGCATCCTACGCCCGGCCGCGGCAGACGGCTACGGGCCGTTCGTGAAGCCGCTCGTGTCGACCACCTCGAAGTCCGACCCGCGGAGATCCTTGAGCTCGTTCAGCTCGTCGTCGTCCCAGCGGATGTCGGAGGCGCCGCTGAAGAACCACGGTGAGCCGTTGTCCGCGAGGATCATCCCGTAGTCGCGCATGGCGCGAAGGATGACCTGCATCCGCGGGCTGAAGCCGTCGATCTCGAACGAGGCCTTCAGGCGCACGCGGAGGCCCATGGGTGGCAGGCTCGTCGAGCTCCCCTGCCCGGCGTGGTGGCGCGCGGGATAGATGTGCGCGTTTCGCGTCTCCGGCGCGGTGAAGCGGATGGCGTGGTTGATCTCGCCGGCGAGGACCTCCTCGTAGCGGACGAGGCCAGGCAGGATCGGGAGGCCGGCAGCGTCGGCGCTCGTCCACCCGTCGGGACGCAGCGCATTCGAGGCCAGGTCCCAGGTGGCGCCGGAGCCGGCGATCCAGCCGCTCGGCGTGCGCTCGGCGGCGAAGAGCTCCCACAGCCGGCAGTCGTCGAGGTCCCACATGAGGAGGTGCCGATCGCCGCCGCCCTCGATGCGCGGCGACGGCGGGATCGGGTACTGGACGTGATCGGACTCGTCGTCGTAGTCGAACGTCACCCAGCGGCGCGGCGTCGCCTCGTCGACGACGTTGAGCGGGATTCCGTAGCCGAGGTACGACCCGAAGTCGGGATGGAGGTCCTCGGACGCCCCGATCGTGTTGATGAGGGTCGCCGAGTTTGCCGCGACGCCCTGGTCATCGACGCGGCGGTTCCACACGTTCGACGCCGGGAAGAGCGTGCAGTCCTCGGGGGTCGGCTCGGTGGTGAGGGCACGGCGCAGGAAGGCGGCCATCTGGCCACGCGTCACCGTCCCGTTCGGGCAGAAGACGCCCGAGCCACAGCCCCCGGTGATGCCCGACGCGGCGAGGCGGTTGATGTTCGTCTGACCCGACGAGCGGTCGTCGTCGCTGAAGTAGTCCACCGGGGCGTGCGGCAGACCCTCGGCGCGGACGAGGAACGCCGCCATCTGGGCGCGCAGCACGGCGCTGTCCGGGCAGAAGCGACTCGACGTGCAGCCCGCCGCGATGCCCGACGCCGCGAGCGCGTTGATCGCCGCCTCGTGGGTCGAACCCTCGTCGTCGACGAACGCATCGGTCCCCG
The DNA here is from genome assembly GCA_036380155.1 of Candidatus Limnocylindria bacterium. GTDB lineage: Bacteria > Chloroflexota > Limnocylindria > QHBO01 > QHBO01 > JACDBZ01. The sequence continues at coordinate 3,020 of DASVFG010000118.1, forward strand.
ACGGGGGCAGGTCGTACGCGCGAACGAGGAACGAGGCCATCTGGGCCCTGCTGACCGGCGCGTCCGGGCAGAATCGGGTCGCGGTGCAGCCGCCGGTGATGCCCATCTGCCACAGCCACTCGATGTGCGCCTCGAACGCGTGGCCGGTGATGTCGGTGAACGGATGCTCGGCGGCGCGTGCCGGCGGACCCGGGACGAGCGCTGCCAGGGCGAGCACGATCGCGAGCACCAGGCGAGGGACACGGCGCAGCAGGTCGGACCGGGGCGCGACGGCAGACGGCATGGGGCAAGTAGGCGCCACCTGCGCGGATCCGGGCACTCCCCCATCGGTCCCGGCCCGCGCGGCCGATCGGGCCTCCGTCAGGGCAGCTCGACGGTCACCGTGGTGCCCACGCCGGGCTCGCTGGCCAGGGTCACCGTGCCGCCGTGCGCCATCACGAGATCGCGGACGATGGCGAGCCCGAGGCCCGCGCCGGCGCCCTCGCCCTGTCGCCAGAAGCGGTCGAACGCGTGTGCCGCCGCCTCGGCGTCCATCCCGCGCCCGGTGTCACGCACCGTGAGCGTCGCCCCGCCCGTCGTGGGCCCGGCCACCGACACGACGACGGCCCCGCCGGGCCCGGTATGGCGCAGCGCGTTGGCCACCAGGTTGCCGATGACCTGGCGAATGCGGACCGGGTCGAGGTCCATCTCGCGGGCGACTGCGGTTGCTGGATCGGTGGAGAGCGTCACGCCCGCCTCGTCGGCGGCGGCCGACATGCCGCCCACCACCTCGCGGACGAGGAGCCCCAGATCGGTCGGCTCGCGATGGAGCGGAAGCGCGCCCGCATCGGCCAGGGCGAGCGTGCGGAGATCGTCCACCAGCCGCTCGAGCTGGCGGGCCTCGGCGAGGATGCGCTCGAGATGCGCACGGTCGGCGGGGTAGAGCCCGTCGAGCATGCCCTCGGCGGTGCCCTGGATCACGGTGAGCGGCGTTCGGAGCTCGTGGCTCACCTCGGCGAGCAGGAGGCGGCGCTGGCTCGCGTCGTCGGCGAGACGGCGGCTCATCGCGTTGAACGAGCGAGCGAGCGCGCGGACCTCGCGCGGTCCGCGTTCCGCCACCTGCGTCCCGACCTCGCCGGCCTCGACCCGACCGGCGGCCTCGATGATCTCGCCGATCGGTCGGGCGGTCCCGCGCACGCTGCGCACGAGGCGCACCGCGACCAGGAGGAGCAGCGCGAGCCCGATGACCGGGAAGACGGCACCAAGCACGTGCTGGCCGAGCAGAGCGCCGAGGAGCCAGCCAAGGAGCACGACGAGGATGGCGAACAGCACGATCCCGCCGATCGCGAACCCGACCGCCCGTCGCACGAATCCTCGCCGCAGGTCGCGCCAGGCCGCATCGTCGGTCGGCGGCCATGCCTCGCCCTCGGGCCACCACGGCGGTCGCCCACCGCTCCCCCATCCGCGCCGTCCGTGCCCGCGGCGTGGGTGGCGCTCATCGACGGGGCCGTGACCCTCATCACTCGGCAAGGCGGTACCCCACGCCGTAGACGGTGAGCAGATGGCGGGGCTCGCGCGGATCGGGCTCCACCTTGCGGCGGATGTTCTTCACGTGCGCGTCGATCGCGCGCTCGTACGACTCGAACGCGACGCCGTGGATGGCGTCGAGCAGCTGGGCGCGGGTGAAGACGCGGCCCGGCTGCCGCGCCATCGCGGCCAGGAGGGCGAACTCGGTCGCGGTGAGCTCGATCGGCGCGTCGCCGCGCAGGACCTGCATGCGCGGCACGTCGAGGGTGAGGTCGCCGGCCCGGAGCCGCTCGCCGTCGCCGGCAGCCGCATGACGGCGCAGGACGGCGCGGACGCGCGCAACGAGCTCGCGGGGGCTGAACGGCTTCGTGACGTAGTCGTCTGCCCCGAGCTCGAGGCCGATGAGCTTGTCGGTCTCGTCGTCGCGCGCGGTGAGCATGATGATCGGCAGGTCGCCGATGCGGCGCAGCGCCCGGGTCACGTCGAGCCCATCGGTCCCCGGCAGCCCGAGGTCGAGGATCACGAGGTCGGGACGCTCGGTCCGGGCCCGCATGAGCGCCTCATCGCCGGATCCGGCGGTGACGACCGCGAACCCGGCGGCGGTGAGGTAGTCGGCGACGAGCCGAACGATCTTCGGCTCGTCGTCGACGATGAGGATGCGGGCCATGGTGCCGGCATCGTAGGCGCCGACCGCGCGGTCAGGCGCCGGCCGGACGCTCCCCGGTGGCGGCGTCGCGGGCGTGGAGCTCGCGATGGAGCTCCTCCATCCGCTCCCGACGTCCACCCCAGCTCCCCGGGCCGCCGTGCCGGCCGCCGCGACCCCACCCGAAGGCGGCGCGCAGCAGCGCGAAGACCAGGAAGATGCCGAAGATCCACCCCAGGATCCCGAAGAACCCGGGACCGTGCCAGTACGGGCCGCCCCAGCCGTAGCCGTAGCCATAGCCGTAGCCGGGTACGTTGATGACCGGCGCCGGCTCGCCGGAGGCGACCGCCTGCTGGACGGCCTCGGTGATGCCGGCGCTGACGCCGGCGTTGTAGACCGCGGTGCCGATGCCGAACAGCAGCCCAACGAGCACCAGCACCGCCAGCACCCGCACGATCGTCGAACCCCACATGTCGTGTCTCCTTCGTCGATGTCAGGCGGCCCGTCGCTCGGACCGCTCGCATCTGACGGTGACGACCGGATGTGTGCGCGGTGTGAACGTCGCATGGAGCGGGCACGGAGGTCGGGCGGCTCCCGACGCACCGCGCACGAAGCCGCTACGCTCGACGGCATGGAGACACGACTCGGCATCCTGCTCTGGAGCCAGGCGACGGGCTGGGACGAGTTCGAGCGCGCGGCGATCCGCATCGACGAGCTCGGCTACGACCACCTCTGGACCTGGGACCACGTCCACGCCATCTTCGGCGACCCCTACCAGCCGATCTTCGAGGGCTACACGACCCTCGCGGCGTGGGCGAAGGTCACGAGCCGCGCGCGGCTCGGCCTCCTCGTCGGCGCGAACACGTTCCGCAATCCCGCCCTCGTCGTGAAGGAGGCGGTGACGCTCGACCACATCAGCGGCGGCCGCGCGATCCTCGGCATCGGCGGCGCCTGGTTCGAGACCGAGCACACCGAGTTCGGCTTCGACTTCGGGCACTCCCCCGGAGAACGGCTCACCTGGATGGACGAGGCCGCCGGCGCGATGCGTGCCCTCCTCGCCGGGGAGACGGTCACGTCCCCGCCCGACGGCCGGTATGACCTGAAGGGCCTGAAGATCAACCCGCTCCCCATCCAGGATCGGCTGCCGATCATGATCGGCGGCGGCGGCGAGAAGAAGACGCTCCGCTCGGTCGCGAAGTACGCCGACATGTGGAACGGGATGGGCCGCACCGAGACGATGGCCCACAAGCTCGAGGTCCTCCGCGGACACTGCGACGCCGTCGGTCGCGACATCGGCGAGATCGAGCTGACGGTCGGCTGCAAGCCGATCATCCGCTCCACGGAGGCCGAGGCTCGACGTCTCTGGGAGGACCAGATGGCCCACAACCGGACGCCGATGGCGAACGTCGCGGACGACCCGACCTTCTGGGTCGGAACCCCCGAGCAGGTCGCCGAGGAGATGATCGCCCGACGCAGGCTCGGCTTCACCACGTTCCTCGCCGAGCTCGCCGCGCCGTTCGACGACGAGACGATCGACCGCTGGATGACCGAGGTGAAGCCGATGGTCGACGCCGCCCTCTAGGCGGCTGCGACCTCCGCGTCTTCGCGGCCCCGGGCGCCGATCCGCGCCCGCAGGCCCTCGACCAGCCGGTACGCGGCCGGCACGACGACGAGCGTGAGGAACGTCGAGCTCAGCAGGCCGCCGATGACCACCGTCCCGAGCTCGGCGGCGATGATCGAGCCCTGGTTGAGGCCGGCAGCCAGCGGCACGAGCGCCAGGATCGTGGCGATCGCGGTCATGAGGATCGGGCGCACCCGGGTATGCCCGCCCCGGATGAGCGCCTCCTTCAACGGCACGCCCTCGGCGCGCAGGCGTTCGACGAGGTCGAGCAGGACGATCGCGTTCGTGACCACGATGCCGATGAGCATGAGGAAGCCGATGAGCGCGCTGATCCCGATCGGCCGCCCGGTGATGAGGAGCGCGGGGAACGCGCCGATCGTCGCCAGCGGAAGGCTGAAGAGGATGACGAATGGCGTGATGAGCGAGTTGAAGGCGAGCACGAGCATCACGTAGACGAGGACGATCGCGACGCCCATGGCGGTGAACAGCCCGCCGAACGCCTCGGCCTGCTGCTCGCTCACGCCACCGACCGAGACGGTCGCGCCGGCCGGCAGGGCGCCGTCGGCCTCGAGCCGCGCGATCTCGGCGCGGACCGCGGCCGAAACGGCGCCGGTGTCCTCGTCGACGATCTCGCCGCTCACTGTGGACGACGGTGCGGCGTTCACCCGCGAGATCGTGGTGCGCACGTCCTCCTCGCGGACGTCGGCGACGTCCTCGAGCGTGGCGGTGGCACCGACCGGAAGTGCACGCAGCGCGTTCACCGAGTCGATGGCCTCGGCGTCGAAGCGCATGATGACCTCGGTCCCCTCGTCCCCGATCGTCGTCACCGGCGTCGGCGTCAGGACGCCCCGGACGATCCCGCCGACCTGCGCCGGGTTGACGCCCGCCGCCGCGGCGCGGGCCGCGTCGACCTCGACCACGATCTGGCTGGCGGCCTCGACGAGGTCGCTCGTGACGTTCGCGACACCGTCGAGCTCGGCGATGGCGTCCACCACGGTCGTGGTCGCGGCCTCGACCGCCGCGTCATCGGCCGCGCTCACCACGAGGGAAAGGTTGCTGCTCGTTCCGGGGCCGTTCGTCTGCTGGACGATCGCGTCCCAGCCGTCGGTCTCCAAGGCGCCGAGCGCCTCTTCGAGGCGCGGCGCGGCGACGGCGAGGTCGGTCGCGGGATCGAGACGGATGAACAGCGTGGCCGAGTTCGCGGCGCGACCCTGCTGGGCGGCGATGAGCGTCCGGAACCCGGTGTCTCCCTCCGGCGGCACCGTCGTCTGGACGAGCTCGACCTCGGCATCCTCGCGCAGGAGCGCGTCGGCCTCGGCGGCCCGCTCGAGGACCGCCTCGGACGTGGTGCCGGCCGGGGGTGAGAGGCTGACGGACAGGAACTTTTCCGATCCGGCGTTGATGAA
>DASVFG010000119.1:0-2380 GCA_036380155.1 Candidatus Limnocylindria bacterium
CAGCGCGTCGGGATCGAGCGCGCGCACCTCGTCGACCGTGATCTCGTCGTTGCGGGCGACCGTGACCTCCGCGCCGATGCGGGCCAGCAGCTGGACGAGGTTGTAGGTGAACGAGTCGTAGTTGTCGAGCAGGAAGACGCGGGCGCTCATGCCGGCACCTCCGCCCCGATGGCGGCCAGCATGCTCGCCGCCTTGGCGGCCACCTCGGCCGCCTCGCGCTCGGGCACCGAGTCGGCGACGACGCCCGCGCCCGCGTGCACGGTGGCCCGGCCGCCTCCGATCACCGCCGAGCGGATCGTGATGGCGCACTCGACGTCGTGCGGGCTGAAGTAGCCGACCGAGCCACCATACGGCCCGCGCCGCTCGCCTTCGAGTTCGGCGATCGCCTGCATGGCGCGGACCTTCGGCGCGCCGCTGAGCGTGCCGGCCGGGAAGACGGCCCGGACCGCGTCGAAGGCGTCGAGGTCGTCGCGGAGCCGTCCGTGGACCTCCGACACGAGGTGCATGACGTGCCGGTAGCGCTCGACGCTGCGCAGGCTGGTGACCTCGACGGTCGCCGGCGCTGCGACGCGCCCGACGTCGTTGCGAGCGAGGTCCACGAGCATCGCGTGCTCGGCCAGCTCCTTCGGATCGGCGCGCAGCTCCGCCTCGAGGGCGGCGTCATCGGCCGGGTCCTCGGCCCGCGGCCGGGTGCCGGCGATCGGCCGTGTGATCACCTCGTCGCCGCGGACGCGAACCAGCAGCTCGGGCGAGGCGCCGACCAGGGCGGCGCCATCGGCCACGCCGGCCAGGTCCAGGTAGAACAGGTACGGGGATGGGTTGATGCGACGGAGCGACCGGTAGATCTCGATGGCGCTGCGTGAGGTGGGGACGCTGAATCGACGGGCCAGCACGCACTGGAGCATCTCGCCCGCGTGGATCTCCTCGACCAGCCGCGCGACGCCCGCCTCGTAGCCGGCGCGAGCAGCAGGGTCGCCGTCGACCGGCACGCTGCCGGCGCCGAAGCGAGCCGGCGACTCCGCGTCGGCCGCCACGGCCAGGGCGGCAGCCACGACCTCGAGCCGCTCGGCGGCTCCATCCCCGTCGAGGGTCGCGAGGCGCGCGACCTGGGCCAGGTGGTCGAACACGATCACCGACGACGGCAGGTGGAAGACGGCATCCGGCAATTCGAGCGGATCGCGGTCGGGGACGGGCACCCGCTCCCAGCGCGCCGCGATCTCGTAGGCGAGGTACCCGACGCCGCTGGCGAGCGGGAAGGCCGGGTCGCCGGCGGCCGGCGCATCGGCTGGCAGCACGGACCGCAGCGCCTCGAGCGGGTCCGCGACGGTCATCTCCTCCGGCGGGCCGTCGCTCGTCAGGATGGCGCGCTCGCCCCGCACCTCGAGCGTGCGGCCGTGAACGCCGACGATCGAGTAGCGGCCGTACCGGGCGCCCTCCTCGACCGACTCGAGCAGGAACGCGCAGCGCGCACCCAGCCGCAGTGCGGCCGCGACGGGCGTCAGCGTATCGGCCGCCAGCTCGATGCTGTGGATCCGGGCCGGGTTGGGGAGCACGCTCTGCATCGGTCTTCTCTCGTGTACGACAAAGCCTCCATCCTGCTGGGGACGGAGGCTTGTTCCGCGGTGCCACCCTGGCTTCGGACCGAACGGTCCGCGCTTCGTACGCACGGGTCGCGTTGCCGTGACCGATGCGCTGGCCCGTGGTAACGGGAGCCGCCCGTCGCCGCCTACTGCCGTGGACCGCGTCACGCGGCCGCCCGGTTCGGAGCGAGGCTCGCGGGTCCATTCCCTCGTGTCGTGCCACGCCGGCTCTCACCATTCCGGCTCGCTGCGGTGGCCGTGCGACGAGGTACTCGTCCCGGTCGACGCCGTCTGAAGTTGGAGCCGCATGCTAGGCGCGCCCGCCGCGACCGTCAAGGCAGCCAGCGGATCGCAACCGGAATGCAACGCAGGCGTCACCGGTGCGGTGCTGACGCCCGTCCGCGCGGATCGTACGCTCGAGCACATGGACTCCGTCGAACCCGTCACGGTCGGCCGTGACTTCACCGCGTTCAGCGTCCGCGACGGTCGTCTCGCGCCGGTCACCTGCGTCGTCTGCGGCTGCCGCCTCGAGCGCCGCGACGAAGGCAGCTGGTGGCACTTCTCCGGCTCCGGAGAGCGCGACGCGCGAGGCTGTATCGTGGCCTGCGCCGAGCGGCCGCACTACGCCCCGGGAGGCATCGCCGCGGCCCTCGGCTGAGCCGGAGGACCGCGTGCCGCGAACAGGCGCCCTCGAAACCCCGCGTCGCGCCGAGCCGAAGGGCATCGGCAGCTCCGGCGCACGAGATCCGCTCGCCCGCGAGGTCAAGCTGGTCGGGGCGCTGCTCGGCCAGGTGATCGCC
>DASVFG010000120.1:0-4303 GCA_036380155.1 Candidatus Limnocylindria bacterium
AGCGGCGCTCGGACCGCTCGAAGTCGTGGGGTGCATCCGGGAGCCACACCTCCCCACGCCGCGCGCGAAGCTCCTGCGACAGGTGTGGCGGTATCGCTTCGCCCCTCAGGACTACGACATCGGCCCGCGCAGCGAGCTGTACGACCCGGCGCGGCGGCAGGCACACCCGGACGCCGGGATGGGCGCCTGGAAGCTGAACGCGGAGGTGGTCGGGCGCGACGAGGCGGACGGCACGATCGACCTGGAGTGGAAGGGTGACAGTGCTCCACCGATCCACCCGTCTGGCATCGTGCCGCTCGACGTGTTCCAGGACACGCTCCACCGCGCCGCGCTGCTTCGCCTGGGTGAGTGGGTCGTCGAGCACGGGATCGATGCGCCCGGCCAATGGCGGGCCGCCCGCGACCTGTTGCTGCGGCGCCCTCCGCGCGCCGGCCAAGCCGCCGACGACTCCCTGCGGCGGGGTGACGAACCGGAGGTCGATGCAGCGCGCCGGATCGCCGTCGCCCTGGACTCGACCGCCTTCGCGATCCAGGGACCGCCAGGCTCAGGGAAGACCTACACCGGGGCGCGCATGATCCTGTCGCTGGTCGCCGCGGGCAAGCGGGTCGGCATCAGCGCCAACAGCCACAAGGTGATCGGCAACTTCATCGGGGCCGTGCTCGATGCGGCCGCGGAGGAAGGCGTGGCGGTCCGGGTGGCGCAACGAATCAGCGAGGATGGCCAGGGCACCGAACGGGACGGCGTGCTCGTCACCAAGGACACGGACGTGGTCCGTCTCGGCCTCGCGAACGGCACGCTCGACGTCGTGGGCGGCACCTCGTGGTTGTGGGCATCGGAGAAGAGCGACGAGGTGCTCGACGTCCTCTTCGTGGACGAGGCAGGCCAGGTGGCGCTGGCGAACGTGCTCGCGATGGCTGGCTCCGCGCGGTCGATCGTCCTCCTCGGTGATCCGCAGCAGCTGGATCAGCCCCTCCAGGGATCCCATCCGCCCGGCGCCGATCGTTCCGCGCTCGCGCACCTCCTCGGCGACGAGGCCACGATTCCGCCCGAGCTCGGCCTGTTCCTCGAGCACACGTACCGCCTGCATCCGGCGATCACCGAGTTCACGTCCGACGCCTTCTACGACGGTCGACTGGAGTCACGCGACGACCTGGAGGAGCAGCGCGTCCGGGGGCCGGCGCCCCTCGGCGGCAGCGGCCTCCGGTTCGTCGAGGCCCAGCACACCGGCGCCGACAGCCTCTCGCTCAGCGAAGCCATCGACGTCGCTCGCATCGTCCGGGCGCTCGTCGAGAGCGGCTCGACGTGGATCGACCGCGCCGGGGTCGAACGGCGAATGACGTACGGCGACATCCTCGTGGTCGCACCGTACAACGCCCAGGTGGGGCAGATCGCCGGACTCCTCCCCGTGGGAGCGCGCGTCGGCACCGTCGACAAGTTCCAGGGCCAGGAGGCCCCGGTCAGCATCTACTCGATGACGAGCAGCTCGCCCGAGGACGCGCCGCGCGGCATGCAGTTCCTGTACTCACGCCACCGTCTCAACGTGGCGACCTCGCGCGCGCGGTGCGTCGCGATCGTGGTAGCGGAGCCGGCCCTCCTCCGGGTCCGCGCGCGGACGCCCGAGCAGATGCGTCTGGCGAATGCGCTCTGCCAGTTCGTGGAGCGCGCGCACGCCCCGACGGTGCCCTAGCAGGCGCCCCAGATGCCGGCACGGCCGTCCCGGGCCGTTCGCTCGAGCGCATCGAGCTGGTCGTCTCGGCTGGTATCCGGCGGATAGCTCCGCGCCTCGGCCGCGCCGTCCTCCACGAGGACGGCCCCGACGAGCCGATCCTCCCCATCGAGCAGCCACACATGCCGCAGCAGCCGGCCGAACCGATCGCGGTCACTGACATCGCGCTCGAGGCCAACCTCCATACCGACGACCAGCGCCGCGTTCGCTGCGCGGGCCGCGTCGCCGCCGCAGTCGGCCGAGGTACCGTTCTCGGCATTCGCCACTTCGGGGGCATCCAGGCCGATGTAGCGCACCCGCTCCCGTGCACCGTCGAGATCGACGAGGATCGTGTCGCCGTCCACGACGCGCAGGACGGTCCCCGTGGCGTCGTAGTCGGCCTCCACGTCATCTCGGCGCGTGGCATCGGACGAGTCGGGCGTCCGAGGCGCATCGGCCAGCGCGATGACCGCCACGACGATGGCGGCGACGGCGAGGACGACGAGGATGCCGATGAGCCGCTCGAGGCGCATCAGTGCGCGCGCCGGCGAGGTCGAACGATCAGCGGTTGCTGCCGCGCATCGACCCGGTGATGTCGGACTCGTCCTCCTCGTGGAGGTAGCAGATGAACTCGCGGTCGCCCGACCCCCACGTCTCCTCGGACGGCGTGATCATCGACGCCCACAGCTCCGACTCGGCATACGAGACGCCCACGTAGCTCGCGAACGGTGCGTCGCAGACGCTGTAGAACACCTGCTCCATCTGGGCGTCCGTGGGGAAGCTGTCCGCCTCGTAGCGGTCGATGGCGAACACTTCGTACTGGTGCAGCTCGGCGCAGGGCCGGCCGTCCACCGAGCTGATCTCGGTCTCGTCGCCGCTGTTGAAGCAGTCGCCCACCTGGAGGTCGTCGACCGAGACGGTGCCGGCGGTCGACAGTGAGCCATCGTCGCCACGCCGCGCGGTGGTGAAGTAGCCGACCGCCAGGAAGATGGCGAGGGCCGGGATCCACCAGTAGCGCAGCAGGCCGCGCCACGCCGGCTGCGGGGCCGCCGGGGCTCCCACGCCTGCCTGCGCCGCCCATGACTGCTGGTCCTCGGCACTCGACTCGGCGCCCCGTGTCAGGCCACAGCGGGCGCAGGCGCCAACGGTGCCCTCGTTGCTGCTGAAGCAGCGTTTGCAGACCCATCGCTCGTTCACGGCAGCAATCTACCCGATCGCCGGGAGCCCTCGATCCCCCGATGGTGCTCCCAGGCACGAACGAACGTCACCTGCTGGGCCGTCTCGACCGCGGACGGGTGACGGACGTTCCGGACCTCGGCGATCGCGTCGTCGGCGGTCCATCCGTCCCGAACCAGCTGGCATGCCGCGACCGTCCCCGTCCGCCCCACGCCGCCCATGCAGGCGATGGCCACGTTGCCGTCGCGACGCGCGGCGGCGAGCCAATCGAGGATCTCGCGCATCTCCTCCGCGGAGGCGGGCGGCGATCCATCGGGGATGGGGCGCCGCTCGACGTGGACGCCGGCGCGCGCGCCGCGCTCGACGATGTCCGGGTTCCCCCATCGGTCGAGCTCGTGATCCTCGATGAGCAGGAGGAGCGATGTCACGTTGGCGTCCGCGAGCGTCGCGAGATCCGCGTCGACCTCGCGTCGGTAGACGCGCCCGGGATAGAGCGTCGAAGGCCCGTGCTTGCCGGGCAGGAACGTCAGGCCGACCCGACCGAGTCCATCGTCCGTTCGCGCGGCGTCCAACCAATCGATCCGGAGCGGCGGATCGAGCGTGTCAGCCATGCCTTAGTTGAGGTGGGCCTTGCGAGCCGGACAGAAGTGCCCGCTGGCGTCGAGCGGCTCGCCACAGAACGGACAGGCGGGACGGCCGGCCGCGACCAGCGCCTCGGCGCGTCGCACGAACCCGCGCGCGGCGGTCGGCTCGAGCCGCACGCGGAGCAGGTCCGGCCCGTCGGCGGCATCGTCCGGCAGCTCCGCGTAGTCGCCATCCTCGGTGGGGGTCTGCGCCTCGATCACGATGGCCTCGTGGGCCGCGTCCCAGGCAAGGGCCATGGCACCGACGCGGAACAGCTCCACGACCGGCTCGTCCAGCGGCCGATCGTCGGCGTGGACGTCGGTGACCGGCGCCTCGACCGCGTCGAGCAGATCGTCGAGACGCGAGGCGAGTGCCGCGACCTGGACCTTCTCGAGGGCCACGCTGACGAGCGCACCGCCCTTGCGTGCCTGGAGGTAGAAGGTCCGATCGCCCGGCTCACCGACCGTGCCGGCCACGAAGCGATCAGGCTCGTCGAAGACGAAGAGGCGTCGTGTCATGCAACCCATCCTACCGGCTCCCGCGGCGGCTAGAGTTGCGGTGCAGATGGGCACCAGCGCGACCTCCCGAGCCTCGTAGCATGCGGCAGCGGTTCCGATCGATTCGGGGTCGCAGCATGGCCCGCCGTCGCGGGGAGAACGGCCGTCTCCAGCTCGCCCCCGAGCAGCTTCGCTGGATCGGATGGATCGCCGCCGTCGTGCTCATTGCCGGCATCGCGCTGGTCGTGCGCGTGCTGGGCGGCAACGGCGACGGCACGGCGGTCGACCCCGAGGCAACGCC
>DASVFG010000121.1:0-5679 GCA_036380155.1 Candidatus Limnocylindria bacterium
GGCTCGCTGCGCCTGACCCTCGGCGCCGAGACGACCGAGGCCGACATCGAGCGCACCATCGACGTGACCCGCGCCTGCATCCAGCGGCTGCGCAGCGTGACGGGTGTCCAGCCGAAGGCGGCCGTGCCCGCGTGAGCCGCATCGTGGCCGCCATGAGCGGCGGGGTGGACTCGAGCGTGGCGGCGGCGATCCTCGCCCGGGAGCGCGGCGAAGACGAGGTCATCGGCGTCTGGATGCGCACCCACGGCGACCTCCCGGAGGGCTACGAGCTGTCCCGCTCGTGCTGCTCGCCGGACGCCGCCGACGACGCGCGCCGCGTGGCGCAGCTGCTCGACATCCCGTTCTTCATCCTCAACGTCGAGCGCGAGTTCGGCACGAGGGTGATCGATGCCTTCGTGGACGCCTACCTCGACGGCGCGACCCCGAACCCGTGCCAGGCCTGCAACCAGTACATCAAGTTCGACGAGCTCCTGAAGCGCGGCCTGGCCGCCTACGGGGCCGATGTGGTCGCGACCGGCCACTACGCTCGCCTCGAGCACCGCGACGGCCGCTGGCGCCTGATGCGCGCCGCGGATGCCGACAAGGACCAGACCTACTTCCTGTGGGTGCTCGACCAGGACCAGCTGTCCCGCACCCGCTTTCCGCTCGGGGACCTGACGAAGCCGGAGGTCCGCACCATGGCGGCCGCCCTCACGCTGCCGACCGCGCACAAGCCGGAGTCGCAGGAGATCTGCTTCGTCCCGCTCGGGGACTATCGCGCGCTCCTCGAGGAGCGGCGCGGCTACGCGGGCGATCCCGGCCCGATCGTCGACGCCGACGGCACGCGCATCGGGACCCACACCGGCTATGCGCACTACACCGTCGGCCAGCGGCACGGGCTCGGGGTGGCGCTCGGCGAGGCGGTCTACGTCCGCGAGGTGGTGCCGGCGACGAACACCGTCGTCATCGGCCGCCGCGAGGAGGTTGCGCAGCGCACGTTCACCGTCGACGGAGCGCGGTTCACCGCCGGTGACCCGCCGTCGGAACGCTTCGCCGCATCGGTCCGCATCCGCCACCGCGCGCCGGACGTGCCGGCCGAGGTCACCATGGTCGGTCGCGACAGGTTCCTCGTGGAGACCGCCGAGCCGGTCTGGGCGCCCGCCCCGGGCCAGGCGGCGGTGCTCTATGACGGCGACGAATGCCTCGGCGGAGGGCGCATCGCCCGCGCCGCGGGCTGAGGTTCAGCGACCGATGCCGCTCGCGCCGTGGCTCGTCTGGGTTCCCGCCCTGGCCGTCGTCAATCTCCTCCTGTTCGTCGCCATCCGTGGCCGCTGGGGCCGATCGTTCCCGCTCCTCGCGATCGCGTCCGTGGCGGGCGTCATCGTCGGCAACGAGCTGGCCCGCACCGTCGGCATCGAGGTGCTCCGCATCGGCGACATGAACGTCCTCGGCGCGTGCGTCGTGGCGCAGCTGTTCATGATCGGCCTCTCGCTGCTGGCGGCCCTCGGCCCGATCCGGGTCGAGGAATGACCCGGCGGCGTGTAGAGTCCCGCGCATGGATGTCGCCCTCGCGATCTTCAACATCGGCGCCGGCATCGGGGTCCTCCTCGCCGGTGGCGCGCTCGTCTACCTCGCCTGGCAGACGACCCCGCTCATCAAGGAGACGCGCGCCCTCACCGGCGACCTCCGCCGCCTGACGCGGGCGACGGATGCGGAGCTGCGTCCCATCCTCAGCCACACGCGCGAGCTGACCAGCAACGTCGAGGTCCTCAGCGAGGACGTCGCGGTCAAGCTCGACCGGCTCACCGACCTCATGAACGGGCTCCAGTCGAGCCTCGAGCGCGGCCAGCTCACGATCGCTCCGGGACGGCCCGAGGCCCGGCCGGTAGAATCGTGGGAAACGCGAGAGGACGGATCGGACGCATGAAGGATTCCGGATTCGGGAGCTTCCTGGCGGGCGTGGTCATCGGCGGGCTCATCGGAGCCGCGCTGGGGCTGCTCCTGGCGCCGCAGACCGGCGAGGAGTTCCGCGAGCACGTCGGCGAGTTCGTCGACAGCAAGAAGGCCGACTGGGACGAGGCGGTGAACGAGGGACGCGCCGCGGCCGAGCAGGCCCGCGCCGACATGGCGTCCGGCACGTCTGCCGAGGGCGCCGCCCTGTAATCCTCCCCGACGACCGATTCCGAGCATGCCACGAGAGCCGGTAGGTCGCCGGCTCTCGTCGTGTCGAGGAGCCACATCACGCCGATGAACGAACCGTCCGGGCCGATCTCCGCGGCCGATCTTCGCGAGCGCTTCCAGCGCTTCTTCGAGGAGCGCGGTCATACCCGCGTGCCGTCCGCGCCGTTGCTCGCCGTCGACGATCCGACGCTCCTCTTCGTGAACTCCGGCATGGCGCCGTTCAAGCGGGTGCTGACCGGCGAGGAGAAGCGCGACTACGTCCGCGCCGTGGACGCCCAGGTCTGCCTCCGCGTGGCCGGGAAGCACAACGACTTCGAGGAGGTCGGCCGCACGCCGCGCCACCAGACGCTCTTCGAGATGCTCGGCAACTGGAGCTTCGGCGATTACTTCAAGCGCGAGGCGATCCACTGGGCGTGGGAGTTCCTCACCGTGGAGCTCGAGCTCGATCCGGAGCGCATCGCCGCGACGGTGTACACCGACGACGACGAGGCGCACCGACTCTGGTCGGAGGAGATCGGCCTCCCGGCCGAGCGCCTCGTCCGCTGGGGGAACATCGCCGAGGGGGACGAGAAGAATTTCTGGCGCATGGGCGACACCGGTCCGTGCGGACCCTGCTCGGAGCTGCATTACGACCGCGGCGCGCACCTCTCCGAGGGCCCCGACTGTGTCCCGGACCACTCCGAGCACTGCCCCCGCTGGCTCGAGATCTGGAACCTCGTGTTCATGGAGTTCGACCGCGCGGCCGATGGGTCCCTCACGCCGCTGCCGTTCAAGAGCGTCGACACCGGCATGGGCCTCGAGCGCATGGCCTCGGCGGTCCAGGGCGTCGACTCGAACTACCGGACCGACCTGTTCGTGCCGATCATCGAGCGCCTGGCGGCGTTCATCGGCCACGATCCCGAGACGGTCGAGTCCGAGCGATTCAGCTACCAGGTGGTGGCCGATCACTCGCGGGCCATGACGTTCCTCCTCGCCGAGGGGGTCACTCCGTCGAACGAGGGCCCCGGTTACGTGCAGCGCCGCATCATGCGTCGCGCCGTGCGCCACGGGCGCCTGCTCGGCATCACCGACCCGTTCCTGCGGGAGACCTGCGCGGTCGTGATCGATCTCATGGGCGGCGCCTACCCGGCCCTCGTGGCGCGGCGCGACGAGATCCTCGACGCGGTCCAGGCCGAGGAGGAGAAGTTCGCGCGCACGCTCGAGGCGGGCTCGACGCGCCTCGAGGAGCTCGTCCATGCCGGGGGCGAGATCTCCGGCGCCGACGCCTTCCGACTCCACGACACGTTCGGCTTCCCCATCGACCTGACCATCGAGATGGCCTCCGAGCGCGGCGTGAGCGTCGACCGCGCGGGCTTCGACGTGGCGATGGAGGAGCAGCGGCGCCGATCGCGCGGCGAGAAGCGCGGCGGTCTGCAGCTCGATCCGGAGGTCGCGGCGCTGCGCTCGGAGTTCATCGGCTACCCGAACGTCACCATCGCCGACGACCTGCGCGTCCTCGCCGTCGTCCCCGGGGATCCCGCGGCGATCGTCCTCGACCGGACGCCGTTCTACGCCGAGGGCGGCGGGCAGATCGGCGACCGCGGCACGCTCGTCGGCGCGAACGGGCGGATGACCGTGACCGATACGCAGCGGTCCGGCGATGCGGTCGCGCACCTCGGCACGCTCGAGGGCTCCCTGGCCGTCGGAGACCCGGTGCGTGCCGAGGTCGACGAGGGACGCCGCTGGGGCGCCGCGCGCAACCACACCGGCACGCATCTCCTGCATCGCGCGCTGCGCGACGTCCTCGGCGACCAGGCGAAGCAGGCCGGCTCGTGGGTCGGTCCCGAAGGGCTGCGCTTCGACTTCCCGGCGAGCGCAGCGACCCCACGCGAGGCGCTGCGCGAGGTGGAGCGGCTCGTGAACGCCCAGATCCGCCGCGACGCCGAGGTGCACCCCGAGCAGATGCCGATGGCCGATGCCCAGGCGCTCGGCGCCGACATGTTCTTCGGTGAGAAGTACCTGCCCGAGTCGGTGCGCGTGGTCCAGGTCGATGGCTACTCGAAGGAGCTGTGCGGCGGGACGCATGTCGCGTCGACGGGCCAGATCGGGGCATTCGTGATTACCGGCGAGTCGAGCATCGGCGCCGGCCTGCGCCGCATCGAGGCGGTCACCGGCGAGACGGCGACCGAGCTCATCGGCGACCGGCTCGAGGCGCTCCGCTCGGTTGCCGTGCTGCTCGGGGAGAAGGAGGAGGCGGTCCCGGCGCGGGTGGAGGCACTCCTCGGTCGCCTGCGCGAGGCAGAGCGCGCCGCAAAGGCCCCGAAGGCATCCCGGGCCGCCCGGCTGGACGCGGCTGCGGCGATTCACGGGGCCCAGACCGCGGGCAACGCGAAGGTCATCATCCAGTCCTACCCGGAGGCCGATGCCGGTGCGCTCCGTGCGCTGGCCGACGACATCCGCGGCGGCACCGGGCGGTTCGTCGCGGTCCTCGCCGGCGTCGCCGACGGCAAGCCCTCGCTCCTCGTGGCGGCCTCGCGCGACCTTGCGTCGGAGGGGTTCGACGCGGGGGCGGTCGTCCGCCAGGCGGCGCCGCTCATCGGCGGCGGTGGCGGGGGACGCGCGGACCTCGCCCAGGCCGGAGGCCGCGACGCGGACCGCCTCGAGGACGCGTTGCGCGAGGCGGGGCGCATGGCGCTCGAGTCGCTCCAACGGATCGAGTCGGCCTGACCGCGCGCCCGTGACGCCCGTCGGGGACCTCTGGAGCCGGGTCACGGACCGCGTTCGGGCCGCCACCCGTGGCCGGAGCGCGCCGCCCGCGATCGCGGCCCTCGACATCGGCACCGAGTACGCCAAGGTCCTCGTCGCGAGCGTGGAACGCGACGAGGCCGGTCGGCTCGTGGGCATCGTCCGCGGAAGCGCACGCCAGCGGCAGGGGCTCGCCCACATGCAGTCGGGGACGGTGAGCGACATCGACGCCGTCGTCGCCAACTGCCGAATTGCCGTGGACGCGGCGACGGAGGCCGCCGGCCGGCGGCCGATGGCCGCGGTCATCGGCATCGCGGGCGAGCTGGTGAAGGGCACGACCAGCGTCGCGACGGCGCGCCGTGACGACGCGCGCCGGCCGATGGACGATCCGGAGCTCGAGCGCCTCGTCGCTCGCGCCCAGGAGTCGGCACTGCGCGAGGCCGAGGAGCGGATCCGCTGGGAGTCCGGCGTCGATCGCCTCGACGTGCGCCTCGTGCACGCGGCGATCGTCGAGATGCGGATCGACGGCTACGCGGTGAGCAACCCGATCGGCTTCACCGGCGCGCAGGTCGAGCTCCACCTGTTCAATGCCTTCGCGCCGATGGTCCACCTCGGCGCGCTCCAGTCGGTGGCCAACGCCCTCGATCTCGATCTGCTCGGTGTGATCGCCGAGCCGTATGCCGTCGCCACCTGCCTCGATGCCGGGGAGCTCGGCGACGCGGGCGCCGTGTTCGTCGACATCGGCGGTGGCACGACCGACGTCGCGCTCGTGCGCGGCGGCGGCATCAGCGGCAC
>DASVFG010000122.1:0-16824 GCA_036380155.1 Candidatus Limnocylindria bacterium
GACGTTCACGGTAGGTGAGCTGGGCGCCCGAGATCGGCGTGGTGTACGTCAGGGTCTCGATGCCCTCCGACTGGTTCACGTGGGACTGGACGTCCAGCGCCCACCACCCGGCCCCGAACCAGCGCGACACGTCGATGATCCCGCTCGTCTCGGCGGCCGGCTGCGTCGCGGTCGCGACCCACGCCCACGTCCCGGCGGTCCGGTCGTAGCGCCAGACGCGGGCGTTCGACGCGTCCTCCTGGACCATGATGCTGCGCGCGTTCACGTCGAGGTTGTCGGGGTTGTCCATCCCGCCCTCGGGGAGATCCCCCGCCTCCGCGAGCACACGGAACGAGTCGACCAGCCGCGGGTCTCGTGGGTTCAGGGTCATCTCGAAGATCCGGCCTCGCGAGGTCACCCCGCCGGTGGCGAGGCGCTCCAGGCGACCGGTCGTCGCGCTCTCGGCCAGGCGGGTGGTGCCGGTATCGGCGAAGTACAGGCGGCGGGGCGAGGTCGGGTCGTAGGCCATGTCCTCGATACGGACGAACTGGAACACGTTGTTCGCGTTCGACCAGTTCTCGAGGGCGGTCTGCGGCGCCACGTCGGTCAGGCCGCGGGCGATGTCGGTGGGGACGTGGATGAAGCGACCCTTCCAGTCGTCACCGAGGTTGATCTCGAGGAAGTCGTTCGCGTCGTTGAACGGGTCGTAGGGGTCGACCCTGCCTTCGTCGGTGGCGGTGACCTGGAACGCCCACAGCTGACCCTTGTCTCGCAGCATGGCGTCCGGATCCGTGGCCGTATGCAGGTAGAGCTGCGAGGAGGGTGCCGTGAACGTGTCGTCGCCGGACAGGGAGACGGTCTCCTTCCAGCCACCGGGAACGACCACGGTGTTCTCATGGTTGTGGCGGCCCATCCGGCTCAACGGCGTGACCGATCCGGTCGACGTGTTCAGCGCGGCCGCGTACCCGGCCTGGCGATACGGTGCGATGGCCGGATCGGCCCCGTACGGCGCGCCCGGGACGACATCGATGATGTCGTTCGACTCCTCGTTGACGAGGAACGTGTAGTCCGCGAAGCCCTGGTCCGGCCCAGCCATGAAGGCGGAGCAGAAGCGGATGAATCCCAGGTCCGGCGACAGCGCGACGTCGAGGCCCGTGACCTGGCGGTGCGCGACGTCGACCGTCACGCGAGACACCGAGCTGTCCTGGTAGTCGGCGAAGCCCTGGAACGGGACGTGGGACTGCTCGTGGGTCACGTACAGGTCAACCGATCCGGTTCCGGGCCCGACGCCGATGCCATCGGGGATCCCCTCGAAGGTGACACCGTCGACCACGTCGCCCGAGTTGATGAGGGGCACGATCTGGCCGCCCGCCGCGGCCGCGGTCAGGGCGACGTACGGTGCCGGGTTCGGGAACCCGTGACTGCCGAGGGATGCGGTTGGCAACGCAACGACCAGGATGAGCGCCGACGCGAACGCCGCGAGGCGCCGATTGGGGCGGTTGGAACGACGGACCAGCATGCGTTCGTGACCTCCAGGCACTTCAGCGCCCACACCCTGGAACCGGCCGCTGCGGTGGCGCGGGGTGGGGCACCATGGTAGATCGGCATCGAAACCTGGCCCTCTGGGCGGCTCACCAAAGTGGTGCACTCCGGCACCACCCGTGTGTGTCGGTGCCTCCGGCATGACGACCATACCGGGCGTCCGCTGCGGGGCACCGGATTGCGGCACACTGTCCGGCATGGAGCTCGGCATCTACACGTTCGGCGAGGTCACCCCCGACGCCCGTAGCGGCGAGCTGATCAGCGTCCGTCAACGGCTGCGGAACCTCGTCGAGGAGGCCGAGCTGGCGGACCGTGTGGGACTCGATGTCTACGGGGTGGGTGAGCACCATCGGCCCGACTACACCATCTCGTCGCCGGCCGTCGTCCTGGCAGCCATCGCGGAGCGGACCGGGCGCATCCGGCTGACGAGCGCCGTCAACGTCCTCAGCTCCGACGACCCGGTCCGCGTGTTCCAGCAGTTCGCCACGCTCGACCTCCTGTCCGGCGGACGGGCGGAGATCATGGCCGGCCGCGGCAGCTTCATCGAGAGCTTCCCGCTCTTCGGCTACGACCTGCGGGATTACGACAGCCTGTTCGACGAGAAGCTGCGGCTCCTGCTCGAGCTCCAGAAGGGCGAACGGGTCACGTGGCCGGCCGGGCGTCATCGGGCCGCGATCGAGGACCGCGGGGTCTACCCGCGACCGGTGCAGGACCCGCTCCCGGTGTGGATCGCGGTCGGTGGCACGCCGGAGTCGGCGGTCCGCGCCGGCACCCTGGGCCTGCCGATGGCGCTCGCCATCATCGGCGGTGAGCCGGCGCGCTTCGCCCCGTTCGCCCAGCTCTTCCGGCGGGCCGCGGCGCAGGCCGGTCACGATCCGGCTCCGCCGTTCAGCATCAACTCGCACGGCTTCATCGCCGACTCGTCCGAGGAGGCCGCCGAGATCGCCTTCGGGCCGTCGAAGCTGATGATGGACCGCATCGGCCGCGAGCGAGGCTGGCCACCGATGACGCGCGAGCAGTTCGAGGCCTCGCGCGGGATCGACGGCGCCTCGTTCGTCGGATCGCCGGACGAGGTGATCGCCAAGATCCTCCACCAGTACGAGATCTTCCGGCACGACCGGTTCCTCATCCAGTTCACCATCGGGTCCATTCCGCACGAGCAGGTGCTCCGCTCGATCGAGCTGTTCGGCACCGTCGTCGCGCCCGCCGTCCGGGAGGCGGTCGCCTCCCGCACATGAGCCCATCCGGATCCGTGGACGGCGGTCCGCTGCCAGACTCGCCGCCGATTCGCTTCGAGCTGCGGCGCGGGGCCGTCACGGCCATCCCACTCGCCATCGCGGTCGGCCTGTTCGGCGTCTCGTTCGGGGTGCTCGCCGCCTCGGCCGGTGGGATGGGGGCGATCCCGGCCGTGGTGATGAGCGCGACGACGTTCGCGGGCTCGGCGCAGTTCGCGGCCGCCTCGATCCTCTCGAGCGGCGGGCAGCCCGTGGCGGCCATCGCGGCCGCGCTCCTGCTCAACGCACGCTACCTGCCGATCGGCGTCACCGTGGCGCGTGCCCTCGGCGGCGGCCCGCTGCGGCGGCTCGCGAAGTCGCAGCTCGTGGTGGACGAGTCGTGGGCGATCGCGGCGCGCGGGGACGGCACGTTCGACGCCGGCCGCCTCATCGGCGCCGGCATCGTCCTGTGGCTGGCGTGGGTCGGGGGGACCGTGATCGGGGCCATCGGCGGCGAGGCGCTGGGCGACCCTGCCTCGCTGGGGCTCGACGCGGCCTTCGCGGCGCTCTTCCTCGCCCTCCTCGTCGGCCAGCTCCGGTCCCGGCCGGCCGTTGTGGCCGCCGTGCTCGGGGCGGGGATCGCGCTTGCCCTCACGCCGTTCACCCCGCCGGGCGTACCGATCATCGCCGCCGCGCTCGCCGCGCTCATCGGATGGTGGCGGCCATGACCGACGCGTGGGTCGTGGTGCTCGTCGTCGGCGCCGGCACCATCCTGCTCAAGGCGGCTGGTCCCCTGCTGCTCGGCGGCCGGCCGCTGCCGGATCGGATGCGGTCGGTCGTCGCGCTCCTGGCGCCCGCGCTGCTCGCGGCGCTCGTCGCCACCGCCACGTTCGGGGAGGACCGGGCGCTCGTCCTCGACGCGCGGATCGTTGGTGTGGCGACGGGGGCCATCGCGCTGGCCCTCCGGGCCCCGGTGCTCGCCGTGGTGCTCGTGGCCGCCGCGGCCACCGCGCTGGCGCGGCTGATCGGCGGCACCTGAACAAGCGACCGGCTACCCTGTCGGTCGGCACACCTGGCGACGGAGGGGCCGTCGTCGGCGTCTGCCCCGACGTGGGTGCCCGCCCTCATGCGCCTCCCGTTCATTCCACGCGAAGAGAAGTTCTTCGAGCTGTTCGTCGAGGACGCTCAGAACGTCCTCGCCGGCGCGCGCCTGCTCGAGGAGTTCTTCCGCTCCTACGACCAGCGCGAGCGAATCGCGAGCCAGCTCCGCGACCTGGAGCGCCGCGGTGACGGCATCAGCCACGACATCGGGCACAAGCTCGAGAGCACGTTCGTCACGCCGTTCGACCGCGAGGACATCCACCAGCTCATCAGCCGCCTCGACGACGTGATCGACTTCATCGAGGAGGTCGCGGACACCTGCCTGCTCTACAAGATCGACGAGCCGACGCCACCGGCCCTCGCGCAGGCCGAGATCATCGTCAAGCAGTGCGAGCAGATCGTCCGAGCGCTCGAGCGGCTCAAGGGATTCAAGAACATCGGACCGTACTGGATCGAGATCCATCGGCTGGAGAACGAGGGTGACCTCGTGGCGCGCCGCGCCATGGCCGACCTGTTCACGAACGGCACCGATCCGGTCGAGATCATCAAGTGGAAGGATCTCTACGCCCTTCTCGAGGACTCGATCGACGCCTGCGAGGACGTGGCCAACGTGATCGAGCGGATCGTCGTCAAGCATGCCTGAGGGCTTCACCCTCGTCCTGCTCGTCGTCCTCGGCCTGGCGATCGCGTTCGACTACATCAACGGCTTCCACGACACGGCGAACGCGATCGCGACGAGCGTCAGCACGCGGGCGCTCGCGCCGACGTGGGCGATCGCCATGAGCGCGGTGGCGAACTTCACCGGCGCCCTCGTCGGCACCGAGGTGGCCAAGACCGTCGGCTCCGGCCTCATCGACACGAACGTCGAGTCGCAGACCGTCATCGCCGCAGCCCTCGTCGGCGCCATCGCCTGGAACCTGCTCACCTGGCGGCTCGGGATCCCGTCGAGCTCGAGCCACGCCCTCATCGGCGGGCTGCTCGGCGCGGCCGCGATCAGCGCCGGGTTCGGGGCCTGGCAGGCCGACGGGATCATCTTCAAGGTCCTGCTTCCGCTGGTCGGATCGCCGATCGTCGGCTTCACGGTCGGCCTCCTGCTCATGGCGCTCCTGTTCAACGTGTTCCGGCGCGCGCACCCGCAGCGGCTCAATGCCGTGTTCCGCCGGCTCCAGGTGATCTCGGCCGCCTACATGGCGTTCAGCCACGGCAGCAACGATGCGCAGAAGACGATGGGCATCATGACCCTCGCGCTGGTGACGGCCGGCATCCAGACCACCTTCGATCCGCCACTGTGGGTGATCCTCACCGCCGCGTCGGCGCTCAGCCTGGGCACCGCGGCCGGCGGCTGGCGGATCATCAAGACGATGGGCACGAAGGTCGTGAAGCTCGACCCCGTCCACGGGTTCGCGGCCGAGACGACGGCGGCCTCGATCATCTTCGCCGCCTCGCAGCTCGGGATGCCGGTCAGCACGACCCACGTCATCAGCACCGCGATCATGGGCGTCGGCTCGTCCGATCGGCTGAAGACGGTCCGCTGGGGCGTGGCGCGCTCGATCGTGACCGCCTGGGTGCTCACCATCCCCGCCTCCGGCAGCGCCGCCGCCCTCGCGTACGTCGTCCTGCGACCGATCCTCGGGTAGCCGCCTCGGGACCGCTCGGTCTGGAAGAATGCGGCGCGTGAGCGCCCCAACGTCATCGCGCCTCCGGGAGCTCGCCGTCGTGTTCGGCACGCTCGGCGTCATCGGGTTCGGCGGTCCGGCCGCCCATGTCGCTCTCACGCGCCGCGAGGTCGTCGAGCGGCGTGACTGGCTCACCGATGCGGTCTTCGTCGACTACGTCGGGCTGACCAGCCTCATCCCCGGCCCGAACTCGACCGAGCTGGTCATGCTCATCGGACGGCGGCGAGCCGGGATCGCGGGCCTCATCGTGGCGGGCACGGCGTTCATCCTGCCGGCCGCGCTCATCGTGCTGGCGCTGGCGTGGGCGTACGTGACGTGGGGCGCGACGCCCACCGGTGAGGCGCTCCTCCTCGGGATCCAGCCGGCCGTCGTGGCCCTGGTCGGCTGGACGTTGCTCGGCCTGGCGCGCACCGCGCTTCGGGGGCCACTGCTCGCGACGATCGGCTTCGGTGCGTCCGTCGCGTGGCTCCTGGGCGTCAACGAGCTCCTGCTGCTCGTCGTCGGCGCGGCCATCGTGGCCGCTGCGCGGATCCGAGCTCCCACCACGGTCGCGGCCATCGCGCCGCTCCCCGTCGTGGCGGACCTCGCGACGCGGGTCGCATCGGCCGACCTGCCGGCCCTCTTCGGCGTCTTCCTCAAGGTCGGCGCCGTGCTCTACGGATCGGGGTACGTGCTCATCGCCTTCCTCCGCGGCGACCTCGTGGATCGTCTCGGGTGGCTCACCGACGCGCAGCTGCTCGACGCCGTCGCCGTCGGGCAGGTGACGCCCGGCCCGCTGTTCACGACCGCCACGTTCGTCGGATACCTCGTGCTCGGCGTCCCCGGCGCCATCGTTGCCACGATCGCGATCTTCCTGCCGGCGTTCGTGCTCGTCGCGCTCCTCGGACCGCTGGCCGATCGCGTCCGCGAGCGGCCGCTGACGTCGGCACTGCTCGATGGCGTGAACGCGGCAGCCATCGGCCTCATCGCGGCCGTCACGCTCCAGCTCGGCGCGGCGGCCCTTCGCGGACCGCTCACGGTGGCCATCGCCCTCGTCACCGTCGTCCTGCTGGCGTGGGGCAGGCTGCCGTCGGTCGCCATCGTCGGCCTGGCGGCCTGCGCGGGGCTCGGTGCCGCCGCGATCGGCATCGGCGCTTAACGCACCGTTGACGTGTCGATGAGGGAACGTTAAGGCCCGCTTGCGACCCTCTCCGTGTCAACCGCTCGCCCGATGCTGCCCGGTTCGAGGGCTGCCCAGCTTCGGGCCATCACACGGAGGAGCTGCATTGAACCTCACGCGCAGCGGGCTGCGGCCCGCGATCGCGATCGCCATGAGCGTCTCGCTCGTGCTCGCCGCCTGCTCGAGCAACCCGGCCCGTGACGGATCGGACGATCCGGCGGCGTCCGGCGGTGCCGGCGGCGACCTGACCGGCGACATCCTCATCTCCGGCTCATCGACCGTCGAGCCGATCAGCTCGATCGTGCTCGAGGACTTCACCGCCGCCAACCCCGGAGTCGACGGCTCCGTCGACGGTCCGGGCACCGGCGACGGGTTCGCGCTCTTCTGCAACGGCGAGATCGATGTCGCCAATGCCTCGCGCCCGATCTCCGAGGAGGAAGTCGCAGCCTGCGAGGACGCCGGGGTCAGCTACGTTGAGCTCCAGGTCGGCATCGACGGCATCAGCGTCATCACCTCGCCCGAGAACACCGCCGTCAGCTGCCTCAGCTTCGCGGACCTCTACGCCCTCACCGGCTCCGAGTCGCAGGGCTTCGAGAACTGGAGCGATGCCGATGCGCTCGCCGAGGAGATCGGCTCCGGGGAGTTCGGCGAGATCCATGCTCCGTACCCGGACGCTCCCCTGGTGATCACCGCGCCAGGCGAGGAGTCCGGCACGTACGACACGTACGTCGAGTTCGTGATCGGCGACATCTTCGAGGATCGCGGTGCCGAGGAGGCGACGCGGCCGGACTACCAGACGTCGGCCGATGACAACGTGATCATCGAGAACATCTCCGGCTCACCGAGCAGCCTCGGATGGGTGGGCTTCGCCTTCGCCGACGAGAACGCGGATGCGGTCACCTCGCTCGAGGTCGACGGTGGCGACGGCTGCGTGCAGCCCACGGCCGAGACGATCGCGTCCGGCGAGTACCCGATGAGCCGCCCGCTGTTCATCTACGTCAACGCCGCGGAGGCCGAGGCCCGTCCGGAGCTCGCCGCGTTCGTCGACTACTACCTCTCCGACGAGGGGATCGCCGCGGTCACCGAGGCGGACTACGTCGCCCTCGACGAGACGGCTCTCGAGGAGACGCGAGCGGCCTGGGACGGTCGCTGACCGTCTGCGGACCGCTTCCGGGCCGGGCGAGCCCCTCTCGCCCGGCCCGGTCCACCCTGCTCCACCGAGCGCTAGCATGAGCACCCGATGACCGCCTCCGGCCAACCGACCGCGGCGCCCCTGCGCGCGACCGATCTGCAGATCGCCGGCGGCCGACGCGGGCGCGAGCGAGCGATCCGCCTGGCCTTCCTCGCCGCAGCCGCGCTGTCGATCGTGATCAGCATCGCGATCGTGTTCTCGCTGCTCGGCAACGCGCTCTACTTCCTGTTCAACGTCGACCTGTCCACGCTCGTTACCGACGGGTGGTTCCCACGGCGGGGCCTGTACGACATCGCGACCATCGTGGTCGGCACGCTCATCATCAGCGGGATCGCGGTGCTCGTCGCCGCGCCGCTCGGCCTGGGCGCCGGGATCTACCTCTCGGAATACGCGCGGCCGCGGGTGCGCCGGATCCTCAAGCCGATCCTCGAGATCCTCGCCTCGATCCCCAGCGTCGTGCTGGGATTCTTCGCCCTCACCTGGATCAGCCCCAACCTCGTGCAGCCGCTGA
This sequence comes from Candidatus Limnocylindria bacterium, assembly GCA_036380155.1. GTDB lineage: Bacteria > Chloroflexota > Limnocylindria > QHBO01 > QHBO01 > JACDBZ01. The sequence continues at coordinate 8,375 of DASVFG010000122.1, forward strand.
CCGGCGCCCCCCTCTCGAACATGGCCGCGGCCGGGCTGGCCGTCGGGATCCTCATCACGCCGCTCGTGGCCTCGGTCAGCGAGGACGCGCTCCACGCCGTCCCGGCCTACCTCCGGGAGGCGGCGTACGGCCTCGGGGCGCGGAAGCGGACGACGAGCCTGAACGTCGTGGTCCCGGCCGCGGTGTCCGGCATCGTGGCGGCCCTGCTCCTCGGCCTGTCCCGGGCCATCGGCGAGACGATGATCGTGTCGATCGCGGCCGGGGGCACCGGGAACTCGCTCTTCCAGCTCAACCCGTTCGCCCCCGGTCAGACGATGACGGCCGCGATGTCCGCCCTCGCCATCGGCTCGGACCGTGTGCGGGGCGCCGAGCTGACGTTCGAGAGCCTCTTCTTCGTCGGCCTCCTCCTCTTCCTCATGACGCTCGCCCTCAACCTGCTGAGCGACGCCTTCGTGCGTCGTGTTCGGAGCCGGTACTGATGGCCCTCGGCACGGACACGCTCACCGCCCGCGAGGTCGTCGCCCAGCGGCTGCGATCCGGGAGCGGGGACCCTCGCGGTCTCGTCCTCCAGGGCGCGCTGCTGCTTGCGATGCTCGTCCTCCTCGCGGTGCTCGTCGTCCTCATCGGCGACATCCTCATCCGCGCGCTGCCGGTCTTCCTCGATCGGCCGGTCGACTTCCTGGGATCCGCGCTGTCGTCGCGACCGGCACGTGCCGGGATCGTGCAGGGCATCCTCGGCTCGGTGGCGCTCATCGTGATCGTCGCGCTCATCGCGCTCCCGATCGGGATCGGCGCCGCCGTCTACCTCGAGGAGTACGCGCGCGACACGCCGATGGCGCGGCTCATCCGCACGAACATCCGGAACCTCGCCGGCGTGCCGTCCATCGTCTACGGCCTCCTGGGCCTGGCGATGTTCGTCAGCACCCTCGGCCTCGGCAAGACGCTCATCGCCGGCGGCCTGACGCTCGCCGTCCTCGTCCTGCCGATCGTGGTCATCACCACCATGGAGGCGCTGCGCGCCGTGCCGGGCAGCATCCGGGAGGCGGCCTTCGGGGTGGGCGCCACGCGCTGGGAGACGATCCGAAGCCATGTCCTGCCGTACGCGGCGCCCGGCATCCTGACCGGGACGATCCTGTCGCTCGGACGAGCGTTCGGCGAGACGGCGCCGCTGCTCATGGTGGGTGCCATCGCCGGGACGTTCACCAGCACGTCGGTGGGCGACATGCTCAACGGCTCCTACACCGCCCTGCCGACGATCGTCTTCGACTGGTCCGGCAAGCCGCAGGACGAGTTCCGCGCGCTGACCTCGGCGGCGATCGTCGTCCTGCTCGTCGTGATCCTGCTCATCAACGCCACCGCCATCCTGCTGCGGAACCGATATGACCGAAAGTGGTGACCCGATGACCGTCCACACCCCCGTCCCCACCGGCTCGCCCGCCGAGCACGAGCCGTCGGGAGGGCCGACAATACGGGTCATGACCACGCCCGCAGCGATCGACGAGTCGGAGGGCATCGAGCCTGCCGCATCGGCCCTCGCGACACCGCCGACGTTCCCGCCGGAGGAGGTCGTGTTCGAGCTCGACGGGCTGTCCTGCTTCTACGGATCGTTCCGCGCGGTTCGCGACGTGAGCCTCCAGGTGCCGCGCAACCAGATCACGGCCCTCATCGGCCCGTCGGGATGCGGGAAGAGCACGCTCCTTCGCAGCTTCAACCGCATGAACGACCTCATCGACGGCGCCCGCATCGAGGGTGAGATCCGCTACCACGGCGTCGATATCTACGAGGCCGGGGTCGATCCGGTGGAGGTGCGGCGGCGGATCGGGATGGTGTTCCAGAAGCCGAACCCGTTCCCGAAGTCGATCTACGACAACGTCGCGTTCGGGCCGAAGGTGGCCGGCTTCCGGGGCAACATGGACCAGCTCGTGGAAGAGTCGCTGCGCCGCGCAGCCCTGTGGGACGACGTCAAGGACAAGCTCAAGCAGCCGGGGACGGCGCTCTCCGGCGGACAGCAGCAGCGGCTGTGCATCGCCCGCGCGATCGCGGTGGAGCCGGATGTCATCCTCATGGACGAGCCGTGCTCCGCGCTCGACCCGATCGCCACGCTGCGCATCGAGGAGCTCATGCGCGAGCTGCGCGAGAAGTACACGATCGTCATCGTGACGCACAACATGCAGCAGGCCGCCCGCGCGAGCGACTACACCGCGTTCCTGACCATGGGGGAGGATCGGGCCGGCCATCTCGTCGAGATGGCTCCCACCGAACAGCTCTTCACGCGGCCGGCGAACCGGATCACCGAGGACTACATCACCGGCCGGTTCGGCTGAGGAGGGCGCGATGGATCAACGAGCCGGCGAGACCGGGCAGTACGGCGGACCGCGCGCCACGTTCGACCGCGCCCTCGATCGGGTGAAGGACGACGTCCTGCGCCTCGGGGCCCAGGTCGAGGAGGCGCTCGAGCGGGCCGGGCGGGCGCTGGTCGAGCGGGACGCGGACCTGGCCGACCGCGTGCGCTGGGATGATCGAGCGGTCAACGAGCTCCAGCGCGACGTGAACACCGAGATCACGACCCTCATCGCCACCCAGGGACCGGTCGCCCGCGACGTGCGCGAGCTCCTCGCGCTCTACCACGCGGCAGCCGAGCTCGAGCGCATGGGCGATTACGCGGTGAACATCGCGAAGCTCGCCCAGCAGCTGGCGTCCGAACCGGAGACGCCGATCCTCGCGCAGATCCCGCGCATGGAGCAGATCTGCCGCGAGCAGCTGCGCGCGGCGATGCGGGCACTCGTCGACGTGAGCGAATCGGGAGCGCGTGGAGTCGCCGAGCGGGACGACGAGCTCGACCACCTCTACAACAGCGTGTACGAGGACGCCATGCAGCTTCTCGCGGTGGCCCCGGAGCGTGCGCGCCAGACGACCCACATGCTCTTCGCCGCGCATCACCTGGAGCGGCTGGGCGACCGGGTCACGAACATCGGGGAGGACGTGGTCTTCCTGGCCACCGGCCAGGTCGAGGACCTCAACCCCTAGGGGCTCCACCGATGCGACGCCGGCTGCTCCTGGTCGAGGACGACCCCACGCTCCGCCAGGCGCTCGCGTTCAACCTGACGCGCGAGGGCTACGAGGTGACGGCGGTCGCCGATGGCGAGGCAGCGCTCGACGCGGCACGGTCCGAGCGGCTCGACCTCGTGCTGCTCGACGTGATGCTGCCCGGCATGAGCGGCGTCGAGGTGCTCCGCGTCCTGCGCCGCGAAGGCGTTGCGACGCCGGTGATCATCCTGTCGGCCAAGGGCGACGAGATCGACCGCGTCGTCGGCCTCAAGGTCGGCGCCGACGACTACGTCGCGAAGCCCTTCAGCCGGCCCGAGCTCCTGGCGCGCATCGAGGCCGTTCTGCGGCGCCAACGCCGGGAATCCGACACGCCGGAGGCCCGGGAGGAGCTCAGTTTCGGCCCGATCACGATCGATGTCGCCCGCCGCGAGGTCTCCGTCGACGGGCAGCCGATCCACCTCACCACCAAGGAGTTCGACCTGCTGGCGCACATGGCGTCGTCGCCAGGCCGCATCTTCACCAGGGACCAGCTGCTTGCCCGGATCTGGGGCTACGACTACGTCGGGGACGGCCGGACGGTCGACGTCCACGTGTCGTGGCTGCGCGGCAAGCTCCGCGGGTCGGGTGAGCACAACTACTTCCGGACGGTGCGCGGCGTGGGCTACGCGTTCTCCCCGACGTGATCGACCCCACCGCATCCGCCGCCTTCGAGGCACTGCTCGCCCGCCGCGGCGGTGACGTGATCATCCTCGTCGATCGCGCGCTCCGCATCACGCGCGCGGGGCCCGAGGCGGCCCACCTCGCGGAGCGCTCGGAGGCGGCCCTCCGCGGGATGAGCCTCATCGCGGCGTTCGGCTCGGCCGCGCTCGACGCCGTTGCGCGGCAGGCCGCCACCGACGGCACGGTCGCCACCGGTGAGGCCGACCTCGGCCATCTCGGCGTCCGTCGCTACGCGGTGGACGCCGTTCCGCTCGCCGGCGGCGGCCTCGTCCTGTCCCTCCACGACGTCACCGCGCTGCGGCGCATGGAGCGGGTCCGTCGCGACTTCGTCGCCAACATCGGCCACGAGCTGCGGACGCCGCTGACCTCGATCAAGCTGCTCGCCGAGACCCTGTCCTCGGGTGCCGTCGACGATGCGTCAACGACGCGGGAGTTCGTCGCGCAGATCGAGCGCGAGGCCGATCACCTCGCCCAGCTCGTGAACGAGCTCCTCGACCTGTCGACCATCGAGTCGGGCGAGACGAAGCTGTCGCTCGAGTCGCTCGACCCCGGCGAGGTCGTGGCCGACAGCGCCAGCCGCATCGGGCCGGTGGCCGAGCGCCGCGACGTGCGGGTCCGCGTCATCGAGACCGAGGCACCGGCCACCCGTGCCCTCGCCGACCGCGACCGCCTCGGTCAGGCCCTCCTCAACCTCGCGCACAACGCGGTGAAGTACAGCCATCCGGGCGGTGAGATCCGCCTCGGGTGGCTGCGCCTCGACGACCGGGTGCGGTTCACCGTGGCCGACGACGGGATCGGGGTCGCCCAGGCCCACCAGTCGCGGATCTTCGAGCGCTTCTACAAGGTGGATCGCTCGCGGACGCGGGATCCGGGGGCCGGCGAGGTGGGTGGCAGCGCCGGCCTCGGCCTCGCGATCGTGCGACACATCGCCGAAGCGCACCGCGGCGCGGTGGGCGTCATCAGCGACGGGGGGGCCGGCTCCACGTTCTGGATCGAGGTCCCTCGCTCGCTCGACTGACCGCCGCCGTCAGTCGGGGGCGTGCGCCGCGAAGCGCGCCAGGACATCCCGGTCCGTCGGTCGCGTGACCCGGCCGGCGGCATCGTCCGGGGCCATCCACTCCAGGCGGTCGACCTCGTCGGTGGGCACGAACGCGCCCGCCGTGGCCTCCATGGCCCACCAGTGGACCACCTTCAGCCGTTCTCCCGCAGGGGTCGCCTTCGCGTAGCGCGACTCGCCGAGCTCGGGTCCCGGCACGACCTCGAACCCGGTCTCTTCCTGCACCTCCCGAACGGCGGCGGCCAGGAGACCCTCGCCGTCCCTGAGCTTGCCCTTCGGGAGGCTCCAGTCGTCGTAGCGTGGCCGATGGATGACGGCCACCTCGACGCCGGAGTCGGCCGGGCGCCACACCACTCCTCCCGCGGCATCGATCGGCGCGTCATCGGATCTGCCCGGGGTCGGCTCCGGTGGCTCGGCCGCGGCCATGAGCGTCGCCTGGAGTCCCGGGCCGGTTCCGTCGCCGGCGTCGCCACGGGTCCACCGGCCATCGCCGTCGAGCTCCCACGCGGTCGGGTCGTGCATCGCGAGGTCGAGCACCGTCCGGAGACGTCCTCGGTGCGCGGGATCATCGACGCGAACGAGCACCTCGACGCGCCGATCGAGGTTGCGGTGCATGAGGTCCGCGCTGCCGATCCACAGCTCGTCGTCGTCGCCGGCGCCGAAGCGGTAGATGCGGGAGTGCTCGAGGAAGCGGCCGAGGATGCTCCGGACGCGGATGCGGTCGCTCTGTCCGGGGACGCCCGGCCGGAGGGCGCAGATCGAGCGGACCGCGAGCTCGATCGGCACGCCGGCTCGGGATGCGGCATAGAGGGCGTCGATGACGGCCTCGTCGACGAGGTTGTTCACCTTGATCTCGATCCGCGACGGCAGGCCGGCCCGCGCGCGATCGGCCTGGCGCTCGATGAGCCCGACGATTCGTTCACGCAGGTCGAGCGGGGCGACGATGAGCGACCCGTACGCCGTGCGGCGCGAGTAGCCGGTGATGAGGTTGAACAGGTGGCTGACGTCCGCCGCGAGCGCGGGATCGGCGGTGAGAAGGCCGACGTCCTCGTACTGGCGGGCGGTGGTGGGGTGGTAGTTGCCGGTCCCGACGTGGACGTAGCGGCGGATCCCATCGGCCTCGGCACGCACGACGAGGGCGAGCTTGCAGTGCGTCTTGAGCCCGACCAGGCCGTACACCACGTGGCATCCCGCCTGTTCCAGCATCCGCGCCCAGGCGATGTTCGCCTGCTCGTCGAAGCGTGCCTTGATCTCGACGAGCACCACCACCTGCTTCCCGGCCGTCGCGGCCGCGATCAGCGCGTCGACGATCGGGCTCTCGCCGGACGTCCGGTAGAGCGTCTGCTTGATGGCGAGCACGTTGGGATCCGAGGCCGCCTGCTCGATGAAGGCCTGGACCGTCGTGGCGAACGCGTCGTACGGATGGTGGACGAGGAGATCTCCGCGATCCAGGGTTGCGAACAGGTTCGGTTCGCCTGCCGCGTCTCGCACCACCGCGCGCGGCGTCCCCGGGCGAAACGGCGGGTCGTGAAGCTCCGGCCGGTCGAGGCCCGCGATCGCCCACAGGTCGACGAGGCCGAGCGGACCGCCCAGCCGATGAATGTCCCGCTCCGCGACCTGGAGCTCGCGTGCGAGGAGGTCGACGAGGTGCGACGGCATGCGTCGATCGACCTCGAGCCGAACCGCGGGGGTGAATCGGCGGCGCCGGAGCTCCGCCTCGAGGGCCCGCAGGAGGTCGTCGGCCGCGTCGTCGTCGAGCTCGATGTCGGCGGCTCGCGTCACCCGGAACGGGTGGTGAGCCAGGATCTCCATGCCCGGGAACAGCAGGGGGAGGTTGGCCGCGATCACGTCCTCGAGCGGGACGAGCGTCGACGGCGAGCCCGCGCTGACGAACCGATCGAGCAGCGGCGGCACCTTGACGCGCGCGAATCGCGTGCCGCCGTCAGCCGGGTCGCGGAGCCAGACCGCCAGGTTGAGCGACAGGTTGGAGATGTACGGGAACGGGTGGCCCGGGTCGACCGCCAGCGGCGTCAGCACCGGGAACACGCGCTCGACGAACGTGGCCGCCAGCTCGCCGCGCGTCGCCTCTGGAAGCTGGCGCCAGCGCAGGACGTGGATGTCCTCGGCCGCCAGGGCAGGCTTGAGCTCGCGGGTGAACAGGCGCGCGTGCCGGCGCGTGACCCCCTGGGTACGCTCCGCGATCCGCGCGAGGAGCGTCGAGGCATCGACGTCGTCCGGCGATCGCAGGCCCGGGGCTGCGAGCTCCTGGCGTCGCAGCGTGGCGACGCGGACCTGGAAGAACTCGTCGAGGTTGCCGGCGAAGATGGCGGCGAACTTCAGGCGCTCGAGGAGCGGCAGCGTCGCATCCTCGGCCATGGCCAGGACGCGCTCGTTGAAGTCGAGCCAGCTGAGCTCGCGGTTGAGGAGCCGCGAGCCGGGCATCCGGGGCGTGGTCTCGGTCCGTTCGGCGGGCTCCATCACGCCCGCAACGGTACGCGACGAAGGTCAAGCCGCCGTCAAGTCATCGTTCAGCCGAGCCCAGCGCAAGGTCGAGGAAGGCGAGGACGTCGGCCCGCTCGTCGATGAGCTTGCCGACCGGCTTGCCGACGCCGTGGCCCGCATCGGTGTCGATGCGGATGACGACCGGCGCGTCCCCCGCCTGCGCCGCCTGGAGGGCGGCCGCGAACTTGAACGAGTGCCCCGGGACGACACGGTCGTCATGGTCGCCGGTGGTGACGAGGGTGGGCGGGTACGCGACCCCGTCGCGGATGTTGTGAAGCGGCGAGTAGGCCCGCAGCCAGCGGAACTGCTCGGGGTCGTCGGCCGAGCCGTAGTCGCTCGTCCACGCCCAGCCGATGGTGAAGCGGTGGAAGCGAAGCATGTCCATGACCCCGACCTCGGCGATCGCCGCGCCGAACAGCTCGGGATGCTGGGTGATGCTGGCCCCGACGAGGAGCCCGCCGTTCGACCGTCCACTGATGCCGATCCGCTCGGGCCGCGTCCACCCCGCGTCGGGCGACGCGAGCCAGCGGGCGCAGGCCGCGAAATCGTCGAACACGTGCTGCTTGCGCGCCAGCCGGCCGTCGTCGTGCCAGGCCTTGCCGTACTCCCCGCCGCCGCGGAGTGCCGCCACGGCCAGCAGTCCGCCGCGCTCCATCCAGAGCAGCCACTCCGGCTTGAACGTCGGTCCCACTGCGATATGGAACCCGCCGTAGCCGTAGAGCAGGGCCGGCACGTCGCCGGTCGGCTCGACGTCGGCGCGGTGGGAGAGGAAGAGCGGGACGCGCGTGCCGTCGTCGCCGGTCACGAAGGCCAGGTCGGTGACGAACGCGGCCGGGTCCCAGGCGAGGGCGGGCGCCGGCATGGGGCGCACGGTGCCGTCCGCCATGGCGACCGCGAGGACGGTGGCCGGGGAGGCGAACGTCATGAACGTGAGGTGCAGCTCGGCGTCCTGGCGCCGGCCGGCGAGCGCGCCGATCGTCCCGATCCCGGGCAGTGCGACGTCGGTGACGTGCGCACCGTCGAGCTCGTGGATGGCGAGGCGGTGGTGCGCGTCATGGAGCGTGACGATCGCCAGCCGATCGCCGACGATGCGCACCGCCTCGATCGCGTCGGCACCCTCGGG
>DASVFG010000123.1:0-10324 GCA_036380155.1 Candidatus Limnocylindria bacterium
ATCACGACCGCGACCATGATCACGCCCTGGATGACCGTCGAGAAGGCGGGCTCCACGCCGAGGAACAGCAGGTCGGCACGGATGAGGCCGAGGATGAAGATGCCGATGATCGGGCCGAGCAGGCCGCCACGACCGCCTGCCAGGCTCACGCCACCGAGCACGATGGCCGCCACGCACAGCAGCAGGTACGGGCCGGGAACGGGCTGGCCGATGCCGGTGCTGGCGGTGAGCGCGAGCCCGCCCAGCGCCGCGAAGAAGCCGGCGAAGGCATACGAGATGACCTTCGTGCGCGCGGCGTTCACGCCGCTGCGGAAGGCCGCGAGCTCGTTCGAGCCGATCGCGTACAGCGACAGCCCGAGGTGCGATCGTCGCAGCGGAATCCACACGATCCCGATGATCACGAGCAGGACGACGAGCGCTCGCGGCACGAGGTCGATGATGAACCCGCCGTCGACGATGGCGTCGAGCCACTCCACGGAATCACCACCGGGTGTGCCGAGCACGAGAAGCGCCGACCCAGCCCACACGTAGAGCATCGCGAGCGTCACGACGATGTCGGGCACGCGGCTGATGACGACGAGGATGCCGTTCACCAGCCCGACCACGATCCCGAGCAGCAGGACGAACAGGACGATCGGCACCGACAGCTCCGGTGCGCTGAGCAGCAGCGACGCGGACACGACGTTCATGAGCGCGATCACCGAGCCCATCGACAGGTCGATGCCGCCGGAGATGACGACGATCGCCTGTCCTGCCGCGGCGAACGCCACGGGAAGCGACGCGATGGCGAGCGCCTCGAGCCCGTAGTTCGGGCGCAGGAACAGTGTGAAGACGAAGAGCGCGATGAACACGACGACGAGGCCGATGGTCCACGCGTCGCCGCCCATGACGCGCGCCAGCCGATCGCGCCAGGTCATACGCTCCGGGAGCGGCTCGGCCACGGCCGCGGCATCGGGCACCTCATGCGCGTCGTTCACGCCGCACCTCCCGCGGCCGGCCGCAGACCGTGGGCGGCGCGCAGCAGCGTCGGCTCATCGGCACGGTCGGCCGGCAGATCGTCGACGACGCGTCCGCCGAAGATGACGATCGCGCGGTCGCAGGCACGCTGGATCTCCTCCAGCTCGGAGGTGAGGAGCAGGACCGCGGCACCGGAGGCGGCCAGCTCACGCACGAGCTGGTAGATCTCGCGCTTCGTGCCGATGTCGATGCCGCGGGTCGGGTCGTAGAACAGGAACGTGCGGACGCCGCTCTCCAGCCAGCGGGCGATCGTCACCTTCTGCTGGTTGCCGCCGGACAGCCGTCGCGCGGCGGCCTGGGCGCGGGTGTCGATCTGGAGCTTGGCGATCGCCGCGCCGACTCGCTGCTTCTCGGCCTTCGTGTCGACGAGGCCCCAGCGGCGTGCCGGTGCGATCGCCGGCAGCCCGATGTTCTCGCGCACGGATCGCTGCATGAGGAGCGCCGATCCCCGGTCCGCCGGGACGAGCACGATGCCGGCGCGGATCGCGTCCGATGGGTGGCGCATCCGCACCGGCGTCCCATCGACGACCACCTCGCCGGTCCCCGGACGAGCCTGGCCCGACAGGATGTCGAAGAGCTCGTCCTGCCCCTGGCCCTCGAGCGCCACGATCCCGAGCACCTCGCCCGCGTGGAGGTCGAACGACACGTCGTGGAGGTTGCGGGCCGCGCCGACCGAGCGCGCTGACAGGCGGGGTACGTCACCCGCGGAGGGCGTCGCGGCGGCGGAGCGCGGGGGTGCGACGGCGCTGCCGGACTCGGCGGCCGGCCCGAGCATGAGCTTCACGATGGCTTCCTGCGCATGCGATCCCGGGGCGATATCGACGACGCCGACCGTGCTGCCCTCGCGGAGCACCGTGGCGCGGTCGCACAGGCCCTCGACCTCGAGCATGCGATGGGAGATGAAGATCACCGAGCGGCTGGTTCCGCGGTGCTGGGCGATGACCTCGAGGACGCGAGCCGTGAGGTCGGCCGGCAGCGCCGCGGTCATCTCGTCCAGCAGCAGCACGTCGGGCTCGATGGCGAGCGCCCGCGCGAGATCGACGACCCGGAGCGTCGCGAGCGGGAGATCGCGCGCATAGGCACGCAGGTCGAGCTTCGCGATGCCGAGGTCCGCGATGCGCTCGCGGAAGCGATCGACGGGCGTCTCGGTGAGGACGAGGTTCTCGCTCACCGTGAGGTCGGGAATGATGGCCGGCTCCTGGTACACCGACACCATCCCGGAGCGGCGCGCCTCGGCAGGCGAGTGGGCACGCCGTTCGCGACCGCGCAACAGGATCGTTCCGCCATCCGGGCGGACCGCGCCGGTGAGGATCTTGACGAGCGTGCTCTTGCCGGCGCCGTTGGCGCCCATGAGCGCATGGATCTCACCGGGCCGGACGGACAGCGAGGCATCGCGCAACGCGGTCACCGCGCCGTAGCGCTTCTGGACGCCGGTCGCCTCGAGCAGCAGGTCCGTCACTCGTCTCCGGTCCGGAGCTTCAGGGTGGTGGGCGGAGGTGCCGGCGCGTTGCCGGCACCCCCGCGTTGACTCCTGGCCGTTGCCAGGTGGAGGTTACGGCCCCTCGCAGGCGACGATGTCCTCCTTCGCGTAATCCGTCCAGCCCTCGAGGGTGTACTGGAGCGGCCAGGTCGGATCGATGTCCGGGTCGTTCGCCGCCTCGAGGCTCGCGATCCCCTCCTCGGTGTCGTTCGACCAGATCTGCGGCTCGGTGAGGGTGATCCGCTCGGCGGGCTCCTCACCATTCAGGATCTGGAGGGCAAGCGTGACGCCAGCGCCTCCGACCGCCGCCGAGTTCGTGACGGCCGCGCCGACCAGCCCCTCGACCTCGAGCAGCTGCTGGACGAAGCCGGCGTTGTCGGCACCGACGATCGGCACGAGCTCAGCTTCGGCCTCGATCAGCGCATCGACGATGACGTTGTCGATGCCCGACGTCCAGATGCCGTCGTAGTTGTCACCGGTGGCCAGGAAGTCGTTCAGCTGCTGAACGCCCTTGCCCTGGTCCCAGTCGGTGTGGACTTCGTAGACGACGTTGATGCCCGGGTTCTCCTCCAGCGCGCGCTGGAAGCCCGCGTCGCGGTCGTCATCGGCCGCGGCACCGGCGATGCCACGCATGTAGATGACGTCACCCTCGCCGTCGAGCTGCTCGAACAGCCACGTGGCGCCGAGATATGCGTACTCCTCCTGGTCGTTGCTCAGGACGAAGGCGCTCTCCTCGGTCACGGCCTGGTCGACGGCCACGACGGTGATGCCGGCCTCGGTGGCCTCGGCGATCGCGTCGTCGAGCGCCGACCGATCCGCCGGGTTCACGATGATCGCGTCGACATCCTCGGCGATGAGCGTGCGAAGGTCCTCGAGCTGACCGGCTGCGTCGCTGTCGCGATGGAGCACGCTGAGGGAGGCCACCTCACCCGAGGCGACGGCCTGCGCGTTGATCGAGCAGATCATCTCCTCGCGCCAGCCGTTGCCGGTCAGCGTGTTCGAGACCCCCATCGTGTAATCGCCACCGCCATCACCGCCGCTGGCACCGGCCGACGACGCGCCGCCCCCGGTGCAGCCTGCGATGACCGCCGTGACGGCAAAGCCCGCCACCAGCGTTCTGCTGCGCTTCAAACCATTCATTCCGTTCCTGACTCCTCTACTCCGGTGTGGTGCCCCGCATCGGGGTTCGCTGTCTGCTGCGCTCGATCGAGCGGCGACCGTGGGATCGTGTCATTCACCTCCTGGTTGCTTGTCGATCGCACGGGCGATGCGCCGGGCATGCTCTCGATAGGCCTGGTCGAAGTACTCCCGGGATCGCTCGTGCCCGACCACCGATGAACGGGTGATGACAGGCGGCATGGCGCCGCGCTCGACGAGGAGCTCGGCGACCCGGACCTTGATGGCGTTGACGATAGCGACCGCCGAGATGGTCGAGCCCGGGCCGATGGGCGTCTCGAGGCCGTCGACGGTGACGAGGGCATCCGCGTGCGGTGTGCAGAGGTCGATGACGAGATCGGCCTCGTCGAGGAGGCGTGTCCCGGGCTCGGCCGACGGCTCGTCGGACATCGACTGCGCGACCGAGGTGACGGCGATGACGCGCACGCCGCGCGAGCGGGCGCCGCGCGCCATCTCGACCGGCACGGCCGTGAGCCCGGAGGCGGAGAAGATGATCATCACGTCGGCCGGCGAGAACGTGAAGTTGTCGAGGATCACCTCGGCGAGGCCGGGCGTGCGCTCGATGAACATCGCCTGGCGCTGGCCGTTCGAGCCGACGATCTGGGTGTGGAACGTCATCGACAGCTCGACCATCGGGTTGAAGCCGGGATACGAGCCGTAGCGCGGGAACATCTCCTCCACGGGGATCCGCGAGTGACCGGTGCCGAACAGGTGGACGAGACCGCCCGCCGCGATCGCATCGGCGCACCATTGGCTCGCGCGCTCGATCGGCTCCGCCTGGGTCGACGCCACGCGCTCGAGGAGCGCCGATGCCTCGGCGAACCAGCGCAGGGTCGGCGTGGCGGGAGCCATCACGTCAGTACGCGCCCTCGTCGGCGCCGGCGGCACCGACCGGGGCGGCACCCGCGCGGCGCGCGCGGAAGTCGTCGAGGATCGGCTTCGTCTGCGTGGCGCCGATGCGGGTGACACCGAGGTTCATGACCGCCAGCAGGTCGTCGAGGGTGCGCACGCCGCCGGCGGCCTTGATCTGCACGGCTGGCGAGGTGACGCGGCGCATGAGCGCCAGGTCCTCGTGCGTGGCCCCGGTCGGGGCGTAGCCGGTGGACGTCTTCACGAAGTCCGCGCCGGCGGCCTCCGCCAGCCGGGAGCCGCGCTCCTTCTCGCCATCGGTCAGGTAGGCGTTCTCGAGAATGACCTTGACGATCGCGCCGCCCGCGTGCGCCACCTGGACCACGGCGGCGATGTCGTCGCGGACGTCCTGGTCTCGCCCGGAGCGCAGGGCGCCGATGGGGATGACCATGTCGAGCTCGGTGGCGCCGTTGCCGAGGGCGTCGCGCGCCTCGAACACCTTCGTCGCCGTCGTCGACGAACCGTGCGGGAAGCCGATGACCGTCCCGACCGCGACGTCGGTGCCGTCGAGAATCGCCGCGGCGCGCTTCACGTCGTTCGGGCGGACGCAGACCGAGGCGACGTCGTACTCGGCCGCCAGTCGGCAGCCGGCCTCGATGAACGCGTCGTCGAGCTCCGGCTTGAGCAGCGAGTGGTCGATCGTCTTCGCCAGCTGGCGCTCGGTGACGGTCTCGACGGTGAAGGTCATGCTCGGGGCGCTCACTTGATGTACGGCCGCAGCACGTCGCGGGCGATGAGGAAGCCGCGCTTGACGAGCGCATCGGTCTTCTCGAAGTCGCGATCCTCGTGCTCGATGATCACGTCCCCGTCGTAGCCGGCGCGATAGAGGGCCGCGAAGATGCGGCCCCAGTTCGCCTCGCCGAGGCCCGGCAGCCGCGGGATCTGCCAGCCGATGCCCGACGACAAGGAGCCGCGCTCGTAGAGCCCGTCGCGGTCGATCTGGACGTCCTTCGCCTGCATGTGGAGGATGTGCGGCCCGAACTCGCGGATGAACCGCTCCTGGTCGATCATCAGCCACACGAGGTGCGAGGGGTCGTAGTTCAGCCCGACGGTGCAGCCCCACTGCTCGATGATCCGGCGCCAGATGTACGGCGACCACGCGATGTTGTTGCCGGCCGGCCACTCGTCGTGGCTGAAGATCATCGGGCAGTTCTCGATCGTGATCTTCACGCCGTGCTCGCGCGCGTGCTCGACGATCGGCGGCCAGATCTCGAGTGCCCGCTGCCAGTTGTCGTCGACGTGGAGCTTCGAGTCGCCGCCCATGAACGTGTTGAAGAACGGGACGCCCATCTTCGCGCACGCCTCGATGACGAGCTTCTGGTGCGCGATCGCCGCCTCGCGGGTCTCGGTGTCGGGATGCATCGGGTTCGGGTAGAAGCCGAGGCCCGAGATCGTGAGCCCGTGTGACGCGACCTCGTCGACGATCTCCGACGCGCGCGCCTCGGACAGGTCGCTGACGTCGATGTGGCTCGTCCCGGCGTACCGGCGCGAGGCCCCGCTGGCGCGCGGCCAGCACGCGATCTCGAGGCTCTCGAAGCCGTTCTCGCCGGCCCACGCGGCGACCTCGCCGAGCGGCGTCTCCGGGAGCGGGGCGGTGAGGAAGCCGAGCTTCATGACGGAACGGAGCCCTCCAGTTGGGGTGTCGGCGCAGCCTCGCGTGCCACGGCGGTCCATCGGCCGCTGCGCGCGCTGTCCGCGACGGCGTCGCCGACGAGCATCTCGTCGTGCCCGGCCGCGAACGTCGGATAGGTGGGGGTGGCGGACGGGCCACCGGTGGCGACGTCGGCGTACACGGCGCTGAACAGGGCGCGGAACGTATCGGCGAAGCCCTCCACGTGCCCGCCGGGCAGGAAGGCGGCGGCCTGGCCGGCGTCGCCCATGAGCGCGGGGTTGCGGATGAGAATCTCGTTCGCCGCCTCGCGGTGGCCGATCCACAGCTGGTCGGGCTGCTCCGAGTCCCAGGACACCGCGGCGGCGCTGCCGTCGATCTCGTATTCGAGCGAGTTCTTCCGCCCCGGGCTGAGCTGGCTGATGGCGACGGTTCCGCGGGCCCCGTTCGAGAAGCGAAGGAGGATCGTGGCAGTGTCCTCGGTGCCGATCGGCCGCGCGACGGTCTCGGAAGCGCGCTCGGTGGAGAACGTCTCGACCGGTCCGGTCGGCTGCTTGCGGGTCGGGATGAAGGTCGTGAGATCCGCCATGACCTCGGTCACCTCGAGGCCGGTGGCGAACGCCATGAGGTCGAGCCAGTGCGACCCGATGTCGCCGACCGCCCGCAGCGCACCGCCGAGCTCCGGCTGGAGCCGCCAGTTCCAATCGGTCTCGAGTAGCAGCCAGTCCTGGAAGTAGTGGCCGCTGACGAGCCGCACGTCGCCGATGACGCCCTTCGCCACGAGCTCGTGGACGTGCTGGTTGAGCGGGTAGAAGCGGATGTTGAAATTCACCGCGTTCACCCGCCCGCTGCCGGCGGCGAGCCCCACGAGCTCGGCCGACTCCTCGGACGTCATGGCCAGCGGCTTCTCGCACACCACGTGACGGCCGGCGGCGAGGATCGCCTTGACCTGCGGGTGGTGGAGATGGTTCGGCGAGGTCACGTGCACGACCTCGACGGCGTCGTCGGCAAGCAGCTCGTCGAGGGTGGCGTAGGCGTGTGCGACGCCGAGCCGTTCGGCGCTCTGCGCGCCACGCTCCGGGGTCGACCCGAGGAGGCCGCGCACCTGGACGCCCATGCGGCGCAGGGCCTCGATGTGGACGGTGCCGATGAACCCGCTGCCGATGACGGCCGCGCCGATGTCCGCCGGCCGCCTCACCAGGCGCGCATCCGGTCTAGATGTCTAGACGGTTGCGACAGGGTGGCGGCTTCGGCTCGACACGGGTACTGCACCTGGGAATCGTACTTTGGCCTGTCAATAGCAAAAGTTGGTGCGCACGGGCGCCGACCCCTATCATCCGGGCGTGACGACCGCGTCCGACGGACTCTCCAGCGCCGCCACGGCCCTCGCCGAGGAGACCCTCGATGCGCTCGTGCGCGTGCTCGACGAGGTCCGATCCAGCGGGTCCCGCTCACGCGCCGAGCTCGTGGAGCGCACCGGGCTCACCCGCGGCGTCGTGGCGCAACGGGTCGGCGAGCTGCTCGACCTCGGCCTGGTGGTCGAGAGCGAGGTCGGCCCGAGCACCGGCGGGCGACCCCCGCGGCGCGTCTCCTTCCGCGCCGATGCCGGTCACCTCCTCGTCGCCGACCTGGGCGCCACGAGCATCGACGTGGCCGTCACCGACCTCGAGGGTCGCATCCTCGGTCACCGCGACGAGCCGGCCGATGTGTCGGCCGGTCCGGAGCGATGTCTCTCCAGGGTCGAGGAGCTGTTCGCGGAGATGACGTCGGCCACGCGCGACCTGCCGGGCCGGCTGTGGGGGATCGGCATCGGCGTTCCGGGACCGGTCGAGTTCCGCTCCGGGCGCCCGGTCTCGCCACCGATCATGCCCGGCTGGGATGGCTACCCGGTCCGCGAGCGCTTCGCCGATCGCTACGGGGCGCCGGTGTGGGTCGACAACGACGTGAACATCCTCGCCCTCGGCGAATGGCGCTCGGGTATCGCCGTCGGCCACGACAACGTGGTGGTCGTGAAGATCGGCACCGGCATCGGCGCCGGGATCATCTCCAACGGCCGCATCCACCGCGGGACGCAGGGCGCGGCCGGTGACGTCGGGCACATCCAGGTTGTCGACGCGGCCTCGATCGTCTGCCGCTGCGGGAACGTCGGTTGCCTCGAGGCGCTGGCCGGTGGAGCGGCCATTGCCCGCGACGGCGAGGCCGCAGCGCGGGACGGCCGCTCGGACCGACTGGCGGTGGCGCTCGAGCAGCACGGCCGTGTCACCGCGGAGGACGTCGCGCGCGCCGCGTCGTTCGGCGACCCGCTCGCCGTCAACCTGCTCCAGGTTGCCGGCCATCGCGTGGGGCTCATGCTCGCGAGCGTGGTGAACTTCTTCAACCCGTCGCTCATCGTCGTCGGCGGCGGCGTGGCGCAGTCCGGGGACCAGCTCCTCGCCGCGATCCGCGAAACGGTCTACCGCCGCTCCCTCCCGCTCGCCACCCGGGACCTCGTCGTCCAGCGGTCGTCGCTCGGGGCGCTCGCGGGCGTGGTCGGCGCCTCGACCATGGTCCTCGAGCAGCTGTTCTCGCGCGACGCCCTCGCGCGTCTCGTCGCTCCCGGCTGACAGCCGTCGGCCGGCGCCGCGATCTGCCCTCGGGCCGGGCCGCGATCGTGCCAGCGTCATTGCGACGGATGGCGGCCGTCCGTCCGCCGCTCGTCCGACGAACCGATCGCGTGGCGAGCCACTGGTCGGATGACTCAACCGTCCTCCGGCGCAGAGACACCCAGAGCAGCGGTCCGCTACTGCGGAGCGGCCGGCCCGAGGAGCGCGGCCGCCGGCTCGTCGGCAAGAACGCGCAGCCGCGGATGACGGCGCACGAACGTTGCCGGCACGGCGGCCGACTCCGGACCGTGGAGCGCCTCGGCGAGGATCCGGGCCTTGCGCTCCCCGGTGACGAGGAGCCAGATCTCGCGCGCCGTGAGGAGCCGGGCGATCCCGAGCGTGATTCCACGCTCCGGTGGCGCGGCCGCGCCGTAGCGATCCGTCGCCACCGTGCGGCTCCGCGCCTCGAGGGTCACCACGCGCGTCGGATCCTCGGCGCGCGACCCGGGCTCGTTCAGGCCGATGTGCCCGTTGACGCCCAGGCCGAGGAGCGCGAGGTCGAGCCCTTCGGCGGCGATCGCGTCGAACCGCTCGGCCGCAGCCTCGGGATCGGGGTCGGCGGCGTCGATGGCGTGGAACGTCACCGGCCGCACGGCATCCAGTAGCTCGCGCCGGAGTCGCGGGCCGCCGGCCGCAGGATCATCCGGACCCAGGCCGAGGTACTCGTCGAGCAGCACCACCGTCGCCTGCGACCAGAGTCCCGGTGGCGAGTCCCGGACGAGGGCCGCGTAGAGCGGAGCCGGGGTCTCGCCGGTCGGCAGGCAGAGGCGGAGACGCGGCTCGGCGCGGAGGCGGCCGATGAGCTCGGCGGCGACCGCATCGGCCCATCCGGCGGCCGGATGGACCTCGAGGCTGACGCTCACTCGGCCGCGACGACCACGTCCGTGAAGTCGCCGGAGTCCGGGTCCTTGAGGATCATCTTCAGCCGCCCGTCCGGCAGCGTCTCGCGCTTGATGACGACCTTGCCCTCGTACTCGTCGTGGGTTCCGGCGATGCGTGGCGTCGTGCCGCCCCGCCACTCGAACAGGTCCACCGGCTCCCAGGCACGGGACTTCGCGGAGCGGTAGCAGGCGTCCATGATCGCGTTCACGACGTAGCCGTCGTAGAGCGTCTCCTGCGGCGCGCGGCCGTCGTCGATGGCGTCGAACATGTCGCTGAACATGTCGACGTAGCCGAGCTCGCTGACCTCGTCGCCGACCGGGAAGAGCCAGCCGGCGCTCGACTCGGCCTTCTCTGCCACGTAGCCACCCTGCCCGCCAGTCGAGAACATCTCGAAGCCGGTGCGCAGGAAGTGGTTGAGCCAGATCGTGCCGTGCGTGCCGGCCACCTCGTCGCGCAGGTCCATGCCGCCGCGGAACGTCCAGGAGACCTCGAACTGGCCGATGGCGCCGGACTCGAAGCGGATGAGCGCGATCGCGTTGTCCTCGTCCGCGATCGGATGGACGAGGGTGTCGGTGTGGCACATGACCTCGACCGGCCGGTTGCCCTTGC
>DASVFG010000124.1:0-3456 GCA_036380155.1 Candidatus Limnocylindria bacterium
GATGCCCGCCGCGGCGAGCACCTGGCGGGCGACGGCCGGCGTGGTGGCCACGGGCAAGCCGGCGGCGCGCACCCAGGCGTCCCAGGCCGCCGCGGCCTCGTCGCGCGCGGCGGCCGCGATCGACCGAGCGGCCTCGTCCGCGGCGTGGCGGGCACGGAGCGCGGCCGTTGCGGTGCGGGCTTCCGCGTCCTGCTGGCGCCGAAGCCGCTCCACGGCGAGCTCGTCGCGGCGGCGCTCGATGTCGTCGGCGCTCGCGTCCGGTGGCAGCCCGGCGCGCACGAGCAGCACAGGTTCGGTGGCGCTCCCGGGCGTCACGAGGCGCAGCACGGCGAGAAGGACGACCGCCGCGACCACGCCCGCCACGAAACCGGCGAGCAGGGCGCCGGCCAGCTGCCCGATGAGGACGGCCACGACGATGATGGCAACCGCGGCACCGATGGCACCTGACGGCCTGCGGAGCGCGGTCGGGATCCAGCCGGTGCCCGCGGCGCGCCGGACCGCGATCTCGCGGAGGGCGGCGGCCACGTCGTCAACGTCGAGCGCCGGCTCGGCGTCACTGGCGCCTCCGCGTCCGGCGAGGTCGTCGCGCACGGCGGCCAGGCGCCGCTCCGCGTCCGCGAGCGTGCTCGTGGCGTCATCGAGCGCCGCCTCGTGACGCCCGAGCGCATCGATCGCCGGGATCGAGTCGTCGAGACCGAGCAGTGCCGTCTCGTCCGCCAGGCGCGTCCGCGCCAGCTGGTC
The DNA here is from genome assembly GCA_036380155.1 of Candidatus Limnocylindria bacterium. Taxonomy (GTDB): domain Bacteria; phylum Chloroflexota; class Limnocylindria; order QHBO01; family QHBO01; genus JACDBZ01. The sequence goes on from DASVFG010000124.1 coordinate 742, forward strand.
GGCGATGGTGGCCGCCTCGCGGGCGGCGGCGGCCTCCGCATCGGCGCGGCGGGCCTCGTCACCGGCCAGCGCGCCGCGGTCCGCGTCGAGCGCTCGCAGCTCCCCGGCGGCCGCGAGCAGCGGCTCGTCGACGGAGATCGCGGCGAGGTCGACGTCGAGCTCGGCGATCGAGCGCTCGAGGTCCGCGCGTCGGGTGCGTGCCGCATCCCGGGCGGCGACGAGGGCATCGGCATCGACCGCGGCATCGGCCGGGAACGCGTCGAGCGCCGGATCGGTGGCAGCCAGCCGTGCCTCGGCGTCCGCGAGGTCGGCGATGAGCGGGGCGGCGGCGCGGGATCGCTCGAGCCGGATGACGCGGGCACGGAGCGCATCGGCCTCGGCGCGCAGGCTTTCGGCCGACGCGGCGGCCTCGGCCCGCTCGCGGTGGGCGGCGGCGTGCTCCTCGGGGGCGCGAGCGAGGGTCGCGATGCGGTCACGCAGGTCGTCCATGCGCGCGAAGAGCGCGTTCAGCGCCGGCTTGTGACCGCTCGGCCTGAAGAGCTCCTCGGCTCGCTCCCGGAGATCGGCCTCGAGGTCGACCGCGCTCGCGCCCCCCAGCCCCGTGGCGGCGCCGTAGATTCGCCCGCGCACCCCGTCCCCGGACAGGGACGAGAGGTCGGAGAGCTCGGTGAGCCCGAAGGCGAAGATCGACCGGAAGAGCTCGCGGTCGGCGCCGTGCATGAGCCGATCGAGCGTCTCGGTGCCGCCCTGGTTGCCGCTCGGCGCGCGGACGGCCAGCGACCCGGTGCCGCCGCCCTCGCCGTGCCGCTCCACGACCCAGCGGCCGCCGCTTCGGTCGAGGAGGGTGAGCGACCCGCCACGCCGCCCGCCAGCCAGCGCCGGATACCAGACCCGTCCGTTGCGGGTCGACTCGAAGCCGAAGAGGAGCGCCCGGATCGCGTTGAGCAGCGTCGACTTGCCGGCCTCGTTCTCACCCAGGAAGACGGTGAGGCCGGGTGGCAGCTCCCAGTCCGCGTTCGCGATCCGGCCGAAGCCGTCGAGATGGATGCGCTCGATCCGCACTCAGCCGCGACCCTCCTCTGCCCGCACGAGCAGGTCGAGCCCGATCGCCTCCGCCTCGTCGAGCAGCGGACCGACGAGATCCGCGTCGGTCGGGGCGGCGAGCGAGCGGCGACCACGCGGCGACTGCTCGAAGAGCGGCGCGATCGTCTCGCGCAGGACGCTCTGCCAGCGCTCGTGGGCATCGGGATCGGTGGTCCGCTCGCTCCGTCGTACCTCGCCGACGGTGCGCAGGAAGTCGCCGACGAAGTCCTGTGCCGTCCGACGCGCCTCGAGGTCGAGCTCGGGGAGGGTCGCATCCGCGATGGACTCGAGCCAGGCGAATGGCACGCTCAGCGGCCGCTCCTCGTTGAGCAGCGTGCGCAGGTCGTCGATGTACCCGGTGCGCCGCAGTGAGCCATGCATCGTCCCGCGCCCGGTGAGCCGCAGTCGGACGATCAGCGACCGGCCCTCGCCCGCGGCGACCGCGGCGTCGATCGCGGCGCGACAGGCGGCACGCAGCGCCTCGTCGGTCGCCACGCCATCGATGTCGACCGTGATCGGGCTCCAGCGCACGAGGTCGGTCGCCACGAACCGGTAGGTGACGCGGCGGGCCTCGTCGACGTCGACGAGCCAGCAGCCGCGCGCGCCGAGCTCGCCGGGGTCTCGGCCCTGGGGAATGCCGGAGTAGAGGGCCGGCGGATCGGCCAGCACGACCCCGGGCTGGTGGATGTGGCCGAGCGCCCAGTAGTCCATGCCGGCCGCACGAAGGTCGTCGACGGAGCACGGCGCATAGTTGCCATGCCCCGGCCGATCCCCGACGTTGGTGTGAAGGAGGCCGATGCTGAACGGGCTCCCCGCCTCGGCGTGGAACTCCGCGGCGTAGTTCGCGTCGACCGCCGCCGTCGGATAGGACCGGCCGTGGATGCGGGCGATCAGCTCCCCGTCACGCTCGACCGGCACCGACTCGCCCGCATCGGTCCCGAAGCGGTGCGCGAGCGCGGGGAAGGTGAGGCTGGCGGCCCAGGCGCGACCGTCGAGCGGGTCGTGGTTGCCGTGCACCACGAACGACGGGATCCCGGCAGCGGCGAGCTCGGCGAGACCGTCACGGAACCGGGTCTGGCCGAGGAGGGTCGGGTTGGCGACTTCGAAGACGTCACCGGCCACGAGGACGAAGTCGACCCGCTCCCGGATCGCGGTGCGAACGATGCCACGCCACGCATCGGTGGTGGCCGCACGGAGCACCTCGAGGACCTCGGCCGGCGCAACGGCGGACAGGCCGGTGATGGGGCTGTCGAGGTGGAGGTCTCCGGTGTGCAGGAACCGGAACGGCGGGAACGACACGGCCCGCCAAGCGTAGCCGAAGAGCGTGACAGCTCATCGGTCGCGAGGCGGGCCGTGGGTCCGTCTCGGATGCCGGCCGCTCCCCCCGTAGCGATCGGGGATCGCTCCGGCCGGCAGGCCGAGGGCGCTACACCGAGCGGCGACCGCTCAGCAGCTGGAACAGCAGCACGATGGCCGCGATCACCAGCAGGAGATAGATCAGGTTTCCGCCGATACCGCCGATCAGGCCAAGCAGCCAGAGGACCAGCAGGATGACGATGATCGTCCAGAGCATCGAAGTCTCCTCAATGGATTTCCCATTCCCTCCATGCGGCGCCGCGTGGCGTCGCACCC
>DASVFG010000125.1:0-4050 GCA_036380155.1 Candidatus Limnocylindria bacterium
CGCATCTCGGACGGGACTCCGGGCATGAGCACCACGACGACGCCGTCGCGCTCGACCCACCACCCGGGCGCCGAGCCGATCGGGTTGGGGATCGCGTCGGCCGACGGGACGAGGAGCGCCTGCCGGCGGTTCGTGGCTGGCATCGCGCCGTACGCCCGGAACCGTTCCTCGAGCATCGTGATGAGTCCCGCGTCCTCGACCAGCTCCTCGCCGAGTGCATCGGCCATGCCTTCGCGCGACAGGTCGTCGTGGGTCGGCCCGAGGCCGCCGGTGGCGAGGACGACCGCCGAACGCCCGCGCGCGACGGCGAACGCATCGGCCAGGACGCCCCGGTCGTCGGGAAGCATCTGCACGGACGACAGCGGCAGGCCGATGGCGGCGAGCTCGCCGCCGAGGAAGGCGGCATTCGTGTCGACCGTCTCGCCGAGCAGGAGCTCGGCGCCGATCGAGAGGAGTTCGGCGCGAATCATCGGTCGCCCAGTCTAGGGCTACACTGAAATCCAAAGCGCCCACCCGTCGCCGATGCCCTCCGGTTGGCATCGGTCCTGCCTCCGAGGAGCTTCGATGTCCGACCCCGATCTGACGGTCCAGGCTGTCCTGACCGACGACCTCCGCGCCTGGCTTCTGGATGGGCTGCGCCATCCCGTCCTCGCCATCAACAGCGCCGACGGGCCACCGAACCAGTCGGTGATGTGGTTCGACCTGGATCCCGACGATCCCGATGTCGTCCTCATGAACACGATGGTGCGGCGGCTGAAGTACCGGCAGCTCCAGGCCGATCCGCGGGTGAGCCTCCTCTTCGAGGACGGTCTCACGTGGGTCGGGCTGCGCGGAACCGTCGAGCTCGACGAGACGTTCGAGCCGGCCCTCCGGCACATCCAGGACCTCGCGCGCCGCTACGGCAAGGACCCCGAGCGCTACGCCGGACAGGAGCGCGTGATCATCCGCATGCGCGTCGACAAGGTCATCCACCACGCCTAGGAGCATCCGTTGACCGATTCCATCAAGCTCGGCGCCCTCGCCTGGAACCAGTACACGCCGTGGGCCGACCTCCGCGAGGCCGGCATCCGCGCCGACCGGCTCGGGTTCGACTCGATCTGGACCTGGGATCATCTCTACCCGATCGTCGGATCCGATGACGGCCCGATCCTGGAGGGCTGGCTGACGCTCGCCGCCTGGGCCGAGGCCACCGAGCGCGCCTCCCTTGGCCTCATGGTGGGCGCCAACACGTTCCGCAACCCGGCCCTGGTCGCGAAGGCGGCCACCACGCTCGACCACATCAGCGGCGGGCGCGCAGTGCTCGGCATCGGCGGGGCGTGGTTCGAGACCGAGCACACCGCCTACGGGATCGAGTTCGGCAGCTCGCCGGGCGAGCGGCTGCGGTGGCTCGAGGAGGCGGCGCAGATCATGCGCGGCATGCTCCACGGCGAGGAGCCGTCGGGCGATCGCTTCTACGCGGCGCGTGGCGTCCGCAACGACCCGCCACCGGTCCAGGCACGGCTGCCGATCCTCATCGGCGGCGGCGGCGAGAAGAAGACCCTGCGCATCGTGGCGCGCTACGCCGACGCGATGAACGTCGGCGGCGGGTTCGACAACGTGAAGCGCAAGGACGAGATCCTGCGCCAGCACTGCCTCGAGGTCGGTCGTGACGAGTCGGAGATCGAGCGCACCGTGGGGATGGGCATCTGCGTCATCCGCGACGACGCGAACGAGGCCAGGCGCGTCGCGAACGACATCTTCGCGCGCAACGGCAACGCGAAGCCGTGGGAGAACCAGCTGGTCGGCACGCCCGACCAGGTGGCGGCGAACATGCGCCCGTTCACCGGCATCGGGTTCCGGCACTTCATCATCGGCCTTCCGTCACCGCACGACGCCGAGACGATGGAGCGCCTCATCGGCGAGGTGAAGCCGATGGTCGAGGCCGGCTGAGCCGCGCACGATGCGCGTCACCCTTCTCGCCGGCGGCACGGGCGGGACGAAGCTGGCACACGGGTTCGCGATGCTGCCCGACGTGGAGCTCACGGTCGTCGCCAACGTCGGCGATGACACCGAGGTCCACGGCCTCCTCGTCTGCCCGGACCTCGATGCCGTGTGCTACACGCTCGCCGGTCTGCTCGACAGCGAGCGCGGCTGGGGGCTGCGCGGCGATACGCACACCGCCCAGGCGATGTGGGAGCGCCTCGGTGAGCCGACATGGTTCACCGTCGGCGACGCGGATCTTGCCACCCACGCGGCCCGCACCCGGCGGCTCCGCGAGGACGGCGCCGCGCTCACCGAGGTGGTCGGCGAGATGGCCGCCGCCCTCGGCATCACGGCTCGCGTCCTGCCGGCCACCGACGACCGATGGCGGACGATCCTCGACACCGACGAGGGGCCGCTCGCCTTCCAGGAGTACTTCGTGCGCCGGAGCCAGGAGCCCGAGGTGCGGGCAGTGCGCTTCGACGGCGACGCCCGCCCGACCCGGGCCGTGATGGACGCCATCGCGACCGCCGATCTGCTCGTCATCGGCCCGTCCAACCCGATCGTCAGCATCGGGCCGATCCTCGCGCTGCCCGGCGTGCGCGAGGCACTGATCGCGGCGCCCGCTCCCGTCGTCGCCGTCAGCCCGATCGTCGCCGGCCGCGCGCTCAAGGGCCCGGCCGACCGGATGCTCACCAGCCTCGGGCACGAGTCCTCCGCACTCGGGGTGGCGCGCCTCTACGCCGGCCTCGCCGAGCGGTTCGTCCTCGACGAGGCGGACGCCGCGCTCCTGCCGGACGTCGCCGCGACGGGCACGGTTGCCACCGTGCTCCCGACCGTCATGCGCGACGACGAGGGGCGTCGGGCGCTTGCCGCGGCCCTCATCGGCGTCCGATGACGACCACCGGGGACAGGCGCGATATGCTCACCGAGTGTCGATGAGGATCATCGTGCCGCACCGCGGCCTCGAGGCGGCGAAGACGCGGCTCGCACCGAGCCTCGATCCGTCCGAGCGGGTCATGCTGGCCAGCCAGCTCCTTCAGCGCGTCCTGCGCGTGGCGCGCGAGGTGACCGAGGACGTCGTCGTCATCTCGCCCTCGCGGCCGCTCGCCGAGATCGTCGAGGCGTCGGGCTGCCGGCTCTCCGTCCAGCGCGGGATGGGCCTCAACGAGGGCCTCGACCAGGCCCGCTCCGACGCGCTCATGGACGGCATCCAGACGCTCGTCATCCTGCACGGCGACCTGCCGAACCTCCGTGCCGACGACATCCGAACCCTGTGCGGCGCGCTTCCCGACGGCGATGCGCCGGGCGTGGCGATCGCGCCGGATCGCGCCGGCACCGGCACGAACGCGCTGGCGCTGCGGCCGCCGGGGGTCATCGGCTTCCGCTTCGGCGTCGGCTCGTTCGCGGCGCACGCTGACGAAGTCGAGCGCGCCGGGGTTCCGGCCGTCGCGGTGAACCGGTCCGGGCTCGCCTTCGATCTCGACACCCCCGAGGATCTCGCGCGCTGGCTCGAGCTCGGGGACGCGGCGTGAGCGGTCGCCTCGAGCTCGTCGCGCTCGACGGCATCGGCGAGATCCAGGCCGGCGATGACCTCGCCGCGGCGATCGAGGCGGCGGCGGCCACCACGGGAGTCACCCTCCGCGACGACGACGTGCTCGTCGTCACACAGAAGATCGTCTCGAAGGCCGAGGACCGGCTCGTCGACCTCGCCACCATCCAGCCCTCGCCGCTCGCCCGCTCGTGGGCCGAGCGCTGGGGCAAGGACGCGCGGCAGGTCGAGGTCGTGCTCCGCGAGTCGGCGCAGATCGTTCGCATGGGACCGGGCGGCCTGATCATCAGCCGGACCCGGCACGGCCTGGTGTGCGCGAATGCGGGCGTCGACGTGAGCAACGTCGGCGGCGGAGACGTCGCCGCGCTGCTGCCCCTCGACCCGGATGCATCGGCGCGCGGCCTGCGCGACGGGCTTCGTGACCGGCTGGGCGTGGCGCCGGCGGTGATCGTCAGCGACTCGTTCGGACGGGCGTGGCGGAACGGGATCGTGAACGTGGCGATCGGATCGGCCGGCATCGAGGGACTGCTCGACCTGCG
>DASVFG010000126.1:0-2076 GCA_036380155.1 Candidatus Limnocylindria bacterium
TCAATGGGTCAGGGTCACCAAGTATCGCGTCGGATGCCACGGAGCGGAACTGACGGCCAGGCAGCAGCCGACAGGTCGGCCGTCCGCCGTGCCCGTCGGTTGCGGCGCAGCGGAACTAACGGCGAAGAAGGACGCGCACGAGCCCGGTGACAGCCCGCAAATTGCTTCCCGCCGGTCGCGGCGGCCAACTTCGAGGCGTGGGCCGGGCGAAGTTGGCCGTTAGTTCCGCTGGCCGACAACCCGGACGACTCCCGCGGGCCGACAACCCGAAGACCTCCGCTGGCCGACAACCCGGACGAAGCGGAACGCGGTCAGGTGGGCCGATGCGCTCCGGGCTCCATCTCGATGGTGGCGTGGTGGAAGCCGCGATCGTCCATGAGCGCGAGGTACGGATCGGGATCGAAGGCCTCGGGGGCGAGCACGCCGGCGCCGGACCAGGCCCCCGACGCGAGCAGCTCCATCGCGATGGTCGGGTTGAAGCCGGTCTGCCAGCCAACGACCTGGAGGCCGTAGGTGCGCCAGATCTCCTCGGCATCGGCCATCTGGTAGGCGAACGTCTCGCGCGGCTTGCCGTCCTTCGTGCCGAGCACCCAGGTGCCGACCACGGCGCGGCCGCGGAACTTGTCGCCCAGCGAGATCGGATCGGGGGTGATCGCTGCGAGGACGTCGCGCGGTGCAACCTCGACGCCCTTCACGCGGACGCGATCGGTGCGATCCATGCCGAGCGCGTGGATCGTCTTCAGCTTGTCGATGAAGTCGGATCCCAGCGCGTACTTGAAGGTCGCGCGGTTCGTCTTGATCCAGCGCGGCAGGAGGAGAACCTCCTCGTGCTCGACGTTGACGCACTCGACGGGACCGATGCCCTCCGGGAACGGGAACGACTCGGGGGCGCTGAACGGCTCCGTGGTGTGCCAGTCGCCATCGGCCCACACGATCGGCGGGTTGAGGCACTCCTCGATCGTGGTCCAGATGCTGAACACCGGGGCGAAGGCGAAGCCGGGGATCTCGAGGTCGCCGCCGTCGCGGACGTGGACCTCGTGGATCTCGTCGAATGCGTGCTTCGCGGCGTGGGCGGCGAAGACATCGGTCAGGCCGGGGTCCATGCCCATGCCCACGAGCGCCAGCTTGCCGCGCTCCTCCCAGGCCGATGCCATGGCGAACTGCTCGTCGCCGAGCTTGAGACCGGGGAGCTCGAACGGCCGATCCGGGTGCGGCTTCGACAGGCTCATCGCCATGTCCATGTAATGCGCATCGGCCTCGAGCGCACCGGTGAAGATCGGCATGACGAACTGCGGATCGACCGCGTTCATCACGAGGTCGACGCGGTGGGCGCGGGCAAGCTCCGTGATCGCGGAGGCATCGCGCGCGTCGACGGCGACGGCCGGGAACTTCGGGGCGCCACCGAGGCTGTCGGCCAGGGTTCGGGCGCGGGATTCGTCGTAATCGGCGAGGACCATGGCCTCGCACCAGTCGCGGTCGGCGGAGAGTCGGGCGATGGCCTCGCCGACCGTGCCGACGCCGACGAGCAGGACTCGCATCGGGTCACCAGCGTGCGTGTTCGGACGGGCACGCGTCTGCGCAACAGGATCTCGAGTGCCGAATGGCTGCCGATTCGGTGGCGACACGGGGCCATGTCGCTCGCAGTCGGTGGCCGTGGCTGGATCCTAGCACGGATGCCGCTGGCAGCCACCCGGGTGCGGAGGTCAGCTCGGGCGCGCGCCGACCATGGCGGGGACCGTGACGGGCGTGAACCCGTCGTCCCACGGTGAGCTGACGCCGGCCTGCTGCAGGAGGTCCCGGAGCCGATGCATGCCGAGCCGGATCCGGCTCTTCACGGTGCCGAGCGGGAGGCCGGTGACGTCCGCGATCTCGGAGTGCGAGCGGCCCTCGAAGTAGGCCATGGCGATCGCCTGGCGCTGCTCGATCGGGAGCTTGACGACGGCGTCGCGGACGGTGGTGCGGTCGAGACTGGCCGTGACCGCGTCGAGGACACCCGGGCCGGGATCGCGAAGGGCGAGGAGCACGGCCTCGTCGTCACCGTCCGACTCGCGGCGCGCCCGCACGAGGTCGATGGCG
>DASVFG010000127.1:0-3969 GCA_036380155.1 Candidatus Limnocylindria bacterium
CATCAAGGCGCGGGGCGCGGTCGCGGCCATCGCCACGACCCCCGCATCGGCCTGGCACCATGCGGAGCTCGCCGCCGATGCCGGCGCGGACCTCTTCCTCGTGCAGTCGCAGGTCAGCAGCGCTCGCCATATCTCCACCTCGGGGCGCGTGCTGTCGCTGGCCGACCTGACGGGCGCGCTCAAGCTGCCGGTCCTGGTCGGCAACACGGTGAGCGGCGAGGCGGCGTACCAGCTCATGCACCAGGGCGCGGCCGGCATCTTCGTCGGCGTCGGTCCGGGCGCGGCGTGCACCACCCGCGAGGTCCTCGGCATCGGCGTCCCGCAGGTGAGCGCCACCCTCGAGGTCGCCGCCGCCCGCGATCGGTTCGAGCGCGAGACCGGTCGCTACGTCCCGATCGTCACCGATGGCGGCATGAAGACCGGTGGCGACATTGCCAAGGCGATCGCCTCCGGCGCGGACGCGGTGATGCTCGGGTCGCCGTTCGCCGGCGCGCTCGAGGCGCCGGGTCGCGGCTACAACTGGGGCATGGCCGCGCCGTCGCCGACATTGCCGCGCGGCACGCGCATCAAGATCGGCACCCGCCTGCCGCTCGAGCAGATCCTGTTCGGGCCGGCCGAGACGACCCACGGCACCCAGAACCTCGTCGGCGCGCTCCGCCAGTCGATGGCCGCGCTCGGGGTGCGGACGATCCGCGAGATGCACGAGGTCGAGATGGTCATCGCGCCGTCCATCGTCACCGAGGGCAAGAGCTGGCAGCTCGCCGGCCGCGAGTAGGCAGTCGAGGCCGATGACGCACCTCCTTCGGTCCGGCAACGTGTTCCTGCGGCCATTCGAGCCGGACGACGCCGACGCGTTCCACCGCTGGTCGAGCGACGCGGATCTCATCCGGCTCGCGAGCCTCGGGCCGCCGCCGAGCCGTGCCAGCGCCCGTCGCCGCGTCGAACGCCGGGTCGAGGAGCACGGCAAGGACGCGCACACGTTCGTCATCTGCCTCGCCGACGACGGTCGCCCGATCGGCGAGGCCAGCCTCTTTCACCTGGACCAGGTGAACGGGACCGCGGAGCTCGGCATCTTCATCGGCGAGAAGGAGGAGTGGGGCAAGGGCTACGGGACCGACGCGGTCAATGCGCTCGTCGACTTCGGTTTCGGCTGGCTCCGCCTCGAGCGCGTCTGGCTCGAGGTGTGGACGGAGAATCCCCGGGCCATCCGCTCGTACCAGAAGGCCGGGTTCATCCACGAGGCGACGCTGCGACACGACCGGTTCGAGGACGGCGTCTTCACCGACGGCCACATCATGGCGATCCTCCGCGACGAATGGCTCGCCTTCGCGCGTCGCGCCGCGCCCGCTCCCGCCTGAACCCGACGCGCTCACCGGTGACGTGCGCGCGGTGAAGGAGCCGTCCGGCACCCCACTGACCGCGCGAGCGCTGAACCGGGCGCTGCTCGCCCGCCAGCACCTGCTCGACCGGACCGATCGGCCCCTCGCGCACGCCGTCGAGGACATGGGCGGCATCCAGATGCAGTACGCCCCGGCCGGCTACCTCGGGCTGTGGTCACGTCTGCGCGACTTCGAGCGGCCGATGCTGACGCGGGCCCTCGAGGAGCGCACGCTCATCCAGGCGACCCTCATGCGCTCGACGATCCACACCGTCTCGGCGGCCGACTACTGGCCGATGCTGGCCGGCATCCGCCGCGTCAATCGCGAGTGGTACACCCGGGTGCAGGCCCGCGAGCTGGCCGGGATCGACCCGGCGGCTGCCGCATCGGCGACGCGCGACCTCCTCGCCGATGGGCCGCTCCGCATGGCGGAGCTCGCCGCCGGGCTGGAGGCGCGAGGGTTCCCCGCGCGAACGTCCAAGCTGGTCGGCCTGTGGGTCGATCTCGTCCGGGTGCCGCCGTCGGGGACCTGGGAGCAGCGTCGCGCCGATCGCTACGGCCTCGCCGCCGACTGGGTGCCGCCCACCGAGGCGACTGAAGGCGAGGGCATGGCGCTCCTCGTGCGGCGCTACCTTGGCGCGTTCGGGCCGGCGCCACTGAAGGACATCGCCGGGTGGATGGGCATGAACGTGGGCCAGATGCGGCACGCGGCCGAAGCCCTCGAGCTGCGGACGCTGCGCGACGTCGACGGACGCCCGCTCCTTGACCTACCCGACGCCCCGTTGCCGGATCCGGAGACGCCCGCGCCGCCACGCTTCATCGCCACCTGGGACGCGATGCTGCTCGTCCACGCCCGGCGGACGCAGGTCCTGCCCGAGGCCTTCCGCCCGCGCATCTTCCACACGAAGCTGCCGCACTCCATGAACACGTTCCTGATCGACGGCCAGGTCGCCGGCTCGTGGCGGCACGAGAACGGCGAGGTGCGCCTGGATCCCTTCCGCAGCCTTGCGCCGGAGGAGCGCGCGGCCCTCGAGGAAGAGGCGCATCGCCTGGCGGCGTTCCACGCCTGATCGGGTCCGCGACGGTCCCGGGGTCGTACCATGGCGCGCATGACACACGCAGACGTCCAGGCCTGGCTCGACCGGTACATCGCCGCGTGGCGCGCGAACGACGCCGCCGAGATCGAGCCTCTCTTCACCGAAGACGCGGTCTACAGCTACCGCCCGTGGGACAGCGACGACCACACCATCCGTGGCCGCGACGCCGTCGTCGCCAGCTGGCTCGAGGACACCGACGACCCGGGCAGCTGGGACGCGCACTATGAGCCGTTCGCCGTGGACGGCAACCGAGCGGTGGCGGTCGGCTGGAGCAAGTACGCCGCCGACGGCGAGCACGAGGCGCGGACGTATCACAACGCCTATCTCCTCGAGTTCGAGGATGGCCGCTGTGCCTCCTTCCACGAGTACTACATGCAGGAGGGCACGTGATGATCAAGACCACCACGCCGTCGGTGGACGGCCGAGCGATCACCGAGTACCTCGGCGTGGTCACGGGCGAGGCGATCCTCGGTGCGAACGTGTTCCGCGACCTCTTTGCGGGGATCCGTGACATCGTCGGCGGCCGCGCCGGTGCGTACGAGGAGGAGCTTCGCAAGGCGCGGGAGATCGCCCTCCAGGAGATGGAGGCGGAAGCGAGCTCGCGCGGCGCCGACGCCATCGTGGGGATCGACCTCGATTACGAGACGGTCGGGCAGGGTGGCAGCATGCTCATGGTCAGCGCCTCGGGGACGGCGGTTCGGCTGGGCGCATGACCTCGCCGTGGCGCGAGGTCGGCGACCGCGCATGGGTCCGGCGCTACGAGGCGCTGGACCAGACCATCGGTGTCGTCGGCGGGACCGACGGCCTCATCGTCATCGACACCCGGGCCAGCCACCAGCTCGCCGATGAGCTGCGCGCCGACCTCGCGGCTCTGCCGGGATCGGTGGCCGCGGTGGTGAACACGCACGGCCACTGGGACCACGTCTTCGGCAACGCCCGCTTCCGCGAGGTGCCGATCTGGGGCCACATCCGCTGCGCGACGATGATCACCGAGGACGGCGAGGCGATGCGTGACCGCCTCCTCGAACGCTACCCGCCCGAGACGGCCGACCAGTTCCGCGAGGTGGAGCTCGTGCCGCCCAGCGACCTCGTCGAGGAGGATGCCACGCTCGAGCTCGGCGACCGGCAGGTCGAGCTCCGCTACCTCGGACGCGGCCACACCGACAACGACCTGATCGTGCGCGTACCCGACGCCGGTCTCCTTTTCGCCGGCGATCTGCTCGAGAACGCCCCGGCGCCGGGCTTCGGCGACAGCTACCCGATCGCCTGGGCCGACACCGGGTGGGCGCTCCTCGACCTCGTCGACGGCACGGTCGTGCCAGGCCACGGGGATCCGTTCGACCGTGCGTTCGCCGCGCGGCAGGTCGGTGAGCTGACCGCGCTGGCGCAGCTCGCCCGTGACGCGGTGAGCGGCGTCATCGGTGTCGACGAGGCGATCCGCCGGTCGCCGTTCCCGGCCGAGCCGAGCAGCGAGGCCATCGAACGCGCGCGCCT
>DASVFG010000128.1:0-20806 GCA_036380155.1 Candidatus Limnocylindria bacterium
TCGTCACCGCAACGACCGTGTCGGTCGCCCTCCCCGTCGCCCCCGTGCGCGCCGCCGCACCGAAGGTGGCGATCATCGTCGGCCCGGTCGGCAGCCTGAGCGACACGTACCGATCGTTCGGCAACCAGGTCGCCAACGCGGCCACCGCCGCCGGCGCGACCGTCGTCAAGGCATACTCGCCGAACGCGACCTGGGCGAACGTGAAGGCCGCGGTGAACGGCGCGAACATCATCGTCTACTTCGGCCACGGGAACGGCTTTCCGAGCCCGTACTCGTCGACCGAGAATCTCGACCGCGTGAACGGCTGGGGCCTCAACCGCACGACGACGAACGGCGATGCCGACGCGTGGACCTCGACGCTCGCCTACTGCGGAGAGCGCGTGCTCCTCGGCAACCTGACGAGCGCCGACGACAGCGTCCGCCAGAACTACTGCGGCGGCACCGCGAACGACGGCATCACGCCGGCTCCCGGCTTCACGATGATCTACGCGCAGGCCCACTACGCCCCCGGATTCGGGGAGCGCTACCAGCCGAGCGACCCGGAGCCGACCCTGGCCGAGGGCCAGCAGCGCGTCCGGAACTACAGCTACCCGGTCCTGCGCCTCGGCGCGCGCGGCTACATCGCCACCGCCTACGGCGACGCCGACGACATCGTGCGTCGCGTCATCACCCAGCCGTCCTCGACCTATGGCGACATCTTCCGCGCCGGCGAGGGCTATGCGGCCGCGGCGCTCAAGGTGATGCCGCATCCCGACATCGCCGGTGCCGAGGTGTGGGTGCAGAAGACCGCGCAGGGCTCGAACATGCATTTCGGCGACCCGGACTACTGGTACGCCTTCGCCGGGGATCCGACCCAGACGCCCGACGGCAGCGGCGGCGCGCCGTTCAACGACATCGCCGGCTCACCGTTCTACGAGCACATCGTGTGGCTCGTCGAGGAGGGCATCAGCACCGGCTGTTCCGCGGTCTCGTTCTGCCCGCGTGCCACCGTGACGCGCGCCCAGATGGCCGCCTTCATCTCCCGCGCGCTCTCGCTTCCGGCCGCGACCCAGGACTACTTCACCGACGACAACGGCGTGACCGGCGAGTCCGCCATCAACCGCCTTGCCGAGGCGGGCATCGCCCAGGGCTGCGGTCCGGACCTCTACTGCCCGAACGACCCGGTCCCGCGCGAGCAGATGGCGAGCTTCGTCGCCCGGGCGCTCGACCTGCCGGAGAATGCCACGAACTTCTTCAGCGACGACGAGGGCTCGATCCACGAGCCGGACATCAATCGCTTCGCGGGCGCCGGCATCACCAGCGGCTGCATGCCCGGCCTCTACTGCCCCGCCGACACGGTCACGCGAGAGCAGATGGCGGCCTTCCTCCACCGCGCGCTCGACTGACCCCGATGGGCGCCCCCGGGCGCCCGCAGGCAGGGTGACCCATCCGTACCATTCCGAACCGCACCACCTCGGGTAGCCTGTCCGACGTGAACCGCCTGCCCGTCCACCGGATTCCGGCTGCCCTGCTCGGCCTCCTCCTCGTCACGCTGGCGCTTCCGCCGCTGCCCGCGGCCGCCGTCGACCCGGTGCCGTCTCCGGAGGTCCCGGCGTCCTCCGTGCCGACCGTCCATGCCGAGATGGCTCCCGCCATCCTCGCCGAGACCCACGCCTTCGATGTCGGCGCGCCCCCGGCACCGATGCCGGCAACCGCCGGTGGCGCCGTGACGGCCGAGGGCACGCTGGCCGCGCTGCCGAACGGGCTCTCGCGCGAGGTGTTCGGCTACCTGCCGTCCTGGGCTCTCACGACCCAGAACCTCGCCTCGCTCGACTACGACCTGCTCTCGACGATCGCCTACTTCGGGGTCGCGGCGCAGTCCACCGGCAGCCTGGCGAAGACCGGCGACGGGTGGAACGGCTGGAACTCGACGCATATGACGAACGTGATCACTGCCGCACACGCCGAGAACGTGAAGGTCGTCCTGACCGTGACGATGATGGCGTGGGACGGCAACTACGCGAACATGACCGACCTGCTCACGAACTCGACACGTCGAACGAATCTCGCCAATGACATCGCCGCCACCGTCGCGGCCCGCAACGCGGACGGCGTCAACCTGGACTTCGAGCCGATGCCGAACTCGCTCGAGTCGCCGTACACGGCCTTCGTCCGCGAGCTGAAGGCCGCGCTGGGGGACGGGTACCTCACCGTCGCCACGACCGGCGGGGCGGCCAGCTGGGACGAGGGCTACGAGCTCGTCGACAACGGCGACGCGAACGCCGACAGCCTCGTGTCCGCCGGCGGCGCCGACGCGATCATGGTCATGGGCTACGACTTCAACTGGTCGGGATCGGCGCGGGCCGGCGGCGTCGCGCCGATCGTCAGCCCGTACACCCTCGACGTCGACTCGGCAATGGCCGCCTACCGCAGCAAGGTCCCCGCATCGCGGCTCATCTGGGGCGTGCCGTACTACGGCCGCGCCTGGACGACGGTCGACGACGCGCTCAACGGGCGCACCTGCGCCAGCGCCGGCGGTTGCGACGCGGCGAGCTGGGCGTTCCGCTACGTGGACGCGGTGGAGGCGCTCGAGACGCGCACCCGTCGCTGGGACGCGACCGGGCAGGTGCCCTGGTACACGTACCCGAGCACGACGTACGACACCGACGTGCAGGCGTACTACGAGGACGCGACCTCGCTCGGCCGCAAGTACGACCTCGTCGACGGCCATGGCCTGCGCGGGGTCGGGATCTGGCACCTGCTCATGGACGTCGGCCGCCACGAGCTGTGGAACGAGCTGGAACGCAACTTCAAGCAGCTTCCCTTCAGCGATATCGAGGATGCGGCGCTGTGGCAGCACATCGTGTGGCTCGCCGAGGAGGGGATCGCCACCGGCTGCGGCGACGGGCGCTTCTGCCCGTACGACGACGTCCGCCGCGACGAGATGGCCGCGTTCCTCGCCCGTGGCTTCGAACTGCCCGGGACGTCGGTCGACCACTTCACCGATGACGACGGGCTGACGCTCGAGCTCAGCATCAACCGCATCGCCGAGGCCGGCATCACGGTCGGCTGCACGTCGACGCGCTACTGTCCGGCGCGCTCCGTGAAGCGCGAGGAGATGGCGAGCTACCTCGTCCGCGCCCTCGGCCTGCCGCCCGCCACGCAGGACTGGTTCAGCGACGACGATGGCGAGACGCACGAGGACGCGAACAACCGGGTGGCCGAGGCGGGCATCGCCAGCGGCTGCGCGGCGGGCAGGTTCTGCCCGGATGCGTTCGTCACGCGGGAGCAGATGGCGGCCTTCCTCCATCGCGCGCTGGGGTCCTGATCCGGCACTGACCCCATCGGACCACTCCGCAGGCGCCGATGGACCCATCGCCGCGACACGGCCGGCGACCTACCGTTGGGCTCGAATTCACTGACCCGTACCCGGAGCCCCGCATCGTGCCCCGATCGTTCCTTCGACGCCCGATCTCCCTTGCCGCCGCCGCTCTCGTGGCGGTCGCGGCCCTCGTCCCGGTCAGCGCCACGCCCGTCGCCGCCGCCGGCGGCGCCGAGCTCGTCGACGTCGCGAACGGCTATCGCGCCGACGCCGGCAAGGGCCCCGTCTCCGTCCACTCGGTGCTCAACCAGATCGCCGTCGAGCGCGGCGAGCAGGTCGCCGACGAGGGCAGCCTCGTCCACGACTTCGACTACATCATGCGGCGCTTCGACCAGGAGAACATCTGCTGGCAGGGCTTCGGCGAGATCCTGGCCTACAACGGCAGCGGCGACTACGCCCGCTTCGGCGAGCAGTGGTACAACTCGACCACCCACCGCAACATCATGCTCGGCGACTACACGCACGCCGGCGGCCACCGCGCGCAGGCCGACGGGCGCTACTACGGCGTCATGATCTTCGTGAAGCTGTGCGGCGCCTCCGTGCCGCCGCCGACGATCGCGGGCTTCACCGACATCGCCGGCTCCAGCTTCACCGAGCACATCGTGTGGCTCGTGAACGAGGGCATCACCTCGGGCTGCACGAGCACTCGCTACTGCCCGACCGACGCGGTGAGCCGGGGCGAGATGGCCACCTTCGTGAAGCGCGTCCTCGGCCTGCCGATCGCGGCGTACGACTACTTCGGTGACGACGGTGGCAGCAGCCACCAGGACTCCATCAACCGCATGGCGGAGGCGACCCTGACCGCCGGCTGCGCGACGGGACGCTACTGCCCGGGCGGGTCGCTGACCCGTGCCCAGATGGCGAGCTTCCTCGATCGGTCGCTCGACCTGCCGACCACGAACCGGGACTACTTCAGCGATGACGATGGCACGACCCACGAGGCGGCCATCAACCGCCTGGCGGCCGCGGGCCTCGTCAGCGGCTGCACGGAGAGCCGGTTCTGCGGCCGGTACGCCGTGTCGCGCGAGCAGATGGCGGCCTTCCTCCACCGCGCCTTCGGGGACTGACGAACGGGACGCGTGGCTGCCGGTAGAATCGGCAGCCACATGTCCACCCCCACCTCGCCTTCCACCCCGAGCACGCCACCGACCACCGGCCGTCGCATGGACGGGCGCGTCCCGAACCAGCTGCGGCCGGTGAAGATCGTCCCGGACTACCTGAAGTTCGCCGAGGGCTCGGTCCTCATCCGCGTCGGCGACACGCGGGTCATCTGCGCCGCCACCATCGAGGACCGCGTCCCCGGATGGATGCGCGGCAAGGGCAAGGGCTGGGTCACCGCCGAGTACTCGATGCTGCCGCGCGCCGGCACGGAGCGCTCGCAGCGGGAGGCGGCGCGCGGGTCGATCGGCGGGCGGACGCACGAGATCCAGCGCCTCATCGGCCGCAGCCTGCGGGGCGTGGTCGACATGGCGAAGCTGGGCGAGCGGACGATCACCCTCGACTGCGACGTCATCCAGGCCGACGGCGGGACCCGCACGGCGAGCATCACCGGCGCGTACGTCGCCCTTGCCCGCGCCCTGAACCGCTACGGGATGGGGCACCTCCTCACCGGGCAGGTCGCGGCGGTGAGCGTCGGGATCGTGAAGGGTCTCACGCACCTCGACCTCGACTACTCCGAGGACTCGACGGCGGAGGTCGACTTCAACGTCGTGATGACCGATGACGACCGCCTCATCGAGGTCCAGGGCACCGCCGAGCACGGCGCCTTCAGCCGGGCGCAGATGGACGCCATGGTCGATCTCGCGGCGGCCGGCATCCGCCAGCTGTTCGCCATCCAGCGCCAGGCGATCGAGGCGGCCGCGGGGGAGTGAGGCGCCTTCTCGTCGCGACGACGAACGCGGGCAAGCAACGAGAGTTCGCCCGGCTCCTTGCGGGTCTGCCGGCCGAGCTCGTGACGCCGCAGTCGATCGGCCTCGAGCTCGAGGTCGAGGAGCCGCACGACACCTACGCCGAGAATGCGGCCGTCAAGGCCGAGGCCTACGCCGCCGCATCCGGGCTCCTCTCGCTCGCCGACGACTCCGGCATCGAGGTCGCGGCGCTCGACTGGGGACCCGGCGTGCGGAGCGCCCGGTGGGGCGGTGGCCGCAACGCCGACCGTGTGCTCGAGGCGCTCGACGGCGTCGAGGATCGCCGAGCCCGCATGGTGTGCGTGGTGGCGATCGGTGTGCCGGGCGCCGGCGGACCGACCGTCGAGACGTTCTCCGGCGTGATCGAAGGCAGCATCGCGCCGGAGCGCCGGGGCGAGGGCGGGTTCGGCTATGACCCGGTCTTCCTGACCGATGACGGCGTCACGACCGCGGAGCTGCCCGAGTCGGAGAAGGACCGGGTCAGCCATCGAGGGCGGGCGGTCGCCGCAGCGTCCGATCGGCTTCGCGAGCTCCTCACCGACGAGGGCGGCACGCGATGAGCACGACGCACGCTGCCGACGCCCACGACCTCATCCGCGTCCAGGGCGCCCGCGAGAACAACCTGCGCGACGTGAACGTCGAGATCCCGAAGCGCCGGCTGACGGTCTTCACCGGCGTCTCCGGGTCCGGCAAGAGCTCGCTGGTGTTCGGGACGATCGCCGCGGAGTCGCAGCGGCTCATCAACGAGACCTACAGCGCATTCCTCCAGGGCTTCATGGGCTCGCTCTCGCGGCCCGACGTCGACGTGCTCGACGGGCTGACGACGGCGATCATCGTCGACCAGGAGCGGATGGGCGCCAACGCGCGCTCCACGGTCGGCACCGCGACCGACGCGAACGCCATGCTCCGCATCCTGTTCAGCCGCCTGGGCCAGCCGCACATCGGCTCCGCGAACGCCTTCTCCTTCAACGTGCCCTCGATCCAGGGCACCGGCACCGCCACCGTCGAGCGAGGCGGCAGCCAGACGGTGACGCGCGACTTCGTCCAGACCGGCGGCATGTGCCCGCGCTGCGAGGGCATGGGCAGCGCGACCGACATCGACCTCGCGCAGCTCTACGACGCCGACAAGTCGCTCGCGGATGGCGCGCTCACCATTCCCGGCTTCACCGTGGACGGCTGGATGGTGCGCATCTTCAGCGAGTCGGGCCTGCTCGACGCGAAGAAGCCGATCCGTGACTACACCGAGACCGAGCTCCACGACTTCCTCTACCGCGAGCCGACGAAGCTGAAGATCCAGTCGATCAACATGACCTACGAGGGCCTGATCCCGAAGATCCAGAAGTCGATGCTCAGCAAGGACCGCGAGGCGATGCAGCCACACGTCCGGGCCTTCGTGGATCGCGCCGTCACGTTCACCACCTGCCCGGACTGCGGTGGAACGCGGCTGAGCGAGGCGGCGCGCTCGTCGCGCATCGGCGGCATCAACATCGCCGACGCCTGCGCGATGCAGATCAGCGACCTCGCCGAATGGGTGAGCTCGCTCGACGAGCCATCGGTCGCGCCGCTGCTCGCGAACCTGCGGAGGACGCTCGACTCGTTCGTCGAGATCGGTCTCGGCTACCTCTCGCTCGATCGGCCGTCGGGGACGCTGTCGGGTGGCGAGTCGCAGCGCACGAAGATGATCCGCCACCTCGGCTCGTCGCTCACCGACGTCACCTACGTCTTCGACGAGCCGACCATCGGACTCCACCCGCACGACATCCAGCGTATGAACGAGCTGCTGCTCCGGCTGCGCGACAAGGGGAACACGGTCCTCGTCGTCGAGCACAAGCCGGAGTCGATCGCCATCGCCGACCACGTCGTGGACCTCGGCCCGGGGGCCGGGACCGATGGCGGCACGGTCTGCTTCGAGGGCACCGTCGACGAGCTGCGCGACAGCGGCACCGTCACCGGTCGCCACCTCCACGACCGAGCCGCCCTGAAGGCAACGGTGCGCAGCCCGAAGGGCAGCCTCGAGATCCGCGGCGCGAACGAGCACAACCTCCGCGACGTGGACGTCGACGTCCCCCTCGGGGTGCTGGTGGTCGTCACCGGCGTCGCCGGGTCGGGCAAGAGCTCGCTCATCCATGGCTCGATCCCCGCGGGCGCCGGAGTGGTGTCGATCGACCAGGGCGCCATCCACGGCTCGCGGCGGAGCAACCCGGCCACGTACACCGGCCTGCTCGATCCGATCCGGAAGGCGTTCGCGAAGGCGAACAACGTGAAGCCGGCGCTGTTCAGCGCGAACTCCGAGGGTGCCTGCCCCACCTGCAACGGGGCGGGCGTCATCTACACCGACCTCGGCATGATGGCCAGCGTCGCCACCCCCTGCCTCGACTGCGAGGGGAAGCGGTTCATGGCCTCGGTGCTGGAGCACCGGCTCGGTGGGCGGGACATCAGCGAGGTGCTCGGCATGGCGGTCACCGAGGCGGCCGACTTCTTCGGCACCGGGGCGGCGCGCACCCCGGCGGCGCACGCCATCCTCGAGCGGCTCGTCGACGTCGGCCTCGGGTACATTCGGCTCGGCCAGCCGCTTCCCACGCTGTCCGGGGGAGAGCGCCAGCGCCTGAAGCTGGCAACCCACATGGGCGAGAAGGGCGGCATCTACGTCCTCGACGAGCCGAGTGCCGGCCTCCACCTCGCCGATGTCGAGCAGCTGCTCGGCCTCCTCGACCGGCTCGTCGACGGCGGCACCTCGGTCATCGTCATCGAGCATCACCAGGCGGTCATGGCGCACGCCGACTGGATCATCGACCTCGGCCCGGGGGCCGGCCATGACGGTGGCCGGGTCGTCTTCGAGGGCACCCCCTCCGAGCTCGTCGCGGCCCGCTCGACCCTCACCGGGGAGCATCTCGCGGCCTACGTCGGCAGCTAGTCCCGCCGTTCGGGCCGGAATCCGCTCTAGCCCATCGGTCCCGGACCATCGGGGGAGGATGGTCCGGTCGTTCCGCGGCCGCTCGCGCCGTACGGTTCTCCAGGTCACGGGGGCACCCTGCCTGGCCTCCGCACCCCAGCGAACCGCACCGGAGTCCACACAGCGTGTCCCGAGCCCTCTCCGCCGTCCTCGGCCTTCTCCTGCTCGCCACCGCCGCCGCACCCGTGGCGGCCACGGAGCCGGATGGCGCCACCACGAACGCCTCGGTCCCCGCGGCGACGGCCGGCGCGGTGATCCCGGGCCGGGTGATCGTGCGCTGGCGCACCGATGCGGACGCCGCGGCCGTCGTCCGGACTCGAGGCCTGGCGGTGCTGAGCGAGCTGGCAGTTCCCGGGTCGTCACGTGCGCAGCTGCTCGCAACCGATGGACGCGCGGTGGACCAGGTCCTCGCCGAGCTGCGCGCCGATCCCGCGGTCGCCTACGCGGAGCCCGACTACACCATCGCCCTCGCCGTCGACCCGGCACCGGAGGTGGTCGTCAACGACCCGCAGACCGCCGACCAGTACTCGCTCTCCCACATGCGCGTGCGCGACGCGTGGGGCGTGGAGACCGGTGGGGCCGGCAAGATCGCGGTCCTCGACACCGGCGTGCAGTCCGCCCATCCCGACCTGAGCGGGCGTGTCCTCGCGGGCTACGACTTCGTGAACGACGACTCGAACGCGGGCGACGACAACGGGCACGGCACCTGGGTGGCCGGCATCATCGCCGCCAAGGTGAACGATGGCTACGGCATCGCCGGCATCAGCTGGAGCGACAAGATCCTGCCGGTGAAGATCATGAGCCGCGAGGGGACCGGATCGTCCTCCGACCTGGCGTCGGGGATCATCTGGGCGGCCGACCACGGCGCGACCGTCATCAACATGAGCGTCGGCGGCTTCCCGTACTCGCAGTACGTCCAGGACGCGGTCACCTACGCCTGGAACAAGGGCGCGGTCCTCGTCGGCGCGGCCGGCAACAACCGCCGCGAGGAGGTCTTCTACCCGGCCAGCATGACGAACGTCGTCTCGGTCAGCGCGACGCAGGTGAACGACGAGTTCAGCAACTGGTCGAGCTGGGGCCCGAACGTCGACGTCAGCGCACCGGGCTCCTCGGTGCTCACGACGAACTGCACGACCTGCACGTACGCCGACCACCACACCTGGGGCAGCCACGTCTACATCAGCGGCACGAGCTTCGCGACCCCGAACGTCGCCGGCGTCGTGGCCCTCATCCGGGCTCGCTACCCCGACTACACCCCGCAGCAGGTCGTGAGCCGCCTCGTCAACACCGTCGACGACCTCGGCTACGGTGGCTGGGACAAGAAGTACGGGCACGGCCGGGTCAATGCGCTCCGCGCGCTCGGCGGCTCGGTCGCCTACGCGTCGGTGAGCGGCGGCGACGCGCTCGAGCCGAACAACTCGATCGGCGGCGCGAAGTGGATCCCGCTCGGCAACACGACGCGGCCCTCGATCTATCCCGCGGCCGACGTCGACACGTTCGCGGTCGAAGTGCCGCGCGCCGGCCGTCTCGACGTTCGCGTTCGTGGTGTGGTCGACACGCGCGCCTACCCGTGGCACAAGAGCGGGCTGCCGGTCGATCCGATCGTCGAGCTGCTCACGACGTCCGGCACGCTCCTCGCCCGCGTCGACAACGAGTACGAGTCGGGCGTGGAGCTCGCCCAGACCACGGTCAGCGGCCCGACCCGCATCGTCGTCCGCGTCACGAACTGGTACGCGAACGGGAACCGCACCGCCTACGAGGTGACGCCGAGCTTCGTCGACACCGTCGCGCCCGCCGCCGCGCTCGCCGCCCCGGTCTCGGGAACCGTGGGTGTCAGCCGCTTCGTCGAACCGGTCATCACCTTCAGCGAGGCCGTGACCGGCGTGTCGGCGTCCTCGCTCCGTCTGCGCGACACGACCACGAACGAGCTCGTGCCGGCGGCGGTGACCTACGACCCCGCGACCCGCCAGGCGCGCCTCGCGCCGACGGTGACTCGGCTGGCACCGGCGCACGGCTTCCGGATCGAGGCGCTCAGCACGATCGTCGACGTGGCGGGCAACGCGGTCGCCTCGGCGAGCCGCACGTTCACGACCGGCACCGCCTCGTTCACCGACACGGCCGGCACCGCGTTCGAGACCTCGATCGAGTGGGCATTCGCCTCGGAGATCGCGTCGGGCTGCACCGCCACCCGCTTCTGCCCGACGCAGTCGGTCACGCGCGCCGAGATGGCGACGTTCCTGACCCGCGCGCTCGACCTCCCGCCCGCATCGGTCGACTGGTTCACCGATGACGCCGGCCATTCGCTCGAAGGCAACATCAACCGCGTCGCCACCGCCGGCCTGACGAAGGGCTGCACGGCGACACGTTTCTGCCCGGAGTCGCTCGTGACACGCGCGCAGATGGCGAGCTTCCTCGTCCGTGCGCTCCAGCTGCCGCCCACCACGGTCGACGCCTTCACCGATGACAACTGGAGCGGTCACGAGGACGCGATCAACCGTCTCGCGGCGGCCGGCATCGGCAGCGGCTGCACGGCGACGACGTACTGCCCGAGCGAGACCGTCACCCGGGAGCAGATGGCGGCCTTCCTGAAGCGCGCCTTCGGCGACTGACGATCGACCCCTGCCCGGCGGGCCAGGCCCGTCGACCGGATATCATGGGCCGGCCCAAGGAGAGCCCATGACCGAGCGTGCCAGCGTGCGCATCCATCCCAGCGCCGACGTGTCCGACGACGCCTCGATCGGCGACGAGACGAGCGTCTGGAACCAGGCCCAGGTGCGCGAGCGAGCGCGGATCGGGTCGCGCTGCATCATCGGCAAGAACGTGTACGTCGACACCGATGTCGTCATCGGCGATGACGTGAAGATCCAGAACAACGTGAGCGTCTTCCACGGGGTGACGATCGAGGACGGCGTCTTCGTCGGCCCGCACGTGTGCTTCACGAACGACCGGATCCCGCGTGCCATCAACCGCGACGGATCGCGCAAGACCGATGCGGACTGGGAGGTGAGCGCGACGCTCGTTCGCCGCGGCGCGGCGCTCGGGGCGAACAGCACGATCCTGCCCGGCGTCACCATCGGCCGCTGGGCGATGGTCGGCAGCGGCAGCGTCGTGACCCGCGACGTCGCCGACCACGAGCTGGTGGCCGGCAATCCCGCCCGTCGCCTGGGCAGCGCCTGCGCCTGCGGCGAGCCGCTGCGCGACGTCGACGGTCGCCCGTTCCGCGGCACCTGTCCGCGCTGCGGCGAGCCGTTCCCGGCGGACGGCGGCGCGTGAAGGTCCTCACCGTCGTCGGGGCGCGACCGCAGTTCGTGAAGGCAGCCCCGGTGAGCAGGGCGCTGCGCGTCGCGCACGACGAGGTCCTCGTCCACACCGGCCAGCACTACGACGACGCGATGAGCGCCGCCTTCTTCCGGGATCTCGAGATCCCCGCACCCGACGTGAACCTCGAGGTCGGCAGCGGGACGCACGGGGTCATGACCGGGGAGATGCTGCGCCGCATCGAGCCGATCCTGCTCGAGCGGGCCCCGGACGGCGTCCTCGTCTACGGCGACACCAACTCGACGCTCGCCGCGGCCGTGGCCGCCTCGAAGGTCGCCTACCCCGATGGCCGCCGGCCGTGGCTCGCCCACGTCGAGGCCGGGCTGCGCTCGTTCAACCGCGCCATGCCCGAGGAGCGCAACCGGGTCGTGGCCGACCATCTCGCCGACCTGCTCCTCGCCCCGACCGCGACGGCGATGGCCCACCTCGCGCGCGAGGGCCTCGCCGACCGCGCCGAGCTCGTGGGGGACGTGATGGTCGACGCGCACGACTGGGCGCGCGCCCGCGCCGGCGACCATCTGCCCGACGCCGTGCGGCATCTCGACCGGTACGTCCTGCTCACGATGCACCGCGCCGAGAACGTCGACCATCCGGAGCGCTTCACCCGCATCCTCAACGGCCTGGCCATCGACCTGCCGGTCGTCTTCCCGGTCCACCCGCGGACGCGCGCGCGGCTCGAGCGCGGCACCCATGGGCTGCCGGCCAACGTCGTCCCCATCGATCCGGTCGGTTACCTCGCCATGGTCGCCCTCGAGGCGCACGCTTACGCCATCGCCACCGACTCGGGCGGCGTCCAGAAGGAGGCATACCTCGCCGGCGTCCCGTGCATCACACTGCGCAGCGAGACGGAATGGGTGGAGACGGTCGAAGCCGGATGGAACCGCGTCGTCGACGACGATCCGGGTGCGCTGCGTGCGGCGCTCGCCGATCCGGCGTTCATGGCGCGTGACCGCTCGCGTCCTTCCCTGTACGGTGACGGCAGCGCGGCCGCCCGCATCGTGGCCGCGCTCGAGCGACAGCACGAAGGCGCACCCGCGCCGATGGCACAGGAGGCGACCGCAGGGTGATCCCGATCGCGCGACCCCGCATGGGCGAGGACGAGAAGGCCCAGGTGTGGGCGGCGATGGACTCCGGGTCGCTGGCCCAGGGGCCGCGCGTCCGCGCCTTCGAAGAGGCGTTCGCGGCCTTCGTCGGCGCCGACCATGCGGTGGCCGCCAGCTCGGGGACGACCGCGCTGCATCTCGCGATGCTCGGGTACGGCATCGGCCCCGGTGACGAGGTCGTGACCGTGCCCTTCACGTTCATCGCCAGCGCGAACTCGATCCTCTACACCGGCGCGCGCCCGGTGTTCGTCGACATCGACGAGCGTGACTTCACCATGGACCCCGCGCTCGTCGAGGCGGCCATCACCCCGCGCACGAAGGCGATCATGCCGGTCAGCCTCTACGGGCAGCCCGCGCAGATGGACGTCATCACCGAGATCGCCGAGCGCCACGGCCTGGCCGTGGTGGAGGATGCGTGCCAGGCGCACGGCGCCGCCATCGGCGGTCGGCGCAGCGGCACGTGGGGGGCCGGCACGTTCAGCTTCTACCCGACGAAGAACATGACGACCGGCGAGGGCGGAATGCTGACGACGAACGACGGCGAGCTGGCCGAGCGCGTCCGGCTCCTCCGCGAGCACGGCATGAAGGTCCGCTACCACCACGACATCGTCGGCTACAACTTCCGGATGACCGATATCGCCGCTGCCATCGGCCTCGCCCAGCTCCCGAAGCTCGACGGGTTCAACGACCGTCGGCGGGCCATCGCGGCGCGCTATGACGCCGAGCTGCGGGGCGTGGTCACCCCCACCGTCCGCGACGGCGTGACGCACGTCTACCACCAGTACACGATCCTCGTCCGCGAGCGCGACGTCTTCGCCGAGCGCCTCAAGGAGCGCGGCGTCGGGACGGCGATCTACTACCCGATCCCGGTCCATCGCCAGAAGCCGTTCCTCGCGCTCGGCTACGGCGATGACGTCATGCCGGTCACCGACCGCCTCACCGCCGAGGTCCTCAGCATTCCCGTGCATCCGTCGCTGACCGATGACGAGGTGGCGACGGTGATCGGCGCCGTGAACGAGACCGCTGCCGAGCTCGGCCCCCACGAGGCCGCGACGGACCGATGACGGAGCACGGACGCACGCTCCGCGCCGGCGTCGTCGGCCTCGGGATGATGGGGCGCAACCACGTCCGCGTCTGGGACGAGGCGGTGCCGGGCGTCGAGCTCGCCGCCGTGGCCGATCCCGACGCCGGCGCGGTGGAGCGCGCCACCGCGGGACGGCGGGCGCGAGGCTACGCGACCGTGGAGCGGATGCTGGCCGAGGAGTCCCTCGACCTCGTCAGCATCGTCGCTCCCACCAGCCTCCATCTGCCGGTGACGCTCGCCGCCCTCGCCGCGGGCGCGAACGTGCTCGTCGAGAAGCCGATCGCCGCCACCCGCGAGGAGGCGGTCGCGATGATGGATGCCGCAACCGCCGCCGGGAAGATGCTCACCGTCGGCCACATCGAGCGCTTCAACCCGGCCATCCGCGAGCTCCGCCGCCGGCTCGAGGCGAACGAGCTGGGCCGCATCTTCCAGATCAAGGCCACGCGCCTCGGGCCGTTCCCGGCGCGCATCCGCGACGTCGGCGTCGTCGTCGACCTCGGCCCGCACGACCTCGACGTCATGCGTTACCTCGTCGGCTCGGAGCCGATCCGCCTCTACGCGGAGACCGAGCGGCGCATCCATACCGACCACGAGGACCTCTTCACCGGGCTCGTGAAGTTCGCGAACGGCGTGGTCGGCGTGCTCGACATCAACTGGCTGACGCCCACGAAGCAGCGGACGCTGAGCGTGACCGGCGAGCGGGGCATGTTCGTCGCCGACTACCTCACCCAGGATCTCGTCCGCTACGAGAACCCCGACGCCGGCGCCACGTGGGTGCGGCCGAGCGGCGCCGCCCCGATCACGTCGGTCTCCGAGGGGGAGATGACGCGCTACTCGATCCGTCGCGAGGAGCCGCTCGTCGTCGAGCTCACCGAGTTCGCCGCCGCGGTCCGCGATGGCGGCGCCCCGCCGGTCGACCCGCACGACGCGATGGTCGCGCTGCTCCTGGCCCGCACGATGGTCGCGTCGGCCGAATCGGGTGCGGTGATCGCCGGCGCCGAGCTGGCGGAGGTCATCCGATGAAGGTCGCCGTCGTCGGGCTCGGGCACATCGGCCTGCCGCTGGCGGTGCAGTACGCCTCGCGCGGGCACGAGGTCCTCGGCGTCGACGTCGCCGAGTGGATCGTCGAGGCCATCAATCGCGGGGAGTCGCCGCACCGCGACGAGCAGACGCTCATCGACAGGGTGCCGGAGCTCCACGCCGCGGGCCTGCTGCGCGCCACCACCTGGGCCGATGCGGAGGGCGTCCGCGAGGCCGATGTCGTGGTCGTCATCGTGCCGGTCGTCGTCGACGCGGAGCGCCAGATCGACTTCGGGCCGATCGACGCCGCCACGCGCGACATCGCCCGGCACGTCGGCCGCGGCGCGCTCGTCGTGTACGAGACGACCCTCCCGGTCGGCACGACCCGCACCCGATTCGGCCCGATGCTGACCGAGGGCAGCGGCCTGGCCCTCGACGAGGACCTGTTCCTCGCCTTCAGCCCCGAGCGCGTCCTCGTCGGCCGCATCTTCCTCGACCTCCGACGCTACCCGAAGGTGGTCGGCGGGACGTCGGCGGAGAGCACGCGCCGTGCGGTCGAGTTCTACCGCGCCGTCCTCGATCCCGAGGCCGAGGTCATGCAGGTCACGAACGCCGAGACGGCCGAGATGACGAAGCTCGCCGAGACGACGTACCGCGATGTGAACATCGCCTACGCCAACGAGCTCGCCCGCTTCGCGTCCCGCAACGGGATCGATGTCACCGAGGTCATCGGCGCCGCGAACTCGCAGCCGTACAGCCACATCCATCAGCCCGGCGTCGGGGTCGGCGGCCACTGCATCCCGGTCTACCCGCACTTCCTGTTCAACAACGACCCGGAGCTGCGCATCCCGCCGCTGGCCCGCGAGATCAACGAGGGGATGGGCGCGTTCACGGTCGACCTCGTCGAGGACCGGGTCGGCTCGCTCGACGGGCAGCCGGTCGTGGTGCTCGGCGTGGCGTACCGCGGCGACGTGCGCGAGGACGCCTTCAGCTCCGCGTTCCGCCTCCGCGACGAGCTGGCCGCCGCCGGTGCGCGGATCTACGGCCACGACCCGTACTTCGACGACGACCACCTTCGCCAGCTCGGCTTCGAGCCGTACCACCTCGAGGACCCGGCCGAGGTGAAGGTCGCCATCCTCCAGGCCGCGCACGAGATCTACGGCAGCATCGGTCCCGAGGCGCTGCCCGGCATCCGGCTCTTCGTCGACGGGCGCAACGCGGTCGACCGCGACCGCTGGCAGGGCGACGACGTGGACTATGTCGGCATCGGCCGCTGAGGCGACGGCCACCGCGGTCGTGCCGGCGGTCGGGCTGGCCGCGGGGCGGGGCGTCTGGGTCGTCCTGCCGACGTACAACGAGCGAGAGAATCTCGAGGCCATCGTGGCGGCCATCCTGGCGTCGCTGCCGGAAGGCAACCTCCTCGTCGTCGACGACGCGTCGCCCGATGGCACCGGCGAGCTGGCCGACACCCTCGCCGCGCGTGAGCCGCGCATCTCGATCCTCCATCGGCCGGGCAAGCAGGGGCTCGGCGTGGCCTACCGCGACGGCTTCCGCTGGGTGCTCGAACGTCCGGATGCCCGCGCGGTGGTCCAGATGGATGCCGACTTCAGCCACGACCCGGCGGCCCTGCCGGTGCTGCTGGCGCCGCTCATGCGCTCGGCCGATCTCGTGCTCGGGACGCGGTACATGGACGGCGGCTCGACGGTCGGCTGGCCGTGGTACCGCAAGCTCATCAGCCGCGGCGGCACGCTCTTCGCGCGGACGGTGCTCCTCCTCCCGTACCGCGACCTGACCGGTGGCTTCAAGGCGTGGCGGCGCGAGCTGCTCGAGGCGATCCGGCTGCGCGAGACCTCGGGCTCCGGCT
This sequence comes from Candidatus Limnocylindria bacterium, assembly GCA_036380155.1. Lineage (GTDB taxonomy): Bacteria > Chloroflexota > Limnocylindria > QHBO01 > QHBO01 > JACDBZ01. Next base: position 16,611 of record DASVFG010000128.1, read on the forward strand.
ACGGGTTCCAGATCGAGACGACGTGGTGGGCGCACCGTCGTGGCGCGAAGATCGTCCAGGTCCCGATCACGTTCCGCGAGCGCGTCGCCGGCGCCTCGAAGATGTCCGGCGGCATCGTCCGGGAGGCGATGCTCCTCGTCCTGCGCCTGCGCTGGAACGCGATGCGCGGCCGGTGAGCGCACGTGCGCCCTCGGGACGCATCGGCTAGCATGGCGCCTCGCCGCACCCATGCGGCCAGTGAAGGCCGCCCTCCGAGCCGCTGCATGACCGTGAGCCGATGACGATCCGATCCCGACCGGTCCTCGACCGCAAGCACCGCCCGCGCTGGCAGGACGAGCTGCGCACGCAGCAGCTGACGATCATCGGCTTCGCCATTGCCATCGCGCTGGCCATCGGCATCTTCGGCGCCACGGTGTGGAACAACTACTGGAGCACCCATTTCCGCCCTGTCGCGGCCGTCGCGGGCGAGACGTTCTCCGCCTCCGACCTCGACGTGCGGGCGCGAATCATCACCGCCGAGGCGATCGCCCAGGCCGCGGAGCTCCAGGCGCAGATGGGCGGCCCGCGCGATCAGCTCCTCCAGCAGCAGCTCGACTCGCTGTCGCAGGAGCTGAACAGCCTGGACAGCAACGCTGCCGCGTCGCTCGTGGACGGCGCCGTCCTGGCCGTGCAGGCCGGGGAGTACGACGTCAGCGTGACGGACGAGGATGTCGATGCCGAGCTGAGCGAGCGCATGACGCTCCCCGAGCGGATCGTCGCGCAGCTCATCCTCATCGAGGCGCTGCCGGACGACGCCGAGGCCGATGACGAGCCCACCGAGGAGCAGCTCGCGGCTGCCCGCGAGGCGGCGCAGGCCGCGCTCGATCGGGTCGAGGACGGCGCCGACTTCGCCGCGGTCGCGACCGATGTCAGCGACGACTTCACGGCCTCCACCGGCGGCGTGCTCGGCTGGTTCCAGGAGGACGACACTGCCTACGGCCAGTACTGGGACGCCCTGGCGGACGCGGCGGTCGGCGACATCGTCGGCCCCGTCGAGACCGACCGCGGCTTCGCCGTGCTCGAGCTCCTCGGGCGGCGTGAACGGACCACCGAGGGCGGCCTGGGCGAGGCGCTGGAGCGCCAGGGCATCGACGACGCCACGTACCGCTCCTACCTTCGCGAGGAGCTGCTGACCGAGTCGTTCAGCACCCACTTCGCCGACGAGGTCGCCGTCTCGCCTGCCGCGCAGCAGCGGGTGGCGCAGATCTTCATCGCCAACGTGGAGGGTGACCCGATCCCGCAGGAGCGCGCGCGCCACGTCCTCGTCCAGCCCGACCCGGAGCTCGAGGACCAGGCCGAGGCCAGCGACGAGCAGTGGGACGCAGCGCTCGAGGAGGCCGAGGAGGTCCGCGAGCTCCTCTCGGAGCCGGACCCCGACTGGTTCGAGGTCGCCGAGGAGCACAGCGACGACACCGGCTCGGGCGCGCGCGGCGGCGACCTCGGCTGGTACGACCCGGAGAGCTCGCCCTACGTCGAGGAATTCGCCGACGCGCTCGCCGAGCTCGAGATCGGCGAGCTGTCCGAGCCGGTACGGACCGACTTCGGCTATCACATCATCGAGAAGACGGCCGAGCGCGAGAGCCCGCAGGCCCAGGCCGCGGAGCTCGTCGAGCAGCTCCGCGAGGATCCCGCCTCGTTCGCCGAGGTCGCGACCACGATCAGCGAGGACTCCGCCACCGCTCGCGAGGGCGGCGAGATCGGCTGGGTCGCGCGCTGGCAGCTCGACCGCACCGCCGAGGACGCGATCTTCGACCTCACCGAGGTCGACGAGATCAGCGACCCGATCGAGGACCTCACGACCGGCATCACGATCTACCAGCTCCTCGAGACGAGCGACAGCCGCGAGATCGAGGAGGACCGGCTCGAGGAGATCCAGTCCACCGGGTTCACCCGCTGGCTCGACGAAGAAGTGCGCGCGCCGGTCGAGACGTGGCTCGACCCGCAGTACGTCACGAGCACGGCGACGAGCTGAGCCGATGAGCGGCGGGCCGCCGCGCTCCGTCGACGCGCTGCTCGCGGACGCCGGCCTCGATCCGGCGGCCGGGGTGCAGGTCGTCGCCGCTTCGCGCGTCCCGGCGGTCGCCTTCGACCCGTCCCTGCCGCTCCTCATCCTGGCCGGCGGCGCCGCGCCCGACGCGGTCCTTCCCGGCCGCCATGCGCGCACCGGGCCGTCGGCCGTGCTTCGGGCGCTCTACCCCGACGACCATCGCCTCGAACGGCTGCCGTCGCGCGAAGCACACCGGCTCGGCGACCTCGATGACGCGACGCTGACCGCCGCCGACTGGCTGGTGCCGCCCCTCGCCGCGGTCGACAACCTCGCGAGCCCGCACGGCATGGCCGCCATCAGCGCTCGCCTGCGCGCGCCGGACGGGTGCCCGTGGGACCGGAAGCAGACGCACGCCACCCTGCGGCCGTACCTGCTCGAGGAGGCATACGAGACGATCGACGCCATCGAGCACGGCACGCCCGGCGACCTCGCCGAGGAGCTCGGCGACCTCCTGCTCCAGGTCATCCTCCATGCCCAGTTCGCCGCCGAGGCCGGCGACTTCGACCTGACCGATGTGTATCGGTCCATCGCCGCCAAGATCGTCCGCCGCCATCCGCACGTGTTCGGCGACGTCGACGTCGACGGCGAGGGCCAGGTCCTCGCCAACTGGGAGGCGATCAAGGCCGGCGAGCGGGCCGAGCGCGGCGGCGGCAAGGAGGCCGAGGGCGCGTTCGGGGGTGTCGCGCGCGCGCTGCCTGCGCTCGCGGGGAGCCGCGAGATCCAGGAGCGCGCATCGACGCTGGGATGGGACTGGGACGCGATCGACGGCGTGTGGGAGAAGGTCGGCGAGGAGCTCGAGGAGCTGCGCGGCGCGGACACCGAAGCGGAGCGCCTCCACGAGCTCGGCGACACGCTCTTCGCGCTCGTCAACCTGGCGCGCTGGATGAAGCTCGATCCCGAGGAGGCCCTGCGCGCCGCGAACCATCGCTGGGTCGAGCGCTACCGACGCGTGGAGGCACTCGCGGCGGAGCGGGGGATCGACCTGGACGCGCTCGACCTTGCCGGCAAGGACGTGCTGTGGGACGAGGTCAAGCGCCGATGACCGATGCCACCGCCCGTCCTCAGCGAATCGCGATCGTCGTCCATGCCATCTTCCCTGGCGACCCGCGCATCCGGCGCCAGTCCGATGCCCTCGTCGAGGCCGGCTACGAGGTCGACGTCCTCTGCCTCCGCCAGCGCGGCGAGGATGCCGAGTCGGTCGACCGCGGGGTGCGCATCGTCCGCCTCCCGTTGAACCGGACGTTCGGCGGGTTCGCCGGCCACATCGCGGAGTACCTCGCCTTCACCGCCATGTCGAGCTGGACGCTTGCGCGCGAGCACCGACACCGCCGCTACGACCTCGTCCAGATCGCGACCGTGCCGGACTTCCTCGTTGCCGCGGCGATCCCCGAGAAGCTCGGCGGCGTGCCGATGCTCCTCGACCTCCACGAGGACATGCCCGAGTTCTTCCGCGATCGCTTCACGCACCCGGTCCTGCGGCCCTTCCTCCCGCTCGTGGCCGGCACCGCGCGCGCCGCGGCCGCCATGGCCGATGCGGTGATCACCGTTCATGAGCCGCTGCGCCAGCTCTCGATCGAGCGCGGCGTGCCGCCCGACAAGATCGGCGTCGTCATGAACAGCGCCGACGGGCGGCTGTTCGACCCGTCACGTCATCCTCGGCGTCCGTTCATGGCCGATGGGACCCTGCGCCTCGTCCATCACTCGAACCTGCAGCGTCTCTACGGCCTCGACGTGGCGATCGTCGGGCTCACGTCCCTGCCGTCGTACCTGGATTGGCGCCTCGACGTCTACGGTGACGGCCCGTGGCGGCCACAGGTCGAGGCCGCCATCCAGCGCACCGGTCTCGCGAACCGCGTGACGCTCCACGGACGGGTCCCGCTCGACGACCTGCCCGCGCTCATCGCCGATGCCGACATCGGTCTCGTGCCGTCGCTCCACGAGCCCTACCTGGAGTACAGCCTCTCGACGAAGCTCCTGGAGTACGCGGCCATGGGCGTCCCGACCATCGCCAGCGACCTCGCCACGTTCCGCCACCACTTCACCGATGCCGCCCTGCGCTTCGTCCGCGGCGGCGACGCAACGGCCCTGGCGCCCGCCATCCTGGAGCTCG
>DASVFG010000129.1:0-15709 GCA_036380155.1 Candidatus Limnocylindria bacterium
GGATTCCACACGAATCCCATGGCGGCGAGGTGGGGATCGCGCGAGAAGAGCACGTAGTAGGCATTGCCCACGCGGCTCCAGGCGTCGCCGGGCAGCCCGTGGTGCACGAGCGTCACGAGGACGCCGGCGGTCAGGTACAACGCCAGCAGGGCGACGAGGACGACGATGTCGGGCGTCAGCCTCGGCAGGCGAATCCGGATCGACGGGAAGGCGAACCGCGGCGCGGCCGGCGCGCGCTCAAGCGCCTGCACGACTGGCCCTCGCCTTCGGACTCGACTTCCCGGTGTCCAGCCCATGGGTCGTCTTCTCCCAGAACGACGGCGCCGTGATGAGCTGGATGAGGGCCTTCAGGGCGGCGATCGACATCATCACCCAGTAGAAGGGCGACAGCATCGCCGCGATCACCAGCTCGGGCCGGCCGTGCTGGCGGGCGGCCACCATGTTGGCGTAGACGAACGAGATGTTCCCGAACGCCAGGCAGAACAGCGCGATGTAGTAGATCCAGAACGGGAACAGCTCGCGGATGAACTCGAGCGGGCTGATGAACCAGATGGCGGTCAGCGCCCAGAACAGCGGGTTCACGAGCGCGAGGAGCGGGGTGCCGCCCACGAAGAGGTGGAAGCCGAGCATTCCCGCAGGCCCGAGGTCCTCCCACAGCTGTCGCGGTTGCCGCATGTGGACGAGCCACGTCTGCATGTAGCCCTTGTACCAACGGGAGCGCTGCTTGATCCAGTTGACGAAGTCGCTGTTCGCCTCCTCGAGGGTCACGGAATCGAGGACGGCGGTGCGGTAGCCGGCGCGGTGGAGGCGGATCCCGAGGTCGGCGTCCTCCGTCACGTTCCAGGGGTCCCAGCCACCGATCTCGTCGAGGACGGTGCGCCGGAAGTGGTTCGAGGTGCCGCCGAGGGGCAGCGGCGCCGCATCGGCGATGAGGCCGGGCAGCAGCTGAGAGAACCACATCGCGTACTCGGTGCTGAACCAGCGGGTGATGCTGTTCTGGCCGGGGTTGTGATACACGAGCTTGGCCTGGAGGCAGGCGATGCGGTCCTCGAGGCGCCGGAACGCCACGACCGCCCGCCGCAGCTGGAGCACCTCCGGGTCGTCCTCTGCGTCGTAGATCGTGACGAACTTGCCGCGTGCCAGGGTGAGGCCGTAGTTGCACGCTCGCGGCTTCGTCCGCGGTTCGCCGGCCGGCACGCGGACGATCTGGATGTGGTCCGGCGGTTCCGCCGCTTCGGCGGCTTCGATCGTCGCGACATCGTCCTCCTCGAGCAGGAGCTTGATGTCGAGCCGCTCCGGCGGATAGTCCAGCCGCTGCAGGTTGGCGATGACCTGGCCGATCACCTCGGGCTCGTGGAAGGCCGGCACCAGCACCGTGTAGGTCGGCAGGCTGTGCTCCCACAGACCACGCGCCTCGTCGTCGGCGACGCGGATCTCCGCCGGCTCGCTGAGGGCACGCCAGAAGATGCGCAGCCGGAAGATGAACGCCCCGAGGTACAGCAGCGTGGTGAACGCGATGAGGCCGGTCAGCGTGCCGATCGGAAACGCCACGAGGAGGAGCAGGATCCCGCCGATCACCCAGCGCAGGACGGTGATCTGGGTCCGCGTGATCGTCGTCGACGCGGAGAGATCATCCTCGAGTGGTCGCAGCCGCGACCGGTGACCTCGTCGGGTGCGGGAGGGGCGCTTCGTGTGCCTGGGGAGCGGCGTGGGCGTGCGCAGCGGCCGCGCGGTGCGGAGTGGACGCGGCAACAGCCCGATCGCCAGTGGCTCCTCGGATGCGACCGCTGCCGGCAGTGCGAGCGCCTCCGCGGGCGCGGCGATCGGCGCCGTGGTGATCGTGCTCGGCGCGCCGCACCTGCGGCAGTGACGCGCTTCCTGCAGCCACTGCTGGTAGCCGCACGCGGGGCACACGAACCCCTGCGGCCCGGCAGGGGCCGCGTCTCGGATGCCGAGGAGAGAGCCGATCTCGCGCCCGGCGACGCGCGGCAAGCGGCGGGCCATCAGTCCGTCGTCGCCGGACTGTCGCTCCGCGCCACGGACGCCAACTGACTGGCGACGATCTCCTGCCCGAGGCTGGCGAGGAACTGGTCGGTCTCGAGGTACCGCGCGTCCTGCGTCGCGATGTCGAACGCCGAGAGTCCGTCGAAGTTCGAGTCGGGGCCGTCCGCCATGAAGACGACGATGCGCTGGTACCGCGTCGCGCCGTCCTCGGTGGTGAACGGCCACTCCCACCACAGCGCCGACCAGGCGATGTCGTTGCGAGTGTTCGTGTAGTCGATGACCTGGGCGTTGACGCCGGCACCGATGTCGACCTCGGCCACCGACGAGATCTCGTACCCATGGAAGGCGTAGCAGGCCTCGAGCCCGTACGCGGCGAACGTGCCCGAATCCGACGTGGTGAGCACGTCGACGTACACGGTGCGATCGGCCACGATCGAGGCGGAGTCGGTCGGACGGTAGGCGGCCCGCTCCCATGTCGCATCGGACCCGAAGTACTGACGGGCCTGCGTCAGCTCGCCGACCACGCTCGCATCCCAGCCGGGCACGTGGGCGACGGCGATATCGACCTTGGCCAGGCGGGCGTCCGTCAGGCCGGAGGAGATGGCCTCGTAGCGGGCGAACGCGGCATTCGTCAGGCCCAGCACGGCAGCGATCACGAGCGTGACCGCCATGGCCGGCCGCAGGGCGATGGACGGCGACGTGCGGGTGCGCTCAGGTTCGGCGCCGGCAGCGCGCACGGGACTCGCCAGCCGGAGGCCGAAGCGGGGCGCGAGTGCCAGCATGATCAGCACGCCGATGTTGAAGACGACGAGGCCGGCCACCGGATGCAGGATGTTGATCGCCGCCTCCTGGCCCCAGAAGTGGCCGACCACGAGGATCGCCATGATGCGCGCCACGTTCAGACCGATGGTGACCGCCAGGCCCACGGCGAGCCAGCTTGCTCGTCGGATGGCGGACCCACGCAGGACGGCGAGCGATCCGATGCCCAGCAGCAGGAACCCGACGAAGCTGTTCACGCCCGAACAGGCGGAGCCGATGCTGACGCCGAAGAAGTTGTCGCCCGAACCGATCAGGAACAGGGACCCGTCCCCGACGGCGGGCCGAGCCACCGGCACCACGGTCGTGATCGTGCCGACGGCGCCGGCGGTGAGATCGGTGAACCAGCCGGCGGTCAATCCGAGCAGCCACGCGAACGGGATCGGCCACGCGAGCAGGAGGAAGAGGACGGCGTAGCGGATCGACCACAGGCGCCGCACGCCGAAGAAGATGGACGTCAGCCCCGCCACGAACAGCGGCAGGGTGAGCAGGTCGACGCGGCGCAGCCAGAATCCGGAGTCGGATGGCTGCGGCGCGAGGACGAGAATCGCACCGGTGGCACCCAGGAATCCGAGGCCCACGATCCAGTCCAGCTGGCGGTCGTGGATCGGGGTCTCCGGCTCGCCGAGACGGATGCGCGCAAGCGCCAGCAGCAGCGCGATGACGGGCACGAGCGCCAGGTACGCGAGCGGCGTCTGCAGCGTCATCCCGCGGACGAGCGTCGACAGCGAGTAGTTGTAGGCGAGGATCACCAGCCCCACGACGGCCGCCGCCCGGAGGGGATCCCTCCAGGCGACGGCGGTGCGCGTGGCGAACGATCGGACGGTGGGCGGGCTCATGGCTCGCTCCCCCGATCCCGAAGGATCAGGCGATCGCGGTCCCCTCACGGCGCTTCAGGAGAAGGAAGCCACCGCCCAGGACAGCGGCCGAGGCGATCAGGAGCACGCTCATCGGCGCCTCCGGGATCTCCTCACCGGGGTTCGGGCAGACGTGCGACAGGTTGAACTGCGTCACGGTGCCACTGCCGGTTGCCGTCGCGGACTCGAGGGACGTCAGCGTGGTGGTGTAGTAGAAGTGCATCAGGTAGTCGTCGACCGACTTCTCCCAGGTGAGGCCGGTGACGTCGTACGACGAGTCGCCGAACTCGAGATCCAGGGTGTAGTCGTCGTGGGTCGCCTTGACGACGAAGTGCCACTCCACCATGCCCGACGGGACCGCCGCGCGCTCGGGGTCGCATTCGACCTCGACACTCGGATCGTTCCAGTCGATGGGGGTGTCCTGGTGCAGGGTGACGGTCGCGCCAAGCGCGAGACTCGCCGTGAGGACCAGGAGCATGAGGGCCGCGGGCACCGCGGCTAGCCGTCGAAACATAGAACCTCCATTGCGCCAGCGCGCCTCTAAGCTCGGGGTGGGCAGGCAGCCGGTCCCCCCTTACGCACGTCTCCGGGGTTCGAACGCTCGCGTCGTTGGGCACGCCGTGGGGTTCGATTCGGGACACCTCGACCGTAGTACGGAAGTACTACCGAGTCAATAAACGAATGGTTGCAGTTTGAGTGTTCGTTGCCCGGGCGCAACAGCAGCGGCGGCCGAGCCCGGCCGCGTCGTCGTCAGAACGCGACGGTCGGTTCGAGCAACCTCGCCAGGTCGGCGACGAGCTTCGAGCGCGCCCACATCGGCCCGAGCCCGGCGGCCTTCGCCGCCGCGTGCGACTCGAGGTCGGTGTGGCGCCCGAAGAGCACGACGCGCGCGTGCGGATGGGCGGCGCGCCAGTCGGCGAGCGCGGGTGCCCAGGCATCAGTGCGCGCCGACCAGTCGACGAGGACGAGGTCGGCCTCCCCCACGTCGGCCGGCGCATCGACCCGGCGCAGCGTGGCGCCCGCCGCGGCGGCCGCCGCGTCGATGCGGGACAGGAGCATGAGGTCGTCCATGACGGCCACGACCGTCAACGGCGAGCGAGCGGCGGGGTCGCTCACGGGTGTTGCGAGGGATCCTCGTGGATCGGGTCGCCGAGTGGCGTCATGTCGTCCCCGAACGCGACGGACGGATCGCGGTGGCCGTTGGCGGCGAACGGTGCGTGCCCGTTTCCGGTCTGCTCGATCACGAAGCGCGCGATGCGCATCGGATAGATGCCGACCACGACCGGAGCGCGGACCTCGACGGAGAGCTCGACGCCGATCTCGTCTCGCTGCCACAGGTCCTGGAGCTTCGCCGCCTCACGCTCCGGCAGCCCGATGTACGCGGTCGTGCCGTTGCGGACGACGACGCTCATCGCCTCGGGGTCGAGGCCGAACCGTCGTCGGATGTCGGCGACCGCGAGATACGGGCGGCTGGTGAGGTATCGGCGGAGGCTCGAGGTGCTCGGCCGTTTCGTGGCGGACATGGTGTGAAGGCCAAGTCTACGCCGGACTCCGCCGGCGCGGGATTCGCCCGTCAGGACCCTTCGCCGAACACGCTGCGCAGGACGAACCACACGTTCGCGGGCCGCTCCGCGAGACGGCGCATGAAGTACGGGTACCACTCCGTCCCATACGGGACGTACACCCGCAGGCGATGGCCGTCGGCGAGCAGCTGACGCTGGAGGTCGCGGCGGACGCCGTGGAGCATCTGGAACTCGTAGCGCTCGACCGGCACGGCGAGGCGGCGGACGACCTCGGTCACGCGCCGCAGCATGTCGGGGTCATGGGTCGCAACGCCCGGATAGGCGTCGGCCGACAGGAGCGTCTCGCACAGGGCGACGAACGCATCGCCGATCGCCTCGCGGTCCTGGAGCGCGAGCTCGGGCGGCTCGGCGTACGCCCCCTTGCAGACACGGGTTCGCACCCGCTCGGCGGCGAGCGCGGCGACGTCCTCCGGGGAGCGGTGGAGGTACGCCTGGATGACCGGTCCGGCGTCGTGGCCGGCCGCGCGCAGGCGGCGGACCACCTCGAGCGTGCGCTCCGTGTACGCGGATCCCTCCATGTCGATGCGCACGAAGACGCCGTGCCGATCGCCCGCGGCGGCCACGGGCTCGAGGACGGACAGGCACTCGTCGACGCCGAGGTCGAGGCCCATCTGGGTCAGCTTGATGCTCACGTTCGCGTCGAGGCCCTCGGCCGCGATCCGGCCGATCGCCTCCACGTATGCCGCCGCGGCCGCATCGGCTGCCGCACGGTCCTCGACGGCCTCGCCGAGCACGTCGAGCGTCGCCGACGCGCCGGTGGCGTTGAGGGCGCGGACGACGGCGACCGCCTCGTCGAGGCGCGTGCCGGCGACGAAGCGGTGCGGCATGCGCCGGACCAGCGGCGTCGCCATCGCCAGCCGGCCGAGCCAGCGGCGGTTCGCGAGCCACAGGAAGAGCGCGCGCAGCGCGCCGGCCAGCATCAGCCGCGGCGACCGTGGCCCCAGCCGCGCGCTCGCTCCACGGCGCGGCGGATGAGCGCCTTCGGGGGCACCGGCCCATCGCCGTAGTCGCGGGCCGCGAGACCGATCGGCCCGGCCCATGCGGGATCGATGTCCTCGCCATCGATGCGGATCGTCGGCGTGCCGCGCATCTCGAGGAAGGTCGCGTCCTCCTCGGTCGCGACCGCGATCATCTGGATCGTCGTCTCGAACGCGTCCTCGGTGAGCACTTCGACGAGGTGCTGGCGCGCCGGCATCGAAGCCGGGTCGTGCTCGGCATAGAGGAGCTCGACGCGCATCAGGTCAGGTGGACGCGAAGAACGCGACGAGCGCTGCCACCGCGCCGATGGCGAGTGCCGCGCCGGTGATCACCTTGCGCCGCTCCTCGCCCGTCATCCCCTCGCTGGTCGGCACCGATGACGGCCGCGACGCCCGGCCGCGCCAGGCGAGATAGCGATCGGCATTGCGGTCGCGAGCCTCGCGCGCTCGGTACGAGATCCATGCCGGCCACGCGACGAGGTAGGCGGCGACGCCGGCCGCGATGGCGACGGCGAGCCAGGCGATCGGCGGCATCGGTCAGGCCGGCTCCGATTCGGATGGCGGGTCGTAGGCGTCGGCGAGGATGGCCTCGAGCGCGCGCTGGTCTCGCCGGCCGACGAAGTGCCAGACCAGGTACGCACCGTTGAGCGCGGCCCAGCCGAGGACGACCGGCAGGTACCACGTCGACCACGGGGGCCCGAGCTGCTGCACCGTGTTGTTCGCGACCATCGTGCCGACGGCGAAGAGCGCGGCGCCGGCGATGGTGAAGTGCCACGTTTCGGCGGCCAGCATGGTGAGCGGCTTCCGCAGGGAGGCGGCGACGAGCTTCGGATCCCCCGGCGCACCGAAGTACGCCGCCTCGAGGCGGTGCGCCACGAGGATGTCCGCGCCGAGCTCGCGGTTGATGCGGCGCTCGATGGCGGCGGCATACGTCCGAGCGAAGACGACGTAGCTGAACAGCGAGGCGGCATGGAAGCCGACGTAGATCGTGACGAGCGGCAGGAGCAGGGCGCCGGCCTGGGTCGGTGGCCAGAACGCGCCGACGAAGAGGAGCCCGACCGCCACCAGCCCGGCGCCGATGAAGCGGTAGAAGAGCTCGTAGTAGCGGTAGAGCATGCCGCGCATGCGACCGAGCTGCGCCTCGAGCAGCCGCAGGCCGTCGGGGGTGAGCGGACCCGTCACGCGTCGTCCGTTTCGCCGGCAGCCGCGGCATCCACGATCCACTCGACCGCGTCGCCGGTCACCCGCTCGGACGGCAGTCCCGAGCCGCCGGCCCGGATGGCGCGCAGCGGATCGGCCTTGTCGGCGCCGGTGACGACGAAGATCACGTCGCGGGCCGCGTTCATGACCGGATACGTGAGGGTCATGCGCCAGGTGTCCTGCTGCGGGACCCAGTTGCCGACCACCCAGCGGCGCGTCTCGTCGAGCGCGCGCGTCCCCGGGAAGAGGCTGGCGGTGTGGCCGTCGGGTCCCATCCCGAGCCAGATGAGGTCGAACGCCGGCGGGTCGTCGCCCCGGGCACCGAACGCCAGCCGCAGCTCGCTCTCGTAGCCGATCGCGGCGGCGTCGATGTCAGCCGCCTCGGCCCGCATGCGATGGATGCGGTCCGCGCGGACACCGGGCAGCTGCGAGATGAGCATCCCGTAGGCAACGCCGAAGTTCGACTCGGGATCGTCCGGCGGAACGGAGCGCTCGTCGCCCCAGAAGAACTCGACCGCGCTCCAGTCCACCGCGTCACGGCGGGCCGGCTCGAGGAGATGCGGGTACACCTCCTTCGGCGTCCCGCCGCCGGACAGGGCGACGCGGAAGGTGCCGCGCTCGTCGATCGCCCGCGTCGCGGACTCGACGAAGCGATCAGCCGTGGCGACGGCGACCGCCGCCGGATCGGGAAGGACGGTGACGCGCATCAGGCCGCGACCTCGCGCGAGGATGCGAGGAGGATCGCGGCGGCCCGCAGCGCGTCTTCGTACACCTTGTCGATCATGTCGACCGTCAGCTGCGATGCGAGCAGCTCCGACTCGCGCGGGGTGGCCATCCCGACGCGACGAAGGAGCGCCGTCATGCCATCGGCATTCGTGGCGACCATCGCGTCGTCGCCGTCGCGGTCGATGATGAACTCGGCGGCTCCCGTCTCCCCGAGCGATCGGAGGCGGACGGAGAGGAGCTCGCCGGGGCGGACCGCGTCGGTGGCGACCGGCTCGACCATGAGGTCGACCATCTCGTGCCGTCCCTCGAGCCGCAGCTGGAAGGCGCCGTCGGCGATCGCGCGCGTGGTCCGGTAGCGGCGCCAGCCGAGGCGGGTCGCGATCCAGCCCGCGTAGAGGAGCGCTTGCGACATCGGCGCGGCGACGCCCGGCGCGACCTCGTCGTCCTCGTCGTGGCGGTCCGCGGCGGGCGTGGGCACGGCGTACTGGATGCGCAGCCGCGACAGGTTCGGCAGGTAGCGCCGGAAGCGCGGGGCGTCGAAGAACTGGGCGGTGAGCTCTTGCCACCAGGTGAGCCGCTCCCAGGCGAGGTCGCCGACGCCGCTGTGGCGGCGCAGCGTCCCGAGCCGGCGAAGGCCGGTGAGGAGGTCACGGAAGTCGGCCGAGTCGAGCACGAGCCGATCGCCGAGCTCGACGAGCTGGTCGAAGACCGGGTCGTTGAACGGCGGATCCCCCGGCCACCAGACGTGGGTCGGCAGATCGTGGATGAGGAGCGGCGCCACGATGCCGTTGAGGTGGTACGCCGCCTCGCCGCGCACCGACAGGACGACCTCCTCGTAGCAGACCCGGTCGCCGCCGCCGATGGCGTCGTGGCAGTGCGTGCTGATCCGCGCATCGAGTGGCTCGAGCCCGTTCCCCGCCTCCGGCACGAGGACGATGGCGCGTGACGGATGGCGCACGCCGAGGTCGATGAGGGTGTGGACGACGCGGTCGGCCGCCTCGGAATCGACCACGGTGACGATGAGGTTGAGGACCGACGCGCGCGAATGCGGCAGTCCCTTCTCGGTGACGAGCGGATCGCCGCCGTCATCGAAGCCGGGCGGCGTGTCCCACAGGGACGCGAGATGACCGGCGATGGCTCGCACCGAGGTGTCGCGCTGCTCCCACATCGGCGTGGCCAGGCTCTCGGCCTCGCCGAACCGCATGAGCCGCCGATGGACGGCCTGCTCCTCGCCGGCGCTCCGCACGCGGTCGGTCACGGCCGGCGCCACGCGCGACCGTCGCGCTCGAGCAGCTCGTCGGCGGCGGGTGGGCCCCACGAGCCGGCGGCGTAGAAGTGGAGCGGGCCGCCCTCCCCCGCCCCCCACGCGTCGAGGACCGGCTGGAGGATGGCCCATGCTCGCTCCACCTCGTCGTCGCGGGTGAAGAGGCTGGCGTCGCCGATCATCGCGTCGAGGAGGAGCGTCTCGTAGGCGTCCGGCGAGTCGACCGCGAAGCTCGACCCGTACCGGAAGTCCATGTTCACGTTGCGGATCTGCAGTCCCTGGCCGGGCACCTTCGCGCCGAAGCGGAGGAGGATGCCCTCGTCCGGCTGCACGCGGATGGCGAGCACGTTCGGGTCGATGGTGGGGACCCCGGCACGGGCGAACAGGGCGAGCGGCGCGCGCTTGAACTGCACGGCGATCTCGGTCACCCGGCTCGGCAGCGTCTTGCCGGTGCGCAGGTAGAACGGCACGCCCGCCCAGCGCCACGAGTCGATCGCCAGCTTGAGCGCCACGTACGTCTCGGTGTTCGAGTCCGGCGCCACCTGCTCGGCGTCGCGGTAGGACGTCACCCGCTCGCCCTCGACCCAGCCCGACACGTACTGGCCGCGGATGACGTTCGTCGCCACCTCGGCGGTCGTCATCGGCCGCACGGCGCGCAGGACCTTGAGCTTCTCGTCACGCAGGTCCTCGGAGCCGAACTCGACCGGCGGCTCGATGGCGAACATCGCCATGAGCTGGAGCGCGTGGTTCTGGACGATGTCGCGGAGCGCGCCGGTCTCGTCGTAGAACTCGCCACGGCCCTCGACGCCGACCGTCTCGGCCACCGTGATCTGCACGCTGTCGATGTAGCGGCGGTTCCAGATCGGTTCGAACAGGCCGTTGCCGAAGCGGAAGACGGCGAGGTTCTGGACCGTCTCCTTCCCGAGGTAGTGGTCGATCCGATAGACCTGGTCCTCGTCGAAGACCTCGGCGATCTCGCGGTTCAGCGTGCGCGCCGACTCCAGGTCGTACCCGAACGGCTTCTCGACGATGACCCGCGTCCAGCCGCGTCGCGTCCCGCTCCGTCGCCGCTCCCCGCGCGCGGCGAGCCCGGCGCGCTCGAGCTGCTGGACGATCTCCGGGTACAGGCTCGGCGGCACGGCGAGGTAGAAGAGGCGGTTGCCGGCCGTCCCGCGGTCCCGGTCGATGCGGTCGAGCCGCTTCGCCAGCTCGGCGTAGGCGGCGGGGTCGTCGAAGTTGCCGCGGTGGTACTCGATGCCACCCGCGAACGAGTCCCAGATCGCCTGCTTCGCCGGCTTGTTGCGGCTGAAGCGATTGATTCCCTCGAGCAAGTGGTCGCGGAACGCCTCGTCGGTCAGGTCGCGACGCGCGAAGCCGACGACCGTGAACTCCGGCGGCAGGAAGCCACCGAGCAGGGTGTTGTAGAGCGCGGGCCCCAGCTTCCGCTCGGTGAGATCACCGGTGGCCCCGCAGATGACCATGGTGCACGGCTCGGCCATGCGCTCCATGCGCAGCCCTTCCCGCAGCGGGTTCGGCTGCGCGATCCGCTCCCCGGACGGGGTGCGCGTCGCGGTCTCGGTGCGCGGCTCCACGGTGGCCGTCATCGGCGGCTCACGCGCGGTCCTTGAGGGCGTGGCCACCGAACTCGTTGCGCAGCGCGGCGAGGACGCGATCGGTGTAGGAGTCGGGCTCACGGCGGGAGCGGAAGCGCTCGATGAGGCTGAGGGTGATGACCGGGGCCGGCACGTCGTGGTCGATCGCCTCGGCCACCGTCCAGCGTCCCTCGCCGGAGTCGGCCACCCAGCCCTTGATCTCGGTGAGGTCGTTGCCCTCCTTCTCGAAGGCGTTGCCCGCGAGCTCGAGGAGCCAGGAGCGGATGACCGATCCGTTGTTCCACATCCGGGCCACCGCGGCGAGGTCGAGGTCGTACTCGCCGGCGTGGAGGATGTCGAAGCCCTCGCCGTACGCCTGCATGATCCCGTACTCGATGCCGTTGTGGACCATCTTCGTGTAGTGCCCGGCCCCGGCGTCGCCGCAGTAGAGGTAGCCGTTCTCCGGTGCCAGGGTCTTCACGACCGGCTCGAAGCGCTCGAACACCTCGCGCTTCCCGCCGATCATCGCGCAGAAACCCACCTGCAGGCCCCACACGCCGCCGGACACGCCCATGTCGAGCCACTCGATGCCGTGCTCGGCGAGCTCCGCCGCGTGGCGCTTCGAGTCGTGGAAGCGGCTGTTGCCGGCGTCGATGATCACGTCACCCGGCTCGAGGAGCACGGCGAGCTGCTCGATCATCGCGTCGGTCGCCGCACCCGACGGGACGCTGATGACGACGTGCCGCGGCGCCGCCACGAGCTCGCGGATGCGGTCGAGCGGCTCGAGCACGGTGATGCGGCCCTCGTTCTCCGGCTCGGCGGCCACCTCGTTGGAGACGGTCTCGGTCCGGTTCCAGGCGACGACCTCGTGGCCGCCACGCGCGGCGCGGCGCGCCATCCCGGCCCCCATGCGTCCGAGTCCGCAGATCGCGACCTGCATGCTGTCGTCTCGCTCCTCTCGTGTCGTGGCCCGGCGCGCCTAGGCGAGCGCCGCGTCGATGGTGGTCCGCAGCCAGTCGAGCCCGCGGGCATGGTCGGCGAAGTGGAGCCGCAGCGCACGCCGTCCGCGTCGCTGGAGGGACTGGAGGTCGCCGAGCGCCTGGGCGGCGATGAGCGTCCCGAACGACTCGTCCCACGACCCGATCCGCAGGTCCGCCACGGGATCGGCGGTGATCTGGAGGAAGACGCCGGTGTCCGGGCCGCCCTTGTGGAGCTGGCCGGTGGAGTGGAGGAATCGCGGCCCGTAGCCGCGCGTGGTCGCCACGCCGAGCGCGTCACGCACGCGCTCGCGGATCGCGGTCAGCGTCGTCTCCACGCCGGGGTCGGACGGCAGGTAGGCGAGGATCGCGAAGTAGTCTCGGCCGCCCTGGAGCAGGCCGAGCAGCTGACGGACCGCTCCCTCGACGCTGACCGGCGTGTCGCCGAGCGCGGCCGGATCGCCACCGGCGCTGATTCCCTCATCGGCGACCAGCGGCGCCGCCGACGGGAGGGCGCCCTTCGTGCGGAAGGCCTCGAGCAGCGACTTCGTGGCGTCCTTGCTCTCCTGGACGTTCGGCTGATCGAAGGGATCGATCTCGAGGACGATGCCGGCCACGGCGGTCGCGACCTCCCAGCGCACGAACTCGCCGCCGATGTCGAACGCGTCGCCGAGGACGATCTCCTCGACCGGCGCACCGAATCCGCGCAGCGTCGTCGCGAGGTCCGACCACGTGTCGCCGTCGTCCTCCAGCCGCAGGAGGACGAAGGCGCGGTCTTCGGCGTACGCCGCGGGATCGCCGAGCGGCTCGCCGACGATCGGCACGATCCCGGTCCCCGCCTTCCCGGTGCTCTCCGCGATCAGCTGCTCCGCCCAGTCGCCGAAGGACGCCAGCCGCGGCGTGGTGAGGATGGTGAGCTTGTCGCGGCCGGCCCGGGCGGCCTCGCCGATCGCCGCGCCGAGGCGCAGCCCGGGGTTGTGGGTGGCGTCCCGGGTGCGGCAGGCATCGGCCATGGCGCGGGCACGATCGAGCAGACGGCCGAGGTCGACGCCGGCCAGCGCGGCCGGCACGAGGCCGAAGACGGTGAGCGCGGAGTAGCGCCCGCCGACATCCGGCGGCGCCTCGACGATGCCGCGGAACTCCTGCGCGCGCGCAAGCTCGGCGAGCGAGGTGCCCGGATCGGTGATGGCGAGAAAGTCGAGGGCCGGCGCCGACTCGGCCATCGCGGCCTGATAGGCGTTCGGCTCGGTCGTCGAGCCCGACTTCGAGCTCACGCAGAACAGCGTGCGCTGGGACGTCGCCCACGAGCGGAAGCCGCGAACGACGTCGGGGTGGGTCGAGTCGAGGATCCGCAGCTCGAGGGCGTCGTCATCGGTCCCGAAGACGCGGCTGAACAGCTCGGGCGCCAGGCTCGAGCCGCCCATGCCGAGCACGGCCGCCCGGCGGTAGCCGTCCTCGCGGACGTCGCGGGCGAGGTGCTCGAGCTCGGTGACGCGCTGCGCCATGGCGTCGGGCAGGTCGAGCCAGCCGAGCCACGCGGCGACCTCGTCGGCCGGTTTGCCGGAGGCGGCCCACAGCGAGCCGTCCTTCGCCCACAGCCGCTCGGCCACCCGGTCGGCCGTCCACGCCTCCAGCCGCGACGCGATCGCGGCCTCGAGGTCGGTCATGCCGGCGCGAGCTCCCGCCGCTTGGCCTCGATCGACGCGATGAGCTCGTCGAAGCTCTTCGCGAAGCTCGCCACGCCTTCGTCGATGAGCTCCTGGGTCACGGTCGCCAGGCTGATCCCGCTGGCCTCCACCTCGCGGATCGCCTGGCGTGCCCCATCGAGGTCGCGGTCGAGGGTGCGCGCCACCTCGCCGTGGTCGAGGAAGGCGGTGATCGTCTCGGACGGCATCGTGTCCACCGTCTCCGGGCCGATGAGCTGCTCGACGTAGAGCACGTCGCGATAGTCCGGGTTCTTCGTGCTCGTGCTCGCCCACAGGCAGCGCTGCACCATCGCGCCCGCAGCGCGCAGGTCGGCGAACTCGTCACCGCCGAAGATCTCGCCGAACGCCTCGTACGCGAGCTTGGCGTTCGCGATCGCGGCGCGGCCACGAGCGTTCAATGCCGCTCGCTCCCCGATCTCGGTGAGCTGCGGGTCGATCTTCGTGTCCACGCGACTGACGAAGAAGCTCGCGACGCTCGCCACCCGGTCGATCGGCTCGCCGCGGGCGTGCCGCTCGCGGAGGCCGGCGATGTAGGCGCGTGCCACGTCGCGATACACGTCGACGCTGAACATGAGGGTCACGTTGACGTTGATGCCGTCCGCGATCGCCGCCTGGATGGCCGGTACGCCCGCCGGCGTCGCGGGAATCTTGATGAACACGTTCGGCCGGTCGAGCTTCGCCCACAGCTCGCGGGCGCGGGCGAGCGTCGCGTCGGTGTCCTCCGCGAGGTCCGGTTCGACCTCGATGCTCGCGTAGCCGTCAGCGCCGTCGGAGGCGTCGTACACCCCGCGCAGCACGTCGGCGGCGTCGCCGACGTCGGTCACCGCGATGCGCTCGTAGATGGCACGGGCCTCGTCGCCGGCCTCGAGGCCCTCGCGGACGAGATCGTCGTACTGCCCGGTGGCCACGGCCTTGGCGAAGATCGTGGGGTTGCTGGTGAGGCCGCGGATCCCGTCCGCCACGAGCCGCTCGAGCTTGCCGCTCGTCAGCAGGTCACGGTCGATGAAGTCGATCCACGGGCTCTGGTCCTGCTCCGCGTGCAGCCGCTGCAGGGCGTTGGGGGCGCCATCCGCCCGCTGGATGGTGGCGTCCGCCTGCGCGTCCTGGTCCACCGACGCATCCTCGCGACGGTCGAGCTCGGCTCCTGTCATCTCGTTCTCTCCCATCTATTCGCGGCGCCGCGCGCCGACCTCGACCGGCCCGCGTGAGCCGGTGGCGGCGAGCTCGCGGACCGCTTCGGCGATGTGCGACGCGTCGATGCCGGCGGCCGCCATGAGCTCGGCAGGCGTACCCGAACCGGGCATCGAGCGAACGGCGAGCTTGCGCACCACCGGGTGCGGCTGCGTCTCGGCCAGCGCCTCGAGGACGGCGTCCCCGATCCCGCCTTCCGGCCAGTGGTCCTCGACGGTGACGATGGCGCCGGTCTCCCGCGCCGCGGCACGGACGGTCTCGGCGTCGATCGGCTTGAGGCTGTAGAGGTCGATCACGCGGGTGGCGATCCCCTCGCCGGCGAGCGTGTCGGCCGCGGCGAGCGCCTCGTGCAGGGTGATGCCGGCGCCGATGACGGTGACCGCGTCCGCGTCCGAGGTGCGCACGACCCGCGAGCCGCCGATGTGGAACGCCTCGCCCGGCGCGTAGAGGATCGGCGTCTTCTCGCGCGTCGTGCGCATGAAAACGATTCCCTCACGCTCCGCCATCTGCGGGACGAGCGCCGCGGTCTGGTTCGGGTCGCTGGGATAGAGGACGGTCGAGCCGTGGATGGCGCGGAAGCTGGCGAGGTCCTCGAGCGCCATCTGGGACGGCCCGTCCTCGCCGATGCTGACGCCGGCATGCGAGCCCGCGACGCTGAAGCTGGCACGGCTGACCGCCGCCATGCGGACGAAGTCGTAGGCGCGGGCGAGGAAGGCGGCGAACGTGGCGGCGAACGGCTTCCAGCCGCGGACCTGCAACCCGACCGCGGTGGCGATCATCTGCTGCTCCGCGATGTAGGACTGGAAGAATCGATCC
>DASVFG010000130.1:0-10608 GCA_036380155.1 Candidatus Limnocylindria bacterium
TGCTTCCGATGCGGCACGCGAACAGGCGCCAGCGAACCCGCCCTGCTCGGCTGATCGTCACCGTCCGACCGGGCGGGCACGGCACGCGCGCCGATGGCTGAGCTCCTCTCCCTTCTCCTCGTCGCCTCGCTCGTCGTCCTCCTGGGCACGGGTGGGATCGGGCTTGCGGCTCTCGCGATGGCGGGGCGAGTGGCCGGCGGCGTCCTGGCCACCGAGACCGGGCCGCCGATCACCCCGACGACCGAGAGCACGGGGGCCCGGCTGCGAGCGCTCTCCCCCGTCGGCGTGGCCGTCGCGCTCGCCCTGCTGCTCGCCGCCGTCGTGCTGCGGACGATCCTCGTCGGGCACGCACCGTGGTCGAACCTGCACGAGTTCACCATCGCCTTCGCGGCGGCCCTCCTGGCGACGTATCTCCTGCTCCTGCGCACGGCGCCCATCGCTGCGCTCGCCCCGCTGGCGGCGCTTCTCGCCGCGGCGCTCGTCGGCATCGCCCTCGGGCTCGACGACCGGGTGGACCCGCTCGTCCCCGCGCTCCAGCAGCCGCTGCTGCTCACGATCCACGTCGGCACCGCGGCGCTCTCGTACGCGGTCGCGGGCGTCGCCTTCCTCGCGGCCGCAGCGGAGCTCGCACAACGCGCCACCGGCGACCGGCTCGCAGCGCTGCCGTCACGCGAGGTCCTCCGCTCGGTCGGCCATCGGGCGGTTCTCATCGCCTTCCCGATCCTGACCGTCGCCATCGCCCTCGGGTCCGTGTGGGCCAACCTGGCCTGGCGCGCGTACTGGAGCAACGATCCCAAGGAGCTGGCGGCGGCCGCCACGTGGCTCGTGTTCGGCGCCTACCTCCACGTCGCGGGCCGGCGCGACCGCTGGGAGGCGCTGGCCCCGTGGCTCATCGTGCTCGGCTTCGTCGGGGTGCTCTTCACCTATCTCGGCGCCGGGCTGTTCATCGTCGGCGAGCACAGCTACGGCGCGCCGTGAGGCGTGCAGGGCCGGCGCTCTGCGCGCTCGTCGCCGTCCTGGCGGGGTGCGCGGGGGCCAGCGCACCCGCGGCCACGCCCGATCCCTTCGCGGAGGTCACTGACCTGCATCCCCTCGCCCTGCCGGCTGAAGCCGATGCGGGAAGTGAGGGCCCGACATCCGCCCCCATCCGCGACGGCGTGGCGTACACGTTCAGCCTCGGGCACTGCGGGCTGCAGTCACCGGTCGACGTCGACGGCAGCTATTGGGACGAGCTCGACGGGATCGCGCCGAACGGGCAGCCGCTCGACCTCGATGGCGACGGCGAGATGATCAACGCCACCCCGGGCGTGATCGTCGTCATCGGCGACGAGCTGCGATTCCGGACGGAGTCCGGTTCCGTCGTGCGCTTCGCCCGACATGATGGGGACGAGCAGTTCCCGACCTGCGAGTGACGAGGGACCGAACCATGGAGACCCGCACGATCCGCGTCCGCACCGGGGCGGCGCCATCCCTCGCCGACCTGACGCCCGCGTGCCGCGCCTTCCTCGACGAGGTCGGCGGCGAGGACGGCCTGCTCAACGTGTTCGTGCCGCATGCCACGGCCGGGGTCGTGATCGTCGAGCTCGGGGCTGGATCGGACGACGATCTGCTCGATGCCCTCGACCGCCTCCTCCCCCGCGACGACCGATGGCGGCACCGTCACGGGTCACCGGGGCACGGTGCCGACCACGTGCTGCCGCTCCTCGCGTCGCCCTCGATCAGCGTGCCCGTCATCGGAGGCGAGCTGGCCCTCGGGACGTGGCAGTCCGTTGCGCTGCTCGACCCGAACGGCGACAACCCGGAGCGCTCGGTGCGGCTCTCGTTCCTTCCCGGCTAGCGGCCGGCGAGGGCGCGCACCTGGTCGCGCAGCCGGACGGGGTCCGACGTCGGCTCGTCACAGGCGTACCCGCGGCACGCATAGCCGGTCGCGCCACCATCACGCGCCGCCTTGCCATGGAACAGTGGCCAGCGCGCGTGCGCCTCCCCCACCGCCACGGTACCGAGCACGAGGTCGGGGACGTACGGGCCGCTCGCCGCCCGCCGCAGGACGTGCGCTGCGTCGTCGCCGGGGAAGGCCGCCGCGACCACCACGTCGACCGGCTCGCCAAGGTGTCGATCGGCTGCGGCCAGCATGCGGCCGAACGCACTCGGCTGGCGATCGAGCGCGCCCGCCACCGCCCGCAGGATGGACTGCGCGCGACGCGCATAGTCGGGTTCGCCGGTAAGGAGCGCGAGCCGCTGGAGCACGTCGGCGCCGATCGAGTTCGCGGAGGGCACGGCATTGTCGACGAGGCCACGCGGCACGGCGACCGTCCGGTCGTGCTCGGCCGAGGTGTCCACGAACGTGCCCCCCTCGTCATCCCAGAAGTCCGCGATCGCGCGATCGACGAGCGCCCGCGCATGCAGCAGCCAGCGGGCGTCGCCGAGCGCTCCGTGTGCCTCGAGAAGACCGTCCGCGACGGCGAGGTAGTCCTCGGCAAATCCCGGCGTGTGGGCGCGATCGCCGCGGGTCGTGCGCCACAGGCGGTCGCCGTCATGGACGAGCCGCCCGATGATGAACTCGGCCAGCGTCGCGGTGGCACCACGCCAGCGATCGTCGTCGAGCACGAGCGTGGCGCGCGCGAACGCGCGGAGGGCCAGCCCGTTCCAGGCCGCGAGCTGCTTGTCGTCCCGCGCGGGACGCGTCCGCGTCGCTCTCGACGCGAGCAGCAACGCGCGTGCGCGCTCGACGAGGCCGCTGTCCGGGGCCGGCCCGGTCCGGCGAAGCACCGTCACCCCCTCCCAGTTGCCGCCGGCGGAGACGTCCCAGTGCGCCGCAAGGGCCGACCGCTCATCCGCGTCGAGGCCGCCCTCGGCAAGGGCCGCGTCGAACGTTTGCGCGTCCCACACGTAGAAGCGACCCTCCACCCCCTCCGAGTCGGCGTCGAGCGCGGAGGCGAACCCACCGTCCTCGGTGCGCAGCTCGGCCAGGAGGAAGTCCAGCGTGGAGCTCGCGACGGCCGCGTAGCGGTCGATGCCCGTCGCCCGGAACGCCTCGAGGTAGGCGTGGGCGAGCAGGGCGTTGTCGTAGAGCATCTTCTCGAAGTGCGGCACGAGCCAGTGGGCATCGGTGCTGTAGCGGGCGAATCCCCCGCCGAGCTGGTCGTGGATGCCGCCATCGGCCATCGCGTCGAGGGTGCGGGTCACCATGCGCAGCACCGCGTCGTCGCCCGAGCGCCGCCAAGCACGCAGGAGGAACTCGATGAGCATCGGTGCGGGAAACTTCGGCGCGCCACCCCAGCCGCCGTGGGTTGCGTCGTGCGTGGCGGCCACGCGACGCACGGCCTCGTCGAGCTGGCGTCGCTCGGGATCACGGTCCCCGGCCGGCACGGCCAGCTGCGCCCGGAGGTGGCTGACGAGCATGCCGGCCTGCTGCTCGACCTCGTCGCGCCGCGAGCGGTACGCGTCCGCGATCGCTTCCAGCACGCGCGGGAAGCCGGCCATCCCGTGCCGGTCCTCGGGCGGGAAGTACGTGCCGCCGAAGAAGGGGCGCAGGTCGGGGGTCAGGAAGACGCTCATCGGCCAGCCACCGGAGCCGGTCATCGCCTGCACCGCGGCCATGTAGACGTCGTCGAGATCGGGGCGCTCCTCGCGATCGACCTTGATGCACACGAACTCCGCGTTCATCCGCGCCGCGATATCGGGGTTCTCGAACGACTCGTGCGCCATCACGTGGCACCAGTGGCACGCCGCATAGCCGATGGACAGGAAGATCGGCCGATCCTCCGTCCGGGCGCGCTCGAGCGCCTCGGGACCCCAGGGATACCAGTCGACCGGGTTGTCCGCGTGCTGCAGCAGGTACGGGCTGGTCTCGCCGGCCAATCGGTTCGCCATGCTCATCCGCCGGACGTCACGCCGAACTGCTCGGCGGACAGCTTGGCGTAGAGCCCCTCCTGTCGGATGAGCTCCTCGTGCGTTCCGCGCTCGACGATCCGGCCGCGCGCCATGACCAGGATCTGGTCGGCACGGAGGATCGTGCTGAGCCGATGCGCGATCGCGATCGTGGTTCGGCCCTCCATGAGGCGCGCGAGGGCCGACTGGATCAGCCGTTCGCTCACGGTGTCGAGCGCCGACGTGGCCTCGTCGAGGATGAGGACGCGCGGGTCCTTGAGCAGGACGCGGGCAATCGCCACCCGCTGCTTCTCGCCGCCCGACAGCTTGTAGCCGCGCTCCCCGACCACGGTGTCGTAGCCGTCGGGCAGCTCCATGATCCGCTCGTGGATGGCGGCGGCGGTCGCCGCCTCCTCGATCTGGGCCATCGTTGCGTCGGGCTGCGCGTAGCGCAGGTTCGCGAGCACCGTATCGTGGAACAGGTACGTCTCCTGGGTCACGAAGCCGATCACCCGTCCCAGCGACTCGAGCCGAATGCCGCGCACGTCGACCCCGTCGATCGACACCGCCCCGGCGTCGACGTCGTAGAGGCGCGGAATGAGGTAGGTCGAGGTCGTCTTCCCGCTCCCCGACGGACCGACGAGCGCGACGAGCTGACCCGGACGGGCGGTGAAGTCGATGTCGTTCAACGCGAAGGGCTGGATGGCGGTCGGCACGGCGCGTCCCTCGGCCTCGGCTTCGGCCGCCTCGTCGGCGACCTCGACCTGCGCGGGCGCCACCGGGTACCGGAACGTGACGTGGTCGAAGCGCACCTCCCCACGCATCGTCTTCGGCGAGAGCTCGACGGCGTCCGGCGCATCGGTGATCTCGTGGTCCATCTCGAGGTACTCGAAGATCCGGTCGAACAATGCGAGGGCGCCCTGGATCTCGACCTGGACGTTGAGCAGCTGCCCGAGCGGGAAGAAGAGGCGCGACTGGAGCGTCGTGAACGCCACGATCGTGCCGATCGAGACCGACTCGTCGCCGCCGATGATCAGCACGCCGGCAACGAGGTACACGAAGGCCGGCATGATGCTGAAGAACGTGCCGATGAGCGCGAAGAACCAGCGGCCGATCATCTGGCCGCGGACCTGGAGGTCGCCGAGGCGCTGCGACTCGGCCCGGAAGCGCTCGATGCTCGCCTCCTGCTGTCCGAACGTCTTGGACAGGAGGATGCCCGACACGCTGAGCGACTCCTCGGTGATGGCGCTCATCTCGGCCATCGACCGCTGCGTCAGGGTCGAGACCTCGCGCCGGACCTTCCCGACACGGTAGGTGATGTAGATGAACACCGGCATGAGCGCCAGCGACAGGAGCGTCAGCCGCCAGTCGAGGATGAGCATCGCGACGATGGTCGTCAGCACCGTGGCGGAGTTGCTCAGGAGCGATGCGGCCGTGTCGGTGACCACCGACTGCACACCGCCGACGTCGTTCGCGATCCGGCTCTGGATCTCGCCGGTGCGCGTCTCGGTGAAGAAGCGCAGCGGCATCCACTGCAGGTGGCGGTAGAGCGCGATGCGCAGGTCGTTCATGACCTTCTGGCCGACGACGTTGCTCAGGTACGACTGCCACACCCCGATGGCGCTCGTGACGATCGGCAGGACGATCATCAGGCTGACCTGGATATAGAGCAGCCCCAGGTCCCGTTCGCCGCCGGGAAGCAGGTTGTCGAGGACGAACTTGATCAGGATCGGGTTGACGACCCCGACGCTGACGGTGATGAGGATGAGGACCGCGATGAACGAGAGCCGCGCGCGGTAGGGCTGGAAGAACCCCGCGATGCGTCGCAGCGTCGGACCTTCGCTGCCCGGCCGTCGCGTGAGGTCGGGCTCCGGTCCGCTGCCCCAGAACCCGCCGCGTCCTCCTCCGCCGCCGCCGCCCCGGCGCGTCATTCGAGGATGATCGACAGGAACGCCTGCGCCAGGCCGATCCCCTGCGGCTCGCCGATCTGCCGCGCGCGCTCGCGCATCCGCTCATCGACCGTCGCAGGATCGACCTGGCTCTCGTGGGCGAGGATCGATCGCATCCCGACGTCGAATGTGGCCGAGACGTCGAGCCACAGGTTCGGCTCCTCGACGCCGGTGAGCAGCACCTGCCGCACCTTCCAGGGCTCCAGATGCTCCTGGGTCCACAGCTCAGGGAAGTTCAGGTGGTCGCGGGCCGCCGGATAGACGGCGGCGAGCGTCGCCTCACCGGTCGCGAGGTGGTCGGGATGGCCGATGAACGGGTTGTGATCGAGCCGGCGGCGAGGGTTCTGGGTGATGAGCAGGTCCGGTCGGTAGCGACGAATCTGGCGCGTGATGTCGCGCCGCAGCTCGAGGCTCGGCTCGAGATAGCCGTCGGGGTACCCGAGATGAACGATGTCGGTCACGCCGAGGATGTCGGCTGCCGCCCGCTGCTCGGCGACGCGGGTCGTCGCCAGCTGCTCGGGAGTGACACTCGGGTCCTCGGTCCCCTTGGATCCGTCGGTGGTGACCACGTAGTCCACCCGCGCGCCGGAGGCGGCAAGGTGCGCGATCGTGGGTCCGGCGCCGAACTCACCGTCGTCGGGATGGCTGATGACGACGAGCACGCGCTCGAGCGGGCTGATCAGCTCGTGTCGGTCGAGGTGGCTCACGCGACGATGCTACCGAACTCACCGGATTCCGCACGAACTGCCCGAATTGACCGTCGCGACGGCCGCCGCCCATACTGCGGGGCAGTATGACGACCGATGCCCACGAGGCACACTTCCGCCACAGCTACACGAAGGACACGAAGGACCTCGTCACCCGCCTGCGGCGGATCGAGGGCCAGGCGCGCGGCATCCAGCGGCTCGTGCAGGAGGAGGCGTACTGCCTCGACGTCCTTCAGCAGGTCGAGGCGCTCACCGCGGCCGCCGACGGGGTGGCGCTCCTGCTGCTGGAGGACCACATCGACGGCTGCCTGACGCACGCGATCGAGACCGGGCAGGGCCAGCCGTACGTCGACGAGGTGATGACCGTGGTGCGACGTGCGCTCGGCCGTCGCGCCCCACGCAAGCCCGGCGCCTGAGGGTACCGCCGCCCCGCCGAGGGCACGAAAGCGGGAGTGCCGCAGGGGGGAACCACGGCACTCCCGCGAGCGAGTCTACGCTCCGGTTTCCGAGCGAGCAAGCACTTCGCGGCTCACTCGCCGAACATCGTCAGCTGCTCGCCGCCGCGCTCGATGAGCGGGTCGAGTCCGAGGACCGGCTCGAGCCATTCCATGCGCGCGCCGCTGCGCGCGACGAGCGTGTCGAGGTGCTGCCACTTGAGCACGTGCCAGTTCTGACGGGCGATCTCGTCGCGCAGCCACGGTGACCGTGCGAGCTTCACGCGCAGCAGCTCGGCGCGCTCGGCGGGAATGACGAGGAACCGCGCCTGCTGGTCCCCGGTGGGGATCGCGCGGCCGCGCCGGAGGACCGCGTCACCGACCATCGCGGTCCATTCGACCTCGAACAGGAAGGCGAGGTGGCCGCGCACGTACCAGAGGCAGTCGATGGCGCCGACGGCCTCCGCCGGCGCACGGATCACGAGCGGCAGGTAGACGCGCCGCTCGTCCTCGGCCAGGTGGTCGAGCAGCGGCCGACCGGCATGCGGCCGGTCATGCTCACGGGACGCGATCCACGCGCGGAGGCCGAGGCGGTGGCCGTAGTCCACGAGCGTGGCGATGACCCGGGCATGGTCGGCGGTGCGCGCGGCGAGCGCGTCCTCGGTGGCGAGCGATCCCCGCTCCCCGGGCGCGGCGTATGCCGCCAGGCAGGCACGCACGAGCTCCTCGTCCGGCGCCTGGAGGCCCGGGAAGAGGCGGTAGATGCGGTCGAAGAAGCCAGCTTCGTCGATGCGCCCGGCCGTCGACAGGATCGACCAGGTCGCCCACTCCACGCGATCGGCGAGGGGCTGCGCGGCGAGCTCCGGGTCCCGCAGCCACCACTGCGGCCGGTCGTCGTCACCGATGCGGACGAGCGTCGGATGGTCGTCCCGCCACAGCTCCTCGTGGATGAGCGACGCCAGCAGCTGGGGTGCCCCGCCCTCGATGCGCGAGCCGTCCGATGGGTCGTCTTCCGTGCTGCGCGAGCCCGCCAGCCGCGCGAGCAGGCCGCTGCGACCCAGCTCCGCGATGACGGCGGCGATGACCCGCACGAGCGTCGCCGGCTCGCCGCGGTCACGGAGGAGGTCCCCGACCGATCGATCGATGGCCGATGCCAGCTCCGGGTAGGTGAGATGGCCGGACGTGGCGCCGAGTCGGAGGGGGCCCGGCTGCACGGCCCGCCGCAGCCGGTCCTCGGCGGACGGCTTGCGCAGGTGGAGGACGATCCCGTCGCCCGCCCGGCCGGATTCGCGGTGGATGACGTCGACGAGCTCGAGACCGGCCGCCGCCCCGGCCAGTGCCACCGAGACGAGGCGATCGGGCGAGCCGTCGTCGATGAGGAGGTTGCACCAGCCGCCGGGCTTCAGTGCCCCGACTGCCGAGGCCATGCCGTGGCGCAGCGCCGTCGCCTCCGCGCCCTCGGGATGCGTGCTCGACCCGAAGATCGGCTCGAGGCGCAGCGTCTCGGCCGCCTCGCGTCCGAGGACCCACGCGGTGGCGAGGTACTCGAACGACAGCTCGTCGATCGAGGTTCGCGGCGGCGGGGCGCCGAGCACGAGATCGATGCCCTCGGCCGGCAGGTACTGGCCGACGACCGCCGGCCGGGCGCGGAGCCAGAGGACGTTCGCCGCCCCCATCCCGCCGAGCTCGCCGTAGTCGGCCGCGAACCGGATCTCACGCCGATCGGCAGCGACCGCGGCGACGGCCGCGCGCACGTCGCGGTAGGCCTGCTCGAAGGCGCGCCAGACGTTGACCTCGCGCTGGTGACGGCTCGCCGGCTGGCGGACGTGCCCGCCGGTCACCCGCAGCGAGGCGACCCGTCCGGGATAGCCGTTGAGGCGGCTGGCCGGGAGAAGGCAGGTGGCGAGCGCCAGCCGCAGGACGGCGAGCGTGCCGGGGTCGCGGACCTCGGTCTCGAGCTTCGCGCCGATGGCGTGCAGGGCGTAGAGATTGCGCGGGGTGAAGAGGTCGAGCAGCTCGTCGACGAGGTCGTCGCGGCCGTCGAGCACCGGGAAGCGCGACCGCAGGTCGAGGTACTGCGGGCTCTGGCGCAGGCCGTCCGCGGCGGCGACCGGCATCGGCTCCGGACGAACGGTGGACGCGAAGCGCGGCCGATCGATTCCGGTCGGCGGGTCGATCGCCGGCATCGGCGGGGCGGGCGGCCCACCTGCCTCGCCGAGCGGCTCGTCCGGCTCGCCGGGGTCGATCAGCCCGGTCGGGGCGGGCGGGAGCTCGTCGGGTGGAGCGTCGCCGAGCGGCTCGGGAGCGGCCGCGGCTCGCTCGAGGCCGAGCTTGGCGAGGTCGACGTCGTCCACCGGGGCCACGCGTTCCTCGGGACCGCCGAGGGCCGCTTCGCAGGCGGTGCAGCGATAGATCTTGCGGCCGGGCGCCTCGGCGTCCCGCGGCCAGATGAACTGGTCGACGACGACCGGCGTGCGGCAGGCGGCGCAGCGGGACGCGTACAGCTCCTCGAGGTGCTGGCGGAGCGGCACGTCGACCTTCCGCGACGACGCGAGCTGCGCGAACGCCGCGTCCAGCACGGCCGGCTCCGGCGCGGTGAGGAAGGCGATCGCGGCGAGCTGGGCGAAGGGGCTCGGATCGGCCGCAACGGCACGCATGCCGTGGGCGACCGCGCGGCGCGGTGTCCAACCCGTGCCGGCCCACGGGTCGAGGACGGTGTCGCCCTCGGCCGCGAACGCGGCGAGCTCCGCGTCGAGGAGATTGTCGGCGGGCGGAGGGAGGTAGCGTTCGAGGAGCGCCAAGCCGGGGAGGCGTCGCGGAAGGACGACGTGGTCGAGTCCGTTCCGTTCCGCTTCGGTCATCCGTCTATGGCTCTTCGATCAGCTCCTCTTCGTCCTCGGGCTCGGCCGAGAATTCGGGGAGGGTGGTGTCGAGCTCTTCGACCTCCTCCGAGTCCTCATCGACCTCCTCGAGATCATCGTCGTCATCGTACCGAAGTGCAGTGCCCTTCATGTACGGTCTGACGCCAGCCCCGCCCGAGGCGACCGTCGGGAACGAGACCTTCCCGAAGTTCGACGGATGGGTGAAGACCTCGCGGATGATGATCGTCAGCTCGGCGCTCGCCTCGTGGATCGTGGTGATCGCCGCCTCGTAGCGGTTGCCGCTGGCGATGAGCTTCAGGAGACGGGCGGCGATGCGCGGCTCCACTCCGCCGATCACCTTGCCGCCGACGTGCGCGACGAGCTCGTCGCCCTCGGTCACCAGGTCCACGGCGTCGCCCGGCGAGAGCGGCGCCAGGACACGCGGGCCACCGACGTTGATGAGCCGGGCGCGACCGGTCTTGCCCATCTCCTCGATGAACACGGTGGCCGGCGCCTTCTCGGTCGTGCCCTTGCCGTTCTTCGGCGGCTTGTCTCCGCCCTTCAGCAGGCGGAGGCGTTCGACGTTGCGCTGCGCGATGCGATTCGTGGCGTCGCGTTCGAGCGCCTGCTCGTAGGCCTCGAGGGCCTCGCGGTGCCGCCCGAGCTCGGCGAGCGCCTTGCCGAGCCGGTTGTAGGCATCGATGTCCGGGCCGAGCTCGAGGAGCTGGCGGTTCGCATCGACCGCCGCGGTCCAGTCGCCGCGGGTGGCCGCCGCGATGGCCGCATC
>DASVFG010000131.1:0-12156 GCA_036380155.1 Candidatus Limnocylindria bacterium
GTTCATCGTCGTCTCCCACAGCTGGTCGGCGTTCATCTCGCCGAGGCCCTTGAAGCGCTGGACGGTGACGTTCTTCGTCTTGCCGTCGCGCGACAGCTCCTTCATCGCCGCGTCACGCTCCTTCTCGGTCGACGCGTAGCGGGTCACCTTGCCGGTGCTGACCCGGTAGAGCGGTGGCTGGCAGAGGTAGAGGTAGCCGTTCTCGATCACCTCGGGCATGTGGCGGTAGAAGAACGTCAGGAGCAGCGTCGTGATGTGCGCGCCGTCGACATCGGCGTCCGACAACAGGCAGATGCGGTGGTAGCGCAGCTTCGCGATGTCGAACGTCTCGCCGATGCCCGCGCCGAGCGCGATGACGAGCGGCCGGATCTTGTCCGAGGAGAGGACGCGGTCGAGCCGGGCCTTCTCCACGTTGAGCATCTTGCCGAACATCGGGAGGATGGCCTGGAAGCGCCGATCGCGCCCCTGTTTCGCGGAGCCGCCGGCCGAGTCGCCCTCGACGATGTAGAGCTCCGACCGCGCCGGGTCGCGCTCCTGGCAGTCCGCGAGCTTGCCCGGCAGCGCCATGCCCTCGAGCGCACCCTTGCGGATGACGAGGTCGCGCGCCTTGCGCGCCGCCTCGCGCGCACGCGCGGCGGTCAGGCACTTCTCGATGATGCGCCGGCCGTCGGCGGGGTTCTCCTCGAGGTGCTGGACGATGCCCTCGGTCACGACGTTCTGGACGATGCCCTTGATGTCGGCATTCCCGAGCTTCGCCTTCGTCTGGCCCTCGAACTGCGGATCGGTCAGCTTCACGCTGATCACCGCGGTGAGTCCCTCGCGGACATCGTCGCCGGAGAGATTCGCCTCCTTCTCGGAAAGGGTGCTCGACTTGCGCGCCCACGTGTTGAGGGAGGTCGTCAACGCGGCGCGGAAGCCGGCCACGTGCGTCCCACCGTCGACGGTGTGGATGTTGTTGGCGAAGGCGATGACGTTCTCGGCAAAGGCGTCGTTGTACTGGAGCGCGACTTCGACGCTCGTCGAGCCGACCATGCGCTCGACGTAGATCGGCCGCCCGTTCAGCACGTCGCGTCGCCGGTTGAGGTGGCGCACGAAGCTCGTGACCCCGCCCTGGAAGAAGAAGTTCTTCTCGGTGTCGGTCCGCTCGTCACGGAGGCAGATCCAGAGCCCCTTGTTGAGGTACGCAGACTCGCGCATGCGCGTGCTGATGAGGTCCCAGCTGAAGTCGAGCGTCTCGAACATCTCGGGATCCGGCGTGAAGAACGTTCGCGTGCCGTGCGTGCGCTTCCAGGTCGGGTCGAGGCCGCGGTTCGCCTCGGCCAGGCCGCCGGTCTGCTTCACGGGGCCGGTGGGCGCGCCCCGCACGAACTCCTGGACGTGACGCTTGCCGTCGCGCAGGACCTCCACCCGCATCTCGCTGGACAGGGCGTTCACGACACTGACGCCGACGCCATGGAGGCCGCCGGAGACCTTGTAGCCGCCGCCGCCGAACTTCCCGCCGGCGTGGAGCACGGTCATGATGACCTCGAGGGCCGACTTGCCGGTGCTGTGGCGGTCGACGGGGATGCCGCGCCCGTCGTCGACGACCTCGCACTTCCCGTCGCGATGGAGCGTGACGTCGATGCGGGTCGCCTGGTTCGCCATCGCCTCGTCGATGCTGTTGTCGACGACTTCCCAGACGAGCTGGTGGAGGCCGCGCACGTCGGTCGAGCCGATGTACATGCCGGGGCGCTTGCGGACCGCCTGGAGCCCTTCGAGAACCTGGATGTTGGCCGCGGTGTAGCTCGCGGCCTTGCCGCGGGACTTCGGCGCTCGTTCGACGGTCATGTGGTCGGGAGAACCTCGTGGTCGGGCTGGACCGGGACGGCGACGTCGGCCGACGACGTGGCGCCGCGGGTGATGATGGCGTAGAGGCGGTCGAGCTCCTCGTCCGAGTAGAAGTCGATGACGAGGCGTCCACCGCGCCGGGTGCGGACGATGCCCACCTTCGTGGCCAGGACGCCACGGAGCTGGGCCTCGACATCCTGGAGGTCGTGGCTGAGCACGCGGCGGCGGACGGCCGGCGCCTCCTCGCGCTTGCGGCGGACGAGCTCCTCGGTCTGGCGTACGGACAGCTGACGCTCGAGGACGATGCCGAGGACCGCGCGCTGGAGCTCCGGGATGGTGATCGAGGCGAGCGCTCGCCCGTGTCCCTCCGAGATGCGGCCGTCCACGATCGCCTGCCGTGTCTCCGGGGCGAGGTCGAGGAGGCGCAGCGCGTTGCTGATGGCGACCCGGCTCTTGCCCACCTGGCGAGCGACCGCTTCGTGGGTGAGGCCGAACCGATCGATGAGCTCCTGGTAGGCGAGCGCCGTCTCGATGGCGTTGAGGTCCTCGCGCTGGATGTTCTCGATGAGCGCGAGCTCGAGGGACGTCTCCTCGTCGTTCGCCACGTGCGTGACGACCGGGACGACGTCGAGGCCCGCCAGCCGGGCAGCCCGGAGCCGTCGCTCGCCGGCGATGAGCTGGTAGCCACCATCGGCGAGCACGCGCACCACGAGCGGCTGGAGGATGCCGTGCACCGCGATCGATGCCGCCAGCTCGCCCAGCTGCGCCTCGTCGAAGGCCGACCGCGGCTGGTTCGGGTTCCGCTCGATCCGATCGATGGCGACCTCGAGCGTGCCGGGCGTGTCGCTGCTGCCGGGGATGAGGGCGTCGAGCCCGCGTCCGAGGCCGAAGGCGCGCGTCGGGCGCGGTGCGCTGCTAGCCACGTGCGGTCACCTCCCCGGCGAGCTCGCGATAGGCATCCGCGCCACGCGACGACGGGTCATAGAGGGCGATCGGCAGGCCGTGGCTCGGGGCCTCGGACAGGCGGATGGAGCGCGGCACCACCGTTCGGTAGACGGAGCCGTTCATGTGCCGTCGAACCTCGGAGGCGACCTGCGCGGAGAGGTTGGTGCGCGCGTCGTACATGGTGAGGACCACGCCCTCGATCTCGAGACGTGGGTTGAGTCCCTCGCGGACGCGTCGGATGGTGTTCACCAGCTGGCTCAGGCCCTCCAGGGCGTAGTACTCGGTCTGGATGGGGATCAGCACCCCGTCCGCGGCCGTCAGCGCATTCAGTGTCAGCAGCCCGAGCGAGGGCGGACAATCGACCAGCACCCGCTCATATCGCCCGTCCAGGTCGGCAAGGCTCGCCGCGAGCCGCCGCTCCCGGGCGGAGGCGCCGACAAGCTCCACCTCGGCGCCGGAGAGCGCCGGTGTGGACGGCACGAGATCGAGTCCCTCGATCGCCGTCCCGACCACCGCCTCGTTGATCGGCGCACGGTCGACGAGCACCTCGTACGAGGAGCGGTCGACAGAACGTCGATCCACGCCCAGGCCGCTCGTGGCGTTGCCCTGCGGGTCGAGATCGATGACGAGAGTTCGCGTGCCGGAGAGGGCGAGGTAGGCTGCGAGGTTGATGACCGTGGTGGTCTTGCCAACGCCGCCCTTCTGGTTTGTGCAGGCCGTGACCCGGACCACGAGCGCTCCGCTGCGAGTTCAGATGGGCACGTTGATTCTACCAGTTTCGAGGGGTCGCGGAGGCGTGCGACGAGCGCGCAGGAGGGCTCGGCGCCAGAGTTATCCA
This sequence comes from Candidatus Limnocylindria bacterium, assembly GCA_036380155.1. Taxonomy (GTDB): domain Bacteria; phylum Chloroflexota; class Limnocylindria; order QHBO01; family QHBO01; genus JACDBZ01. The sequence continues at coordinate 3,611 of DASVFG010000131.1, forward strand.
CACCGATGTTTCACGTGGCACGTGACCATTGGCGCGTGGCGTCGGCGCAACGCCGGACCGTATACTCCCTCTCGACCGCCCTTCACCGACGCTCAGGATCCGCGCTCATCACGTACCTCGGTCCGCTCCTCGCCGTCATCCTCGGCATCGTGCACGCGGCGATCGCACCGGTGATCGTCATCGGCGACGTGAAGCCGAACCTCGTGCTCATCGGTGTCGTCCTCGTCGCCGCCTATGGCGGTTTCCTGCCCGCCGCCACCGTGGCGTTCGTGGCGGGACTGACCGCCAACCTGCTCGTCAGCGAGCCGCTCGGGGCGATCCCGTTCGCGATGCTCCTCGTGGCCGCGCTCATCACCGGCGGCACACGGCTGCTCGGCCGCATGTCCTGGATCTATCCCCCGCTGGCCGCGTTCGCCGGGTCCCTCGTCGCCGACGCGGTGGGCATCGGCCTCGGTGGCCTCGTCGCGGACGCGGCGATCGGCGGCCTTCCGGTGGATGTCATGCTCCGCGCCGCGCTCCTGAACGCGGCGATCTGCGCGGTGCTGCTCATCCCCGCGCGCGCCGTCGCGTCGCGCTACGTCGTCGACGAAGCGACCGCCTGGTGAGCCGATGGCCGACCTGAACGACGGACGCGTCGACCTCCACCGATCTCGCTCCCGGTTCGTGGCCTTCAGCGTCATCGCCGCCGTCATCCTGACTGCGCTCGGCGGTCGCCTCTTCCAGCTCCAGGTGGTGAACGGCGAGGAGCTCGCGGCGCGGGCCGTCGCGGATCGGACGGCGGAGGTCCCGATCCCCGCCTCCCGTGGGCTCATCTTCGACCGAACCGGCCGCCCGCTGGCCGTCAACACCCCGTCCTGGACCGTGAACGTCCGCCCGGCCGACCTGCCGGACAACGACTTCCGGATCCTTGCCCGTGTCGCGCAGCTCACGGGCGTGGCGTCGAGCGCCATCCGTGACCGGCTCGAGGCATTCCGCGGCTCGCCCTTCGACCTCGTGCCGGTCGTCACCGGGGTCGAGCGCGAGGCGGCGCTCATCCTGGGAGAGGAGGCCGATCGGCTTCCCGGGATCGAGGTGGAGGTCGAGCCGATCCGCGAGTACCTCGACGAGACGGGGCAGGCCGCGGGAGCGCTCCTCGCTCACCTCGTCGGCTACACGGGTCCGATCAGCCGCGACGAGCTCCTGGCCCGCGAGGACGACGGATACCTCCGCGACGACGTCATCGGCCGCGCCGGGGTCGAATCCTCGTTCGAGGACGCCCTGCGCGGCACGTACGGGCGGCAGCTCGTCGAGCGTGACGCCTCGGGCCGGATCGTGAAGGTCATCGAGACCCTCGCGGAGCCGGAGCCCGGCACGAACCTCATGCTCACCATCGACGCGCGGACGCAGCGGCTCGCGACGCAGGCCCTCCAGTGGGGCATGGGAGCCGCCGACGTGAGCCAGGGCGTCACCGTGGTGATGAACCCGCAGACCGGCGAGATCCTGGCCATGGTGTCGCTGCCCGCCTACGACAACAACAAGTTCGCGCGCGGCATCAGCGCGGAGGACTACGGGATCTACCTCGCCGATCCGGATCGGCCGCTCCGCAACCATGCGATCAGCGACATCTACCCACCCGGGTCGACGTACAAGCTGGTGACCGGCATCGCCGCCATGGAGGAGGGCGTGACGACGGCCGGTCGCAAATGGCCGACGTTCGGCTGCTACCAGATCCCGGGCGCCCCCGATGGCGAGTGCCTCTACGACTGGAACCGGCAGGGGTTCGGCCCGCTCGACATGGTCGAGGCGTTCGCGAAGTCGTCGGACACCTTCTTTTACCAGATGGCCGTCGAGACCGGCATCGACCCGCTCGCCGAGTGGGCGTACGACCTCGGGTTCGGGGCGCGCTCCGGGATCCGGCTGCCGGGCGAGGAGCCGGGCATCATCGCGAGCACGGAATGGGCGCGCGAGCAGGGTCGTGCCGGCGTCTTCACCGGTGAGCTCGCGCAGGCCGGCATCGGACAGAACGTCATCGCCGTCACTCCGCTCCAGGTCCTGAATGCCTACGCAGCGGTCGCGAACGGCGGCAACCTGATGCGACCGATGATCGTGCGCGGCGAGACCGACGCGTCGGGCGAGCTCGTCCGCACCTACGAGCCCGAGGTCATCCACCGCCTGGAGGCGAGCGCCGGCACGCTCGAGACGATGCGGATCGGCGCGCGCGAGGTGATCACCACCGGCCACGCCTACAACATCCGCGACCTCGACCTGCCGGGCGCGCTGTCCGGGAAGACCGGCACGGCCGAGTTCGGCCAGCTGACCGAGGAGGGGACGCTGCCGTTCCACTCCTGGTTCGTCGCCTACCTGCCGTCATCGGCCGGCGCGACCGACGCCGAGCTCGCGGTCGTGAGCTTCAACTACTCCGCTGTCGTGCCGGGCAACGTGTCCGCTGAGGTGGTGAAGTACTTCCTCCAGCTCTACTACGACCTCGACCAGGACCTGCGGCTCGACCCGAACGACTTCAGCCTGGTGACGGCGAACTGATGGGCGTCGCGACGGCCACCCTGGTCGACACGTTCAAGGCCCGCGACTGGCGCCACTTCGACGTCCAGCTGCTCCTCTACGTGGTGCTGCTCATCGCGCTCGGCGTGATCATGGGCTACTCCGCGGCGTTCAACGACGCCGCGGCCGGGGCGGGCACCTCCCAGACGGTGAAGACGATGATCTGGGCCGCCATCGGCCTCATCCTCTTCTTCGTCGTGGCCAGCGTCGACTACCACTGGCTCCGCACGCTCGCCCTGCCGATCTACGTGCTCGTCCTCGGCCTGCTCACCGTGACGATGCTCATCGGGACGAACCTGTTCGGCGCGCAGATGTCGGTGACCGTTGCCGGGCTCGACTTCCAGTTCAGCGAGGTCAGCAAGGTCCTCATGATCGCCGTCCTCGCCGCGTACCTGGCGGGCCGGCGCGAGCGGATCGGCCGGCTCTCGACCATCCTCGTCGCCGGCGTCCTCATGGCGATTCCGACGCTGCTCGTCTTCCGCCAGCCGGACCTCGGTACGGCGCTCGTGTTCGTCGGCATCCTCGTCGGGATGCTCTTCCTGTCCGGGGCGAGCCTCGGGTGGATGGGCCTGCTCGCCGCGGCCGTCATCGGCGCCGCGCCGCTGGCGGTGAGCATGCTCCACGACTATCAGCGACAGCGCCTTTTCTGCTTCCTCGACCCGTACGCGGACGCGCAGGGTGCCTGCTACCAGCTCGTCCAGGCGCTCAATGCGGTCGGCTCGGGCGGATGGCTCGGCCGCGGCCTCACCGTGGGCGGCGAGGGCCAGCGCGGCTATATCCCGGTGCAGTCGACGGACTTCATCTTCACGGTCGTCGCGGAAGACCTGGGCTTCGTTGGCGGCGTCGTCGTCCTCACCCTGTTCGGGCTGCTCGTGTGGCGCATCCTTCTCATCGGCTGGCAGGCGCGCGATGCGTTCGGGATGCTCATCGCGGTCGGCCTGGCGTCGATGATCGTGTTCCAGCTGACGGTGAACGTCGGGATGGTCATCGGGGTCATGCCGGTGACCGGCATCCCGCTCCCCTTCGTCACCTACGGCGGCTCGAGCCTCATCAGCCTGCTCTTCGGCATGGGGATCCTCCAGTCGATCCGCATGCGGAGCCACAAGCCGACGCTCTAGGCTAACGTGAGACGGAGTCTCACGAGCTACGCGGCGGCGCCGCCATCCGGCATCGGCGTCGGAGGCTCGGCATCGGCTTCCGGAGCGGGTGGTCGCACGCCGTGAATGGCGAGGTCGAGCGCGTCGGCCGCCGTGCGGCCGCCGAACCGGTGGAACCCGTACCGGTACAGGTCGCGGCCAGCCGCGACGGTCGGGGCGGCGAGGATGGCGCCACCGATGCCGAACAACGACCCGCCGACCACGAGTGACAGGATCATGACGGCCGGGTGCAGCTCGACCGCGTCGCCCATGACCTTCGGGACGAGCACGTTGTTCTCGACCTGCTGGATGAGCGTGTAGAGGATCGCGGCGGCGATGGCGGCCGGGAAGCCGATCGACAGGCCGATGAGGATGGCCGGGATGGCGGCCACGATGGGGCCGATGATCGGGAGCAGCTCGAGGACGCCGGCGATGAGCGCCAGCACGAGGGTGAACTGCCCGAACTCGGTGAAGCCCGCGACGGTGAGGATGGTGAGGCCGATCACGGTGGCCACGAAGACCGACGCGCCGAGGAGGAGCTGCCCGCGGACCCATCGGCCGCCGACCCGGCCGAGCAGGGCGAGGATGTTCTCGGCATCCGCACGCCACGTCGGCGGCAGCGCGCCCGCCACGTTCCGGCTGAACCCCTCGCGGTCCTTGAGGACGAAGAACAGCCAGACCGGCACGACGATGAGACCGAGGACGAAGGTCGCTGCCCGCACGACCGCGTTGAGCGTCGGGGCGAGCAGGCCGCGGAACAGGTCCGCGAGCGCCTGGCCACTGGCCGCGAGCTGGGCGTCGATCGTGGCCCGCACGTCGTCGGGGAGCGGAAGCGTGGCATACCACTCGAGGAACCCGCGCTCCACGTCGCCGACCGCCGCTCCGAGCTCGGGGAGATGCTCGATGAACTCGCGCGACTGGCGTGCGATCGGTGGAATCGCGAAGGCGACGACGGCCCAGATGACCGCCACGACCGCGGCGTAGCTGACGACGACGCCGGCCCAGCGCGGCACGCCGCGGCGGGCGAGAAACGTGACGGCCGGGTCGAGGACGAAGGCCAGTGCCAGGCCGATGAAGAACGCCGGCAGCGCGCCTCGCGCCGTCCACAGCACGAGCGCGACGGTGACGACCATCGCGAGCGCGAAGATCGCCTGCCGGTGGCGCCGCACCGACGCGATGAGCTCGGACATCGGTTCGCATGCTAGCCAGCGTGACGGCTGGTCGTCGGAGCGGATCGACGGTACCCTTCCCGTTCGACATGACTTCCAGACCCCCCGATGGCCAGCCGCGGCAGCGCTGGCAACTTCTCTTCAGCCGGACCGAGCCGGCGCTCCGCATGCGCCAGGCCGAGCTCATCGACCATCTCGAGCGCGTCTTCCGGGACGCGCACCTCCCGCTCTCGTACACCCGCGCCCTCAAGCCGCGTCCGCGCATCAAGCTCGCGGCCAACCTGCCGATCGGCATCGAGCTGCGCGGCGAGGTCGCCGAGGCCTACTTCGACGATCTCGTGCCGATCGAGAAGATCCAGGCGGCCGCCGAGCAGTTCCCGGACGGGATCGCGCTGCGCGACGCCAAGGAGGTGTGGCACGGCTTCCCATCCGCCTCGTCGCAGCTGCGTGGCGCCGAGTACGAGGTCGAGCTGCGCGGCAAGGAAGACCTCACCTCGGATGCGCTCCGAGGCGCGGTCGTTCGGCTCCTGAACGCGAAGGAGCTGAGCGGCAAGCGACGCCGCGGCGAGAGCGAGCGCCGCTCGGACGCCGGTGACCGCGACCTCCGCCCGCTCATCGAGGACGTGGAGGTTCTCGATGTCGACGAGAAGGAGCACACCGCGCGGCTGCGGACCGTCCTCCAGCTCGACGCGAACGGCGCCGGCCGCCCCGAGGACGTCGTGCATGCCCTCGACCTGCCGCTGAAGGTGCGTCGAGCCATCCGGACGCGCCTCCTGTTCGTTGACACTCCCCCGATCGCTCGGTAGACTTCAATGTCCCGCGGGCTGAGCACTCGGCCCGTTTTCGTGTGCGTCAGACACGCCCGCACCCTCGTGGCGGCGGCACAGCAGCAGACCCAGGAGCAACCATATGTACGCCGTCGTGAGCAGCGGCGGGAAGCAGTACCGCGTCGAGGCCGGAACCGAGCTCATCGTCGAGCGCGTTCCCGGTGACGCCGGTGCCGCGATCACCTTCGATCGCGTCCTGCTCGTCGGCGACGGCGACGCAGTGACGGTCGGGACCCCGACCGTCCAGGGCGCATCGGTGAGCGGCACCGTTCTCGGCGAGGCGCTCGGCCCGAAGCTCATCGTCTTCAAGTTCAAGCAGAAGGCCACGTACCGTCGCAAGAACGGTCATCGCCAGCACCTGACGCGTGTGCGGATCGACGAGATCAACGCCGGCGGCAAGGGCAGCAAGGCGAAGGCCGCCAAGGCGGAGGACGTCGAGGCGACTCCGGCGGCGACCGCGGATGAGACGCCGGCCAAGAAGCCGGCCCGCGCACGCAAGCCCGCGGCGGCCGCATCGGCCACGACGAGCGACGAGGCGAAGCCGAAGCGCACGCGCAAGCCGGCCGCGAAGAAGGCCCAGGAGTCCGGGACGGCCGAGGAGTAACCCATGGCACACAAGAAGGCTGGCTCGTCCAGCAAGAACGGGCGCGACAGCGCCGGCAAGCGACTCGGCGTGAAGCGCGGCGACGGGCAGTACGTCCTCTCGGGGACGATCATCGTCCGTCAGCGTGGCTCCACGTTCCACCCCGGCTCGAACGTCGGGATGGGGCGGGACTACACCCTGTTCGCGACCGCGGATGGCAAGGTCCGCTTCACCCACGAAACCCGCAGCAAGAAGCGCGTCAGCATCGAGGCTGGAGAGTTCCAGTCCGCCTGACGTCCGGAGCACCATTCTCATGAAGGTCGATACCCACCCGCAGTTCCACCAGGCGCAGGTCCACTGCGTGTGTGGCAACGAGTTCACCGTCGGCTCGACGGCGGAGACGATCCGCGTCGAGGTCTGCAACAAGTGCCATCCGTTCTTCACCGGCACGCAGAACATCGTCGACACCGCAGGCCAGGTCGAGCGCTTCCAGAAGCGGCTCGAGCGCTCACTGCGCTGACCAGGCCGATGCGCCGGCGCCTGACCGGGTGGCCGGCGCATTTCGCGCCCCACCTGCTCTTCCTCATCCCGGAGCTGCTCATCGCGGCCGGTCCCCTCGTGATCGGCGCGGTGACCGATGCCGGCGGCCGCCGCCGCTTCCGGATGCCGGACTTCTTCTATGGCGGCCAGGCGCTCATCGAGGGCGTCATGATGCGCGGTCGCACGACGGTGGCCATGAGCGTCCGTCCGCCGTCCGGCGAGATCCGGACGCTCTCCGAGCCGCTCCCCGCCGCCCTGTCGGCTGACCGCAAGCTCATCAAGATCCCGTTCCTGCGCGGGGTCTTCGTGCTCTACGAGACCCTGGTCATCGGCACGCGCATGCTCATGCGCTCGGCGTCGATCGCGGCCGAGGACGAGGACATCGAGCTCGGCAAGGGCACGATCGCGCTGACGATGGTGTTCAGCATCGGCTTCGCCATCGGCCTGTTCTTCCTCCTGCCGCTCTTCCTATCGACGTTCGCGGAGGAGGCGGCGAACTCGGACATCATCGCCAACGTGGTCGAGGGCCTCATCCGGCTCGTGATCTTCGTGGGCTACATCGCCGCCATCGGCCTCATGCCGGACATCCGACGCGTGTTCGCGTACCACGGGGCCGAGCACAAGGCGATCACCGCCTACGAGCACGACCGGCCGCTCACCCCCGACGAGGTCGACGCCTTCGGCACCGCGCACACGCGCTGCGGGACGACGTTCATCCTCATCGTGGTCGTGATCAGCATCTTCTTCTTCACCCTCATCCCTCGCGAGGGCGTCCCCCTGTGGGCGCTGTTCCTGTCGCGGATCGTGCTCGTGCCGGCCATCGCGGCCGTCGCGTACGAGCTCGTGCGGTTCGGCGCGCGCCATTACGGCAACCCGGTCGTGCGCGCCGTCTACCAGCCGGGGCTGTGGCTCCAGTCGCTCACCACGCGTCCCCCGGACCGCTCGATGCTCGAGGTCAGCATCGCCAGCCTCGAGTCCTGTCTCGCCGCCGACCGGGAGGCCGCAGCGGCCGCCACCGCGCCGACGGCATGATCGACCGCCTCGCCGAGCTCGAGGCGCGGCACGAGGAGATCGGCCGCCAGCTCTCGACGCCCGAGGTCGCGAACAATCCCGCCCAGCTCGCCGATCTCGGTCGCGAGCTGTCGCGCCTCGATCCGATCGTCGCCGCCCTGCGCGAGTGGCGCGTCGTGACCGACGAGCTGGCGGGGGCACTCGCCATGGCCGACGACCCCGATCCGGAGATGCGGACGATGGCCCACGAGGAGGTCGCGCGGCTCGAGGAGCGCGTCGCGACCCTCGAGGAGGGCCTTCGGCTCCAGCTCGTGCCGCGCGACCCCAACGACGACCGGAACGTCATCGTCGAGGTGCGGGCGGGTGCCGGTGGTGAGGAGGCGTCGTTGTTCGCCGCCGACCTGTTCCGCATGTACGCCCGCTACGGCGAGCGCCGCCGCTGGAAGGTCGAGGTCATGACCACCTCGGAGACCGAGGCCGGCGGCTACAAGGAGATCATCGCCGAGGTCCGGGGCGACGCCGCCTACTCGCGGCTGAAGTACGAGTCGGGCGTGCACCGCGTCCAGCGCGTGCCGTCGACCGAGGCCCAGGGCCGCATCCACACCTCGACCGCCACCGTGTCCGTCCTCCCCGAGGCGGACGAGGTGGAGGTGCAGATCGACGAGAAGGACCTCCGTGTCGACGTCTACCGCTCGAGCGGCCCGGGCGGCCAGTCGGTGAACACCACCGACTCCGCGGTTCG
>DASVFG010000132.1:0-13774 GCA_036380155.1 Candidatus Limnocylindria bacterium
GCTCATCGGCGTCCCGGCCTTCCGTCTGCCGCGTGACGTCATCGAGCTCGACGTCAACTGGGTCGCGAAGCACGGCGTGCAGTTCCACTACAACGTCGAGATCGGCCGCGACGTCACCCTCGAGCAGCTGCGCGAGCGCCACGATGCGGTCGTGGTCGCCACCGGCTGCATGTACCCGGTGGCGATGAACACGCCGGGCGAGGAGCTCGACGGCGTGATCTACGGGGTCGACTTCCTCAAGCGCGCCAACCTCGGTCAGCCACAGTGGGTCGGCGAGCACGTCGTGATCATCGGTGGTGGGTACACCGCGATGGACTCGAGCCGCACCGCCCTCCGCCTGGGCGCGAAGTCGAGCACGATCGTCTACCGCCGCGGTCCCGACGAGATGGTCGTCGACGAGGAGGAGCAGCACGAGACCCGCTTCGAGGGCGTGCAGTTCGAGTACTTCAGCTCGCCGGAGGAGGTCATCGCCGGCCCCGACGGCAAGGTGAGCGGCGTCCGCTTCGTCCGGACCCGCCTCGGTCCGCCGGATGCCACCGGCCGGCGCAGCGCCGAGCCGATCCCCGGATCTGACTTCGTCATCGCCTGCGACATGGTGATCCCCTGCACGAGCCAGGCGTCGGACTTCAACGTCCTCGGCGAGTACGGCGCCAAGCTGAACCGCCACGTCGGGGTGACCGATACCCGCGAGATCGTGGAAGGCGGCTCGCTGTCGTCGTGGCGCTCGAAGCCACTGAACGGCACGACCCCGACCGATCCCTCCGGCCGCCGCCTGAACGAGCTGAAGTTCCAGTTCAACAAGGGCCGCATCACGGTGAACGCGGACACGTTCGGCACGAACGTCGACGGCATCTTCGCGGTCGGCGACTTCGTCACCGGTCCGGCGACGATCATCGAGGCCGCCGGCCTCGGGCGTCGTGCCGCCCGCTCGGTCGATCGCTGGCTGGCCGGCCTGCGCGGCGAGGAGCTCGAGGAGCTGCCGGTCATCAACCGCGCGGTCATCACCCAGAGCCTCGAGCACGACATGCCGCGCTTCTACGAGGCGACGCCGCGTCAGGAGATCCCGATGGCGCCGCCGGAGCTGCGCCGCGACTTCACGTCGCTCGTCGAGGTCGGCTACGACACGCGCGGCGCGATCACCGAGGGCACCCGCTGCCTCCAGTGCAACCACAACATCAACATCGATGGCCCCCGCTGTATCCTGTGCGGGCTCTGCGCCGACGTCTGCCCCGAGGGCGTGATCTACATGGTCGACAAGGCGCAGGTCGGCGGCGACGACCCGGAGCAGGACTTCTTCCAGGCGTGGCCCCGCGGGATTGCCATGATCATCGACGAGGAGCGGTGCATTCGCTGCAACCTCTGCGTCGAGCGCTGCCCCACCAACTGCATCACGATGGACCGGCTCGAGCTCGAGCGGTTCACGCCTGACGGGAAGGTTCTGTTGGAGAGCTACAAGGACAACGTGCTCGGACAGGTCGGCCAGCAGGCCGGCATGGCGGTGGACCGATGACCGACCAGAACCCGAACGGCGGCAACGCCGTGACACGCTGGCTCAAGGAGTCGGCGGTCTGGCGCAGCCTCTTCCGTCAGCCGTACCCCACCACCAGCCGAACGCGCGCGCTGGCGGTGATGAACAACGTGTTCCTCCACCTCCACCCGGTGCGCGTGAAGCGCCACGCGGTGCGCTACACGTATACGTTCTGCCTCGGCGGAATCAGCTTCTTCCTGTTCCTCGCCCTCACCGTGACCGGCCTGTACCTGATGTTCTTCTACATCCCGTCGGTGAGCACCGCGTACCGCGACATCCAGAGCATCGAGGCATCGGTGGCCTTCGGCGCGCTCGTGCGGAACATGCACCGCTGGGCGGCGCACCTCATGGTGCTCACCGTCTTCCTCCACATGATCCGCGTCTTCTACCACGGGGCGTACAAGCCCCCGCGCGAGTTCAACTGGGTCGTTGGCGTGCTGCTCCTGTTCCTCACCCTGGCGCTGAGCTTCACCGGCTACCTGCTGCCCTGGGACCAGATCGCGTTCTGGGCGATCACCGTCGGCACCCAGATGGCTTCTTACGCGCCGCTGCTCGGATCGGAGTCGAGCTTCATCCTGCTTGGCGGCATCCAGGTCGGGCAGGGGACGCTCATCCGCTTCTACGTCGGGCACGTGATCATGCTCCCGCTCATCGCCGCCATCTTCATGATCGTCCACTTCTGGAGGATCCGGAAGGACGGCGGCATCTCCGGTCCGGTGTGAGGTAGGGTTGAGACGATGACGATCGAGAAGCGACCGAACGCCACCGCCGACAAGAACGCGCCGACCCAGGCGCCGACGCCGACACGTCCGCCGGCCGTCACCCCTGGCACCGGGCCGAAGCTGCCGGGCCCGCCCGGCGTTCCCGGCACGGAGCGGTTCCGCCTCCTCGCCTACGTGAAGCAGGAGTCGCTCGTCCGCGTGGACAAGCGTCCCGACGAGACAGTGCTCACCTGGCCGCACCTCCTGCGCGCCGAGTTCCTCATGGCGATGCTCATCTCGATGCTGCTGTTCATCACTGCGGTGTTCATCACCGCTCCGCTCGAGGAGATGGCGAACCCGGCCGTCACGCCGCACGTGGCGAAGGCGCCGTGGTACTTCCTCGGCCTCCAAGAGCTGCTGAGCTACTTCAACGCCACCGTGGCGGGCGTGCTCGTCATCCCGGCCTACATCGGCGGGCTGATGATCATCCCGTACGTCGACCGCAGCCCCTACAAGGCGGCCCGCGACCGGAAGCTCATGTGGGTCTTCTTCATGTGCCTCATGGTCGGCGGCCTGATCGTGACGATCATCGGCTCCTTCTTCCGCGGCCCGGGGTGGAACTGGACCTGGCCGTGGGTCGACGGCCTGTTCTTCACGCTATGACCCAGCACGCGTCCTACGGCCCGGTGCACGGGCCGCCGACCGGCGAGATGTCGCGGCGCGGATTCATGCGCCGCATGCTCGGCGTGGGCGTCGGCCTGCTCACGCTCGAGTTCCTCGGCGGCACGGTCGCGTTCCTGTGGCCGAACCTCACCGAGGGCCTGGGCGCCGATATCCGGCTCGGCACCGCGGACGACATCAACACCCAGTTCGACCAGTGGGCGCAGGGCATCCCGTACGTCTACAACCAGGCGAACCTGTTCTTCGTCAACGTCCCGGCCGCAAAGGCGATGGTCGAGGGCAACGGCACCGCGGGGTCGCCGGTGGAGGACCCGGGCGCCAACGTCGACGAGGAGCTGCCGCTCGAGGACCGGTCGGTGCTCGCGCTGTGGCGCAAGTGTCCGCATCTCGGCTGCCAGGTTCCGCAGGTCTGCGAGGTCAGCCAGTGGTTCGAGTGCCTCTGCCACGGATCGAAGTACACGGTCCTCGGTGAGAAGCGCGACGGCCCGGCACCGCGCGGCATGGATCGATTCGCGGTGACCATCGAGGACGGCGCGTACGTCATCGTCACGCGCGAGGTCATCTCCGGCCCGCCGGTCGGCACGGTCACCTTCGACCAGCGCACGGCGTCCGAAATCACCGATCACTGTGTCTGACCGATGCGACTGAAGACGCTCGGCGTCCTCATCACCACGGCACTCGCCGCGTTCACCATGCTCTACTGGTTCACCGACAGCATGCGCCGCGAGGCGGTGGCCGTCGCGCAGGACGAGGAGCTCCTCGAGTTCGGCGAGGTCATCTTCTCCGACGATCCGTCCGAGCCGGCAGCTGCCGGTTGCGCGCAGTGCCACGGCGCCGATGGCACGGGCGGCGACGGCGGCGAGGACGGCGACACGCCGATCGGGCCGAACCTCCACTCCCCGAGCCTCCTCGAGAAGCTCAAGGCGAACCCGAACTACGTCCACCTGGTGGTGACGTACGGGGGCGTCGTCGTCTCCGGCAACGTGAACTCGCAGATGCCGGCCTGGGGCGCCGAGGTCGGCGGACCGCTCAACGAGCAGCAGGTCGACGCCGTCGTTGCGCTCGTGACGGAGTGGGCCGAGGAGGCCGAGGGCCAGGCGCCCGAGGAGGTCGAGGACACCGTCGAGGCCGGCGCGCAGGTCTACGCCGCGCAGTGCGCCAGCTGCCACGGCCAGGAGCTGGAGGGTGGCGTCGGGCCGAACCTCCAGGCCATCGGCTCCGAGCTCATCACCGATCTCCCGGTCGTGCCGAGCCAGCTCGAGCAGATGCAGGCCGACTACGACGAGGATCCGCGGACCTTCCTCGAGAAGTGGATCCGCGACTCCGCGGCGAACTACAACGACGGCGCGTCAACCGGCATGCCGCCGTTCCCGGAGTCGCAGCTCAGCGAGAGCCAGCTGCGCGCCCTCATCACCTTCCTCCTCGACCAGACGGGTGAGTAGATGAGCACGTATCCGGCCTACCGGCCGCGCGGCGGGATCAACCGGCTCTTCGGGTTCGCCGACGATTTCATGAACTGGTTCCTCTTCGGCCACGAGACGTGGCTCGTCGCCCTGCTCAAGGGCGTGCCGCTCTTCCTGTTCATGTACTTCGTCATCTTCTACATCCCGAACTACATCTACTACCTCATCACCGTCGAGCTCCCGTTCCTGCGCTTCAGCGACGACGTCGGGTTCCTCGTGGCGAACGGGATCGGGATGGGCAACCTCGCGCTCATCGTGGTGGCGGCGCTGCTCGTGCAGGCCGCGCGGGGGCGGCGCGGCTTCGGATGGTCGGCGATCCGGATCTTCGTGCTCCTCAACTACCTCGCCACCGTCCTGATGATCATCCCGATCATGGCGTTCAACCTGGCCGGCGGATCGTTCTGGCCGCTTCGCTTCCCGCTGCAGGCCATCGGCTTCGGGACGATCGTGGCGGGCATCGGCGCCGCGGCCTGTGTCTACCTCTACCTCGAGTACCGTCGCATCACGCAGCGTGAGGCCGAGGCCGCCGCGCTCCGCAGCTCGGCCCTCGCCCGCCGCTGAGCGGGAGACCTCGCTGGACCGCTCGCTCCTGGCGCACGTCGGCTGGTCGGCGCTCGTCGCGGTCGGCGCCCTCGCCCTCATCGGCATCGAGCTCGGCAGCGCCTGCCCGCCCGGAGGACCCCTCGCCTTCGGCGACTGCGTCGCGATTCGGCCCTTCGCCATCGGCGTGGTGGGGTTCGCGGCCGTCTGCTACGTGACGGCCCTGAGCGCTGTTCGCTGGTGGACGACCGGCCTGCGGCGGCGGGGCCTGGCGGACGGGAGGGCGGCGCGCGACTGGTACCTGCTGGCGGCGACGGTCGGGCTCGTCATCGCGCCACTCTTCGCATTCACGACCCTGTCGGCCCTTCGCTAGGATGACCACCATGCGCATCGACACGATCGACGACCTGCGTGCCCGCCTCGAGGGCATCGCCACCATGACCCCGGCCGGCCTGGACGTCCGTGACGAACCCGCCCTGCGCGGCGACCTGACCGATGACCTCGCCTACGCGGCGGCCTTCGCGAACGACGATGTGCGCGATGCCGCGCGGTGGGTGCTGTGGGCCGCGTCGCAGGCGCTCGGCTGCCCGTCGGCGTCGATCCACGAGCTCTACCTGGCCCGCGGGCGCGGCGAGATCGATCCGCATGCCTTCACCGTGCCGGCCATCAACGTGCGCGCGGTGACGTACCTCACCGCCCGACAGACGTTCGCCGCCGCGCTCGAGCGCGATGCAGGCACCGTGATCTTCGAGATCGCAAAGAGCGAGATGGCATACACCGATCAGCGGCCGGCGGAGTACACCGCGGTCATCCTCGCCGCCGCGCTGCGCGAGGGATGGCGGACCCCGGTGTTCCTCCAGGGCGACCACTTCCAGTTCAACGCGACGAAGTGGGCGACCGCGCCCGGGCCCGAGCTCGAGGGCATCAAGGACCTCACGCGCGAGGCGATCGCCGCAGGGTTCTTTAACATCGACATCGACAGCTCGACCCTCGTCGACCTCTCCCTGGCCACGGTCGAGGAGCAGCAGCGCGTGAACGCGGAGAACAGCGCCGAGCTGACGCGCCTCATCCGCGAGCTGCAGCCAGCTGGCGTCACGGTCAGCATCGGCGGTGAGATCGGCGAGGTCGGGAAGTCGAACTCGACCGAGGAGGAGCTGCGGGCCTACCTCGACGGCTACCGGGCCGCGCTCGGTGACGGGGTCGAGGGGATCAGCAAGGTGAGCATTCAGACCGGGACCTCGCACGGCGGCGTGCCGATGCCGGATGGCTCGATCGCGGCCGTGAAGATCGACTTCGACACGCTCGACCGCCTGTCGCAGGTGGCACGCGAGGAGTACGGCATGGCCGGCTGCGTCCAGCACGGCGCGTCGACCCTGCCCGACGAGGCGTTCAACCATTTCCCGGAGCACGGCACGGCCGAAGTTCACCTCGCCACCGGGTTCCAGAACATCCTCTACGACGCCGGCGGCCTGCCCGACGATCTGCGCGCCGAGATGATGGCCTGGTGCGTCGCCAACTGCGCCGATGAGCGCAAGGACGGGGAGACCGATGAGCAGTTCGTCTACAAGACGCGCAAGAAGGCGATCGGGCCGTTCAAGCAGCGCCTGTGGGACCTCCCGGCCGATGCCGCCGACGAGATCGCGGGCCACCTGCGCGCCAAGCTCGGGCTCCTGTTCGACGAGCTCAAGATCGCCGGCAACCGCGCGCTCGTCGAGCAGCACGTGACCCCGGTGGCCGTTGCGCGACCCTTGCCCGCGTCGCTCGGCGGCGTAGAGGGTGCGGCGGTCACGGCCGGCGCCGCGGTGTTCGAGGACGACGGCTCCGGGGAGTAGCTCCGCGTCCCTCAGTGGACGCCGATCAGCTTCTGCAGGATCGGCTGATCTGCAAGCGCCACGAGCCGCCGCGCGGCGGACGGGGGCAGCTTGGCGAGCGCGGACAGCGCCTGGGTCATCTCGTCCGGGCTCAGCTCGCCCAGGAGCTCCCAGAGTCGATCCACCGTGGCGGGGTCCAGGCGGTCGAGCGCGGCGAACAGCCCCTCGATGGCGCGGGCGTCGCCCCGAACGAACACCTCGACCCCGCGGTCGAAGCGTTGGACGAACTCGAGCAGGGAGGCGAGCCGGTCACCGAGCCGGGTGAGCTCCGGGTCGCCGCCCGTGGCGGCCGCGTGCCGCGCCTCGTCGGTGCAGCGGGCGATGACCGGGACGACGGGGTCGGTCTCGCGCTGCTTCCGGGCCGCGGCGACGCGCCGGAACCACTCCCAATGGTCGCCGACGACCGTCCAGGCCGCGGCCGCCGGTCCTCGCTGTCCCGACCGACGCGGCGCCTCGGCCCGCTCGATCAGGCCCCATTCCTCGCACTGGGCGAGGGCGAGGCTCGCGGCACGATGGCTCATCCCGAGCGCACGACGGACCTCCGGCTCCGACAGCGGGCCGTCCGACACGAGGAGGTAGCCCTGGACGGTGGCGGTGCTGGGAGCCACGCCCCACGAGGCGCCGATCTCGCCCCATGCCGCGGCGAACGATCGGCGCAGCGACTCGGCGGCGGTCAGCCCTCCGCGGGCAGGGTCCGTAAACGTGCTACTCACCGGAGCATGTTATCCGGTTCGGGTGTGCGGCTGCCGGATACGACGAAGCCCCGGCCGGGGCCGGGGCTTCAATCGTGGAGGAGGAGCGTCAGTGGGCGCAGCCGCCGGCCTTGGCAGCGGACCCATCGGTGTTGAACGAGGAGCCGCAGGCGCAGCTGCTCACCGCGTTCGGGTTGTTGATCGCGAAGCCGGATCCCATGAGGGAGTCGACGTAGTCGATCTCGGCGCCGTCGACGTACTGCTGGCTGAACTGGTCGATCACGATCGGCACGCCGGCGTGGTCCTCGACCTTGTCCCCCTCGTTGATCTTCTCGTCGAAGGCGAGGCCATAGCTGAAGCCGGAGCAGCCGCCGCTCTTCACGAACAGGCGGAGTCGAGCCTCCTCCTTGCCCTCGCGGGAGCGCAGCTCGACCACCTTCTTGGCGGCCGCCTCGGTCACCGACACGAGCAGGCCGCCGGTGGGGGTCGGTCCGGTGAGGGAGATCGCGTCGCGCGTCGTCTCGGACATCGTCATGGAAGTTCGCTTCTCCTCGCGCCGTGCGGCGCAACGGTGGATGTGATTCGCTTCGGAAAGTATAGCAGCGGCATTGCTTGCGCCAGCAAGTACCTTCGTCGGCCGCACCGCCGGCCGCCTCGGTACACTACCCCGACCCGAGCGTCGCGACGACCCCACCGCAGACGAGGCACCGAGCGTGAAGCCAGCCAGCCGCATGGAGCGCATCGGCACCGAGACCGCCTTCGAGGCGGCTGCCCGTGCCCGCGCCCTGGAGGCGACCGGACGGGACGTCATCCACCTCGAGATCGGCGAGCCCGACTTCGACACGCCACGCAACATCCGCGAGGCCGCGTCGGAGGCGCTGCTCGACCGGGGGGAGACGCACTACACCGCCGCTACCGGCATCCTGCCGCTGCGGGAGGCGATCGTGGCCGACGTGGCGCGCTGGAAGGGCATCACCGCCAGCCCGGACCAGGTGGTCGTCACGCCCGGCGCGAAGCCCATCATGTTCTACGCGATGCTCTCGCTCATCGACGAAGGCGACGAGGTCATCTACCCGAACCCCGGCTTCCCGATCTACGAGTCGATGGCCCGCTACGTCGGCGGCGTTCCGGTGGCGGCACCGCTGCGCGAGGCGAACGAGTTCCGCATGGACGTCGAGGAGGTCGCGTCGCTCGTCACGCCGCGCACGAAGCTCGTGGTCATCAACTCGCCGCACAACCCGACCGGCTCGATCCTCACCGATGGCGACATCCGGCGCATCGCCGAGCTCGCCGTCGAGCACGACTTCGTCGTCCTGGCCGATGAGATCTACGGCCGCCTCCAGTACGAGGGCACGCCGCTCAGCATCGCGACGCTGCCCGGCATGGCGGAGCGCACGATCACCCTCGACGGCTTCAGCAAGACGTTCGCGATGACCGGCTGGCGGCTTGGGTACGGGATCGTGCCGGAATGGCTGGCGCCGCATTTCAGCCGCCTCGTCATCAACAGCGTGAGCTGCACGAACGCCTTCGCACAGTGGGGCGCGGTCGAGGCGCTCACCGGGCCGCAGGACGACGCCGATGCGATGCGCGCCGAGTTCATCGCGCGACGCTCGCTCATGGTGGACGGCCTCAACGGCATCGCGGGGGTGTCGTGCGCGATGCCGCACGGCGCGTTCTACACGTTCCCGAACGTCACCTCGTTCGGCCGGACGAGCGCCGAGATCGCCGATCACCTCCTCTACGACGCCGGCGTCTGCGGCCTGGCCGGCACGGCGTTCGGCGCCCATGGCGAGGGGTATCTGCGCTTCAGCTACGCGAACTCGCGCGAGAACCTGGCCGCCGCCCTCGAGCGGGTCGCCGAGTCGCTCGCCAAGCTCGAGCGCACCGGGGAGCTCGTCGGCGCCGGGAGCGCCACGTGAGCGAGGCGCGGCCGAGAGTCTTCGTCGCTCGCGTCATCCCCGACGAGGGCCTCGACCCGGTCCGCGCGGCCTGTGACCTCGACCTCTGGGACGACGAGCTGCCGCCACCGCGCGACGAGCTCCTCCGGCGGGTGGCGGGCGTCGACGGCATCCTCAGCCTCCTCACCGATCGCATCGACGACGAGCTGCTCGACGCGGCCGGCCCCCAGCTCAAGGTGGTGAGCAACTTCGCCGTCGGCTTCGACAACATCGACGTGCCTGCCCTGACGCGCCGCAGGGTCCCGGCCGGCAACACGCCCGGCGTCCTGACCGAGACGACCGCCGATCTCGCCTTTGCGCTCCTCATGGCGGCGGCGCGCCGCATCCCGGAGTCGGTCGACTACGTCCGCGACGGGAACTGGCGCACCTGGGGGCCCATGCTGCTCATGGGCGTCGACGTCCATGGCGCCACGCTCGGGATCGTGGGGTTCGGGCGCATCGGCCGCGAGATGGCGCGCCGCGGTCGCGGGTTCGGGATGGACATCCTCTACCACGACGTCCATCCCGCCACGCCGGAGGAGGAGGCCGAGCTCGGCGCTCGACGCGTCGAGATGGACGAGCTGCTGCGCGCGTCGGACTTCATCAGCCTCCACGTCAACCTGACCGACGAGACCCACCACCTCATCGACGCCGATGCGCTGCGCGCCATGAAGCCGACCGCCGTGCTCGTCAACACGTCGCGCGGCCCGGTGGTGGATCCCGACGCGCTCACCGAGGCATTGCGCGGCGGCGAGATCTTCGCGGCCGGCCTGGACGTGACCGAGCCCGAGCCGCTGCCGTCCGACCATCCGTTGGTGGCGCTGCCGAACTGCGTGGTCGTGCCGCATATCGCATCGGCCTCGAAGGTGACGCGCGGGAAGATGGCCGCCATGGCGGCCGCCAACCTGCTCGCCGGCCTGCGCGGTGAGCGGCTTCCGACGCCGATCAACCCCGAGGTCTACGAGTAGCGTGGCCGAGCCCCGCATCCGGTTGCCGGATCTCTCGCAGCCGCACCGCTACGAGCATCGGCGCCCGCACCGGCCGTCGCACCTGCCGAAGCGGCTCACCCCGCCGCCGAAGCGCGACGAGCCGCCCGACCTGACCCTCTTCCTCTACGCCGGGCTGGTGCTGGCGATCATCCTCGTCGTGCTCGCGATTCCGTACGTCATCGGCTACCTGTTCGAGGTCGTGGTCTAGGCATCGCGCCCGCGAGTCAGGCCTGGGCCGTCCAGACGAAGACGCGGTCATCCTCGACTTTCACGCGCGGACGGACGAGGTCGGGGAGCTCGATGGGATAGGCCGATGCGTCTCCCGGATACGGCCCCGATCCGCGCCATGACGTCCGGCCGTTGGCCAGCCGCCCGGCGAGGTCGAAGCTGGCGCCGTGGCACGGGCAGCGCAGGTCATGCCAGTCCGGTCGGAACTGGAGCGTGCAGCCCATGTGGGTGCACACCGATGAGAGCGCCCGGATCTCGCCCGCGTCGTTGACGACGAACCCGTCGAACGCCGTCGTGCTGAAGCGCACCGCGGACCCGGCCGGCAGGTCCGCGACCGTGGCCACCTCGGTCCAGAATCCGTCGCCGGCCACGAGCGGGCCGTCGTCGGCGATCGGGTCCCGCGACTCGGCACGCTCGCGGAGGCTGATGCCGACCCAGCCCGCTGCGAGGCCGGCCGCCGCACCGAGCCCTGCCTGGAGTGCCTCGCGCCGGGTGAGCCGGAAGACCCGGGAGCCCCGGGGCACGGCGGACTCCCGGACCGGCGGTGGCGTGCGGACCGACGCGATGCCGGCGTCGGCGGCGCGCATGCGACGACGGAGCTGCTCGAGGAAGGCGGGGTCCGGCTCGGCGCCCGCCGCGCGCCCGGTGGCGGCGAGCTCGGCGGCCATGCGCGCCATCTCCGCCTCGTCGCGGTCGCCGACCGTATCGGGGGACGGGCGCCCGTCGCCGAGGAGCGCGTCGAGGTAGCCGTCGAACCGTTCGGCGGCGTCGTTCAGCTGGCGCTCGTCGCGCGGGTCAGCCATCGGTCGGGTCCCCGAGGAGGGCGGCACGCCGGAGCGCGCGGTACTGCAGCACCCGGGCGTTGCCGTTCGTGATGCCCATGGCCGATGCCGTCTCGGCGACCGACAGCCGCTCGAGGAACCGGAGCTCGAGCACGCGCCGGTACTGCTGCGGCAGCCGCCGAAGGAGGGCCTCGACCCGGTCGCGCGCGCGGTCGTCGGGATCGGCCTGGGGGCGCGCTCCCTCGTCGACCGGCTCCCAGCCGGGGGCGACGTGATCGGCGCCGACGACCGGCAGGCGGTAGAAGGCCCGCCAGTAGTCGGCGGTCGCGTTGTGCGCCACGCGGTAGAGCCAGGCGGCCACCTGGCCGGGCTCGCGATCGGTGTCGAGCTGCTCGACGGCGCGGACGAACACCTGCGCGGTCAGGTCCTCGGCGTCGGGGTGGTTTCCGACGCGCGCATAGACGAAGCGATAGATCCCGACGGCATGCGCGTCGTAGACACGTTCGAACGGCCCCGGATCGGTGGACATCTCACCGATGCGGTACGGCGGCGGTTACGCCCGGGGGCGCAACGGCGCGAGGAAGGCGGCAACTTCCTCCAGGAATCGCGCGTCGGTGTCGTCGAAGGCGTCGAGGTCCGAGCCGTCGATGTCGATCTCGCCGACCACCTCGCCCTCGTGGAAGATGGGGACGACGATCTCGCTCTTCGTGCTCGCGAAGCAGGAGAGATAGCGCGGGTCGGCGTTCACGTCGGGCACGATCTCGGTCCGGCCGCTCTCCGCCGCCGCGCCGCAGACGCCGGTGCCGATCGGGATGCGCGTGTGCTCGGTCGCCTCGGGGCCGACCCACGGGCCGAGGACGAGATCGGTGCCCTCGACCCAGTAGACGCCGATCCAGTCGTAGTGCGGGAAGCGGTCGTGGAGCGTCGCGACCACGCGCTGCGCGGCGGCATCGGGTCCGGCGGCCTCGGCGATCGCCGAGCGCACGAGGTTGAGCGCGTCGCCGTGGACCATCGGCCGCTCCTCGGCGACCGGGTGGCTCATTGGTGCGAGGCCCAGCGCTCCGCCCACCGGTCGATGCCGGCGATGGTGGTGCGCAGGTCAGCCCCCTTGTCGGTGAGCGAGTACTCGACCCACGGCGGCACCGCGCTCACCGCGCGCCGCGCGATGAGGCCCTCGTCCTCGAGGAGCTTGAGCCGCTGGGAGAGCGTCGCCGAGTTCGCGCCGCCGAGCGCGTCCTGGAGCTCGCAGAAGCGCTGCGTGCGGTCGCCCAGCTCACGCACGATGCGCAGCACCCACTTCTGCCCGAGGACGGTGAGCGCCGCGGTGGCGGCGCACTCCGAGCGCTGCGCGGCAGCCCGGCGCGCGGCTCGCGAGCGAGGGGTGGGGGAGGGCGATGCGGAGAGCCCGGCGTCCATCAGGACGCGAACCCTAGCACCGCCCCCGAACCGGATCAACCGCCCTCGCGGATCTGCCCGATCCATGCGCCTATCATCCCGATGGCCGCACCAATGAGGCGGGGAGTGGGCTTGAGAATCCGACCGATGGCCTACGTGGCTGGTGCCATTGCGGCGAGCGCCGCCCTCCTGTGGGTCCTGGTCGCGATCCCACGATCGCCAAACGAGCCACGACCCGCGCCGACGGCAGGGTTGGCGGACACGTCATGGTTCTCCGCGGTCGTTCGGTTTCATGACGAAGCGACGATCGCCGGGCTCGAGATCGACGCGGGTGCGCCATTTCTCGATCAGTCGCTGCATACGTTCATCGAGCTCCCGCGAAGCGATCCTGCCCTCTCTCATGGCGCGGAGCCGTTCGCCATCGGCGCCACTTCCGAGGGCGTCTGGGTGGCCCTCTTCGATGGCTTCCGATCCGAGATTCGCTTCCTCCCGATGGACGGGTCGCCCGAACGGACCGTCTTCACGGCGGATGCCGTCATCCACGCGGCCGCCTTGGATCCCGTGGCCGACGTGGTCTTCGCCACGCTGCTGGATCCGAGAACGCGACAGCACGAGGGGGTGGTAAGCATCACGCTCGACGAAGGCCTGATCGAGCTCGTGCTGCCGCCGCGCGCAGGTGAGGGTGGCCTCGATCCCGACGGGACTCACGCAGGGTGGTTCCAGTCGATGCATCTCACCCCGGATGCTTCTCACCTCGTGATCGAGACCTGCGACCCACGATGCAAGGTCGACGTCCTCAACCTGGCCAGCCGCGCGATGACCCAACTCGACACCATGTACTTCCCCGGAGCCCTGGTCGGACTGACGAACGAGCTGGTGATCTTTCGCGCGGACTGCGACCAACCCCCATGCCCTCTGCAGGCGGCATCGCTGGTCGACGGCCGGTCAACGCAGATCGTTGACGGAG
>DASVFG010000133.1:0-8552 GCA_036380155.1 Candidatus Limnocylindria bacterium
CGCGCAGGCGGCCACGCGCCGCCGTGACGCAGCCGATCCTCGCCCGACCCACGAATCGGGCGGTGCGGTGCGGTGCTGGGCAGACAGTCGGGGTACCACTCGACGCCTGCGCGGTCCATGCTGAGCAGGACCCGGGGAGTACTTGTGGGGACCCAGCGCGCATGATCTCGGTGGCAGTCCAGGGCTACGGCATCGTCATCTGGAACGGTGACGACGACTGGCGCACGTATACGGCATCGGAGTCGAACTCCGCGATCCTTGCCGCGCGCGTCGAGCTGGCCCTCCGCGAGCTCGTCCCGGCCGGTCACCACAGCGATGACGAGGTCTGTGCCGCCCTCCTCTCGATCACCGGGGCACACCTGTTCGCCGTCGACTGCGACCACGGCCCCGGCGAGTGCGACGGAGAGACCGACCACGGCTGACCCGCCCCGCGGAAATCGGCTACGTCATCAGGCCCTTCCGATCGGCCGCGGGTCGCGGTAGCATCGTCTCCCCCACCAGCACGCCGGAGACTGCGCTGCCTGCCGATGCCTGACGCACCTGCCATCCATGCCCGCGGGGTGACCCGCGTCTACAAGGCGAAGCCCGAGCCCGTGACCGCCCTCGGCGGCGTCGACCTCGACGTCATGCCCGGCGAGTACTTCGGCCTGCTCGGCCCGAACGGCGCCGGCAAGACGACCCTCATCAAGATCCTCACCACGCTCCTCATCCCGACGAGTGGAGTCGCCAAGGTCGCCGGCTTCGACGTCGTCACCGAGACGGCCAAGATCCGGCGCGTCATCAACATGGTCGCCGGGGGCGAGCAGTCGGGCTACGGGCTGCTCACCGTGCGCGAGCAGCTCTGGATGTTCAGCCAGTTCTACGGGCTGCCGAACCGCGAGGGATGGCGGCGGGTTGACGAGCTCATCGAGATCGTCGGCCTCCAGGAGCAGCGCGAGCAGAAGGTCCGATCCCTGTCGACCGGCCAGCGGCAGAAGCTGAACTTCGCCCGCGGCCTGCTCAATGATCCGTGGGTCCTCTTCCTCGACGAGCCGACGCTCGGACTCGACGTGGCGGCGGCCCGCGACCTGCGTGAGCACACTTTGGCCTGGAAAGCCGCCGCGCCGGGACGAACCCTCCTCCTCACGACCCACTACATGGTCGAGGCCGAGCAGCTGTGCGACCGCATCGCGATCGTCGACCGCGGGAAGATCCTCGCGCTCGGCACGCCCGAGGAGCTCCGACGTCGCGTCCAGGCGGAGTCGATCTTCCGCATCGAGCTCGACCGCCTTCCGCCGAACGGCGGCATGGCGGCACTCGCCGATCTGCCGGGTGTCCTGTCGGCCATCCGGGCCGACGACGCGTCCGCGGACGGGGCCGGATCGGATCGCGTCGCGATCAAGATGGCCCTCGAGGACGACTCCGCCCTCACGAGCGTGGTCACCGCGGTGGCGGAGCGCGGATCGCACCTCGTGGGGCTCGCGAAGTCGGAGCCGAGCCTCGAGGACGTGTTCGTCGAGCTCGTCGGCCGCGGGTTCGGTGACGACGACGGTGCGTCCGACGGCGACGGCGAGCGCCCCTCATGACGGCGTTCCGCGGGGCGCAGGCATCGACGCCGCAGGAGGCCGCCGACTGGTCGACTGGCCGCATCGTGCGGACGAACTTGCGCGCCATCTTCGGCCGCGCGTACCCCCGCATCATCGGCCTCACCCGGGAGCCATCGTGGATCTTCTTCGAGATCCTGCTGCCGTTCCTCGCGGTGAGCGCCTTCGTCTACGTGTATCGCTCGCTCGGCGCACCCGAGGAGTTCATCGGCTTCGTGGTGCTCGGCGGGGCGGTCACGGCCTTCTGGCTCAACGTCGTGTGGATGATGGCCGCCCAGTTCTACTGGGAGAAGGACCAGGGCAACCTCGAGCTCTATTTCACGGCGCCGATGCACCTCATGAGCATCCTCGCCGGCATGGCGATCGGCGGCCTCGTGATGACGAGCTCCCGGGCGCTGGCAGTGATCGTCATCGGGTCGCTCCTCTACGGCGTGACGTTCGACGTGCGGGAGCCGCTGACGCTGGCGCTCGTCTTCCTGCTGACGATGATCCCGCTCTATGGCCTCGGCATGCTGTTCGCGTCGCTCTTCCTGCTCTGGGGACGGGAGGCCTTCCACCTCGCCCAGCTCCTCCAGGAGCCGATCTACTTCCTGGGCGGCGTGAACTTTCCGATCAAGGCGATCGGGCCGGTCGCCGGTCTCGTCATGGCCACCCTGCCGCTGGGCGTCGGGCTCGACGCCATGCGACAGCTCGCGTTCGTGAGCGGGAAGACGGACGGCTTCCTGCCGGTCGGGATCGAGATGCTGATCCTCGCCGTCATGGGCGTCGTCTTCCTCGTGGCGGCCCGGCTGGCGCTCGGCTACCTCGAGACGCTCGCCCGCAAGGAAGGACGGCTCACGCTGCGATGGCAGTGAGCTACGACAGCGCGGGCGTCCGTGGCATCACCGTCGCAGATGCGTGGCGCTCCTTCCGCACCGCCATCGGTCTGGGCTGGGCGATCGAGTCGAACTGGTCCGACCCCTTCCTGTTCGCGGTGTACACCGCCGCGAAGCCGCTCGCGGGGGCGCTGATCCTCGTCGTCATGTTCAGCGTGATCGTCCCGCCGGGAGGGAACACTGACGTCCTGCAGTTCATGATCGTCGGCACCGCGCTCTGGAACGTCGTCTTCGGGGTCATGGGCGGTCTCGTGCAGTCGATCCTCGAGGACCGTGAGCGGTACCGGATGATGAAGTACGTCGTCGTCACGCCATCGTCGCTCTTCCCGTTCCTCCTCGGTCGATCGCTGGCACGGGTCCTCATCTCGTTCGTCGCCGTCGCGCTCACCCTCATCGTCGGCGTCGTGTTCATCGGCGTCGACCTGGAGCCGGACCTCCTGATGCTCGTGCCCGCCACGATCCTCGGCGTGGTGGCCGTGATTGCCCTCGGGGTGTTCATGGCCGGCTGGTGCCTCCAGCTGCGACAGGAGGCGTGGTCGTACCCCGAGGCGATCGCCGGCGCGCTCTACCTCGTGTCCGGCGCCATCTTCGCCATCGACCACCTGCCCGACTTCGTCCAGCCTGTCTCGTGGGCGCTGCCGACGACGTGGTGGATCGAGGCGTCCCGTCGCGGGCTGCTCGGCCACGGCGCCGACGGCGTGATCGGCCAGCTCTCCAATGGCGAGGTCATGCTCTGGCTGGTCGGAACGACCGCCATCGTCGTCCCGTTGGCGCTCATCGCGTTCCGCTGGTTCATGTACCGGGCGCGCGAGGCTGGGCTGCTCGACATGACGACCGGGAGCTGAGGGTCAGCGCACCTGCTCGTCGTAGTCGGTGGCGACGAACGTGTTCCGGCAGCGCTCGATGCGCTCCGGCACGCACCCCGCCGCCGCCGGGTCGTCGAAGTGGCCGACATACACGAGCTGCTGGCCACGCAGGTTCGGCCCGCCCGGCGTGGCGCGCGACGGGAACTGGTTGCCGAGCGGCGCCGTGAGCCGCAGGCCATCGCGCAGCAGCTCGGCCTGGGTGACATCGTCCTCCGGCTGCGCCGGCAGGAGCACGCGCAACGGGCAGTCCCGCTGGAGCCACGCCACCGCTGCGTCCGCACCGCCCTCGTCGCCCTCACAGTCGGCGTCGAGCTCGGCGTACCAGCCGACGACGGTGAGCTCACGACTGCCGTAGCGCGACGCCGGGTCGCCGCCGGCGAGCACCTCGGTCACGGTGAGCGGCACGACATCGGCCCGCGGCGCGCCGATGGAGCCGATGAGCAGCATGAGCAGGACGAAGGCGCCGAGCCCGACGACGGCAAGGACCCCGAGCCGCAGCTCCCGGCTCACGATCCGACCTCGGCCCACCGATCCCGGAGGAGGCCGATCCCCGCGCGCCACAGCTCGACCCGGTTCGGATCGTTCAACCAGGTCGACGCGCCGGACGGATGCGGCAGGCACAGGACCGATGCACCCGTGGCGGCATCCCACGTCAGCTCGCGGCCGACGAGCTCGTCGAGCCGCGCCGATGCGCCGAACGCGAAGCGATGCGCCGTTCCCCCGACGAGAAGGACGAGCCGCGGCGCCACGAGGCGCAGCTCCTCGAGCAGGAAGGGCGTCCATCGCAGGATCTCGGTTCGTGACGGCGGCCGGTCGACCGAGGATCCCGGCGCGCGTCCCGGATAGCACTTCGCGATGCTCGTCACGTACCAGCGATCACGAAAGTCATCGTGATCGATGCCGGCCGCGCCGAGCCAGCCGGTGAGTCGCTTCCCGGCGTCCCAGGCGAACGGGAGACCGGTCTCGATCTCGCGCCAGCCGGGGGCCTGCCCGATGAGCATCGCCCGCTCGGTGCCGTCGCCCGAGAGGACCGGGGCGGCGTCGCCGTCGCAGCGCGGCATCGCGTCCTGGAGGGCGCGCAGCTCCGACCCGATCGGTGCCCGACGCGGCGTCGGTGTGGGCCACTCGCCGACGTGCCGCAGCCGCTTCGGCTCCGCGGTGGCGAGGTCGATCACGACCTTCCGCGCAACGCCTCGGCCGCCCGGAGGTCGTCGGCGATCCCGAGTCGCAGGATGCGGCGCACACCGTCGTGCGAGGCCGCGTTCGCGTCGAGCGCCTCGGTGAGGGCGTCGCGCGCCGCGTAGAGGCGGTCGATGGGATCCGTGCTGAGCTCCGGCGCCTGCCCACCGAGCTCGCGGACAAAGGCCACATCCTGCCGCTCGATCGCGTCGAGCTGCTCCGCGGCGGCCGTCGGATCGCCCGCGTCGAGCGCCTCGGCCAGCTCCTCGCGCGCGAGCTCGAGCCAGCGGAGCCAGGTCGCGAGCTCCTCGTCCGACGGCGGGAGCTCGTCGAGCGTGAATACCGCGCGCCGCCGGCCGCCGTCCGCGGTCGTGGCCGCGGCCCGCTCCACCTCGTACCAGTTGTCGCCGACGAAGTCCGTGGCCGTCTCACCGTGCTCGCGGAGCCAGGCCGTGAACCGGCGGACCCTGAGCGGCATCCCGCCGGCTGCCTCGTCGCCGGTCGCGGCGAAGACCGCGCAGCCCGGCAGCTCGGCCGCGTAGGCGGCCACGAGCCCGCTTGCGTCGACGTCGGTCTCCACGAAGATCGCATGGGGCATCGTGCCGGCCATCTACGGGCGCCTCCGCCGGGGAGGCCGGCGTCGCGAACCGGCGGCGATCACGTTCGGCGTCGTTGCCGTGCTGAAGACGCGGGACGACTCGCTCCCCCGCCGGCCGCCACCGGCGGCGTCGTCCTCGGCGGCGGCAGCGTAGACCTCGGCAGGGATGGAGCCCGGTGCCGCGGCCAGCTCCTCACGGAGCCGTCGCATCTGGACGATCTCGTCGCGCAGAGCGGCGGCACGCTCGAACTCGAGGTTCCGCGCCGCCTCCTTCATCTGCGCCTCGAGGCGGCCCATCATCGCGGCAAGCTCCGCGGGCTCCTTGCCGGCGACCTGGAGCTGCGTGCGCTCCTCGGCCACCCGGCGCATCCCCTCGTGGAGGTCGCGGATCTCCTTCATGATCGTCTCGGGCGTGATGCCGTGCTCGACGTTGTAGGCGTGCTGCTTCGCCCGGCGCCGGTCGGTCTCCTCGATCGCGGCCTTCATCGAATCGGTCACGCGGTCGGCGTACATGATCACGCGGCCGCCGATGTTGCGCGCCGCGCGGCCGATGACCTGGATGAGCGACCCGCCCGACCGCAGGAAGCCCTCCTTGTCGGCGTCCATGATCGCCACCAGGGTGACCTCGGGCAGGTCGAGGCCCTCGCGGAGCAGGTTGATGCCGACGAGGACGTCGTATACGCCGAGGCGCAGGTCGCGGAGAATCTCGATGCGCTCGAGCGTGTCCACCTCGGAGTGGAGCCACTGGACCTTGATCCCGAGCTCGGCGAGGTAGTCGGCAAGGTCCTCGGCCATCTTCTTCGTGAGCGTCGTCACGAGCGCCCGCTCGCCGCGCTCGACCGTGATCCGAATCTCGGCGAGCAGGTCATCGATCTGCCCGGTCGTCGGCCGGACCGTGATCGTCGGATCGACGACGCCGGTGGGACGGATGAACTGCTCGGCGACGCTCTCGGCCCGCTCGGTCTCGTACGGCCCCGGCGTCGCCGACATGTAGACGACCTGGCTCATGTGGTCCTCGAACTCCTCGAACGTCAACGGACGGTTGTCGAGGGCCGAGGGGAGCCGGAACCCGAAGTCGACGAGGATCTCCTTGCGGGTCCGGTCGTTCTTGTACATCCCGTGGACCTGCGGGATCGTGATGTGGCTCTCGTCGACGACGAGGAGGAAGTCGGTCGGGAAGTAGTCGATGAGCGTCCACGGCCGCTCGCCCTGCTCGCGCCCGGCGAGGTGCCGCGAGTAGTTCTCGATCCCGGAGCAGAACCCGACCTCGCGCATCATCTCGAGGTCGAACTGGGTGCGCTGCCGGAGCCGCGCCGCCTCGAGCTCGCGGCCCTGGTCGGCGAGCCAGCGGACCCGCTCCTCCATCTCGGCGTCGATCTTCTCGACCGCCA
Organism: Candidatus Limnocylindria bacterium; assembly: GCA_036380155.1. Classification (GTDB taxonomy): domain Bacteria; phylum Chloroflexota; class Limnocylindria; order QHBO01; family QHBO01; genus JACDBZ01. The sequence continues at coordinate 6,493 of DASVFG010000133.1, forward strand.
CGAGCAGCTTCTCGCGCGGCGTCACGTAGTGCGTGGCCGGGTAGAAGTTCGTCTCGCTGCGCTCCGCCTGCACCTCTCCGGTGAGGAGATCGAACTCGGTGATGCGCTCCACCTCGTCGCCGAAGAACTCGACGCGCACCACGAACTCGCCGTGGGGGGGCCGGACCTCGAGGACGTCGCCGCGGACCCGGAAGCGTGAGCGCTCGAGCGCCGCGTCGTTGCGCTGGTACTGGAGGTCGACGAGGTGGCGGAGAACGCCGTCGCGCCGATAGCGGCCGCCCCGCTTCAGGTTGATGACGGTGGCGCCGTAATCGACGGGAGCGCCGAGGCCGTAGATCGCCGACACCGACGCCACGATCACGACGTCCCGCCGCTCGAACAGCGCGCGGGTGGCGTTGTGGCGGAGCCGGTCGATCTCGTCGTTGCGGGACGAGTCCTTCTCGATGTACGTATCGGTCCGCGGCAGGTAGGCCTCGGGCTGGAAGTAGTCGTAGTAGCTCACGAAGTACTCGACCGCGTTGTCCGGGAAGAACTCCTTGAACTCCTGGTACAGCTGCGCGGCGAGCGTCTTGTTGTGCGCCATGACGAGCGTCGGCTTCTGGACGGCCTCGATGACCTTGGCGGCGGTGAACGTCTTGCCGGTGCCGGTCGCGCCGAGGAGCACCTGGTGCTTCCGGCCACGCTCGATGCCCTCCACCAGCGAGGCGATCGCGGTCGGCTGATCGCCCGTGGGCTCGTACGGAGAATGGACCTTGAGGTCGGGCATGGGGGGTCGATTCTAGACGACCTCCACTGGTCCCATCCGAGCGACCCCAAGGGCCTATATCGACACCGGAGGCCCCTTCCTAGCATCGGCCATGGCTGCCCGCCGACCGAACCCGATCCGAGCTCGACCACCCACCGATGTTGCCCTCTCCCCCGCGTCGCACCGCGCCGATGCCGGCTTCGCCGGAGGCTGCCGCGCGCCGCGGCCCCCGCGGGCAGGCGATGGTCGAGTTCGCCGCGGTCCTGCTGCCGGTCCTGCTCATCGTCGTCGGCATCGTCCAGTTCGGCCTCATCTTCGGTGCGAACGTCACCCTCACCAACGCCGCGCGCGAGGCCGCCCGCGCGGCCACGATCACGCGCTACGACATCGAGTCCACCCGCGCCGTCAACGACGTCGATCGCTGCTCGAAGGCGATCGAAGCAGCCGTGCAGTCGTTCGGGATCATGAGCACGAGCTCGCCGAACTTCGTCGCCACCCGGCCATGCCCCTCCGGCGCCGGCAGCGACCTGAACGGCGACGGGCTCCACGACCGCTGGGTGAACGGCGACGTGACGGTCACGCTGTGCTCGTCGATGGCGACCTCGACGAGCCCGTGCCCCACCACCGGGACGTACTGCACCACCACCGACCCGACGGGGTGCCTCGTCCAGGTCCGCCTCACCTACCGATCCGACATCATCGTGCCGTTCATGGGGGATCTCCTCTCGACCGACGGGGGCGGACGCTTCGTCCAGACCGCGTCGGCGACGATGGTGGTGAACTGATGGCTGGCCGCGACGAGCGCGGACAGGTGCTCGTGATCTTCGCCGTCCTCCTCACGCTGCTCCTCGCGTTCGCCGGGTTCACCGTCGACATCGGCCGGCAGGTGGCCGAGCGCCGGCACGTGCAGACCGCCGCCGACGCCGCCGCCCTCGCCGCGTGCCGTGCCCTCATCGCCGGCGATTCCGACGGGACCGCCGCGGCAACGGCCCTCCAGGTCGCGAATGCCAACCTCGCGAACTCCCCCGCTGGGGCGGCCGCGACCGTCGCCTCGCCCGCGACATATGAGGACGAGGACGGCGATGGCTCGATCGAGGCGCACGAGCTGACGAGCGGGATCGTGATCGCCACGACCACGGTGCGCGTCGCGATCAGCTCCAGCGTCGACACCACCCTCGCCCGCGTGGTCGGCGTCACCGAGCTGGAGACCGGAGCCCGGGCGCGCTGCGACCTCCAGGGCAGCCCGGCAGTCCCGATCGTCGCTCGCCGCTACGCGAACCCGGCCGGTCCGGGCGGCGGCTTCGTCGACCACCTC
>DASVFG010000134.1:0-3752 GCA_036380155.1 Candidatus Limnocylindria bacterium
GATGACGTGGTCGTCGATCCGACCGGCCCAGGGATGACCCCACGGCGGCTGACGACCCACCGTGAGATCGGACTCCTGTGGACTCACTCGATCTCGATCTTCTCGTGGGTGCGGCCGGCGGCTTCGGTGGGCGCTTCGTCGAGACGCGCGACCCATTTGTCGAGGTACACGCGTGCGGCGAGCAGCTGCTCCCGGGTGGCCGCCTTGAGGTGCTTGCGGGCCTCGTCCGGGAAGACGGTGTGCACCATCGCCCAGAACGCGGTCTCCATGCCGGAGCGACCCTCGTCGACGGTCGTGCGCCAGCTGGAACGCCGTTCGAGCTCGGCGATGCGGGCCTCGAGATCGGCCTCGCGATCGGTGGGTGGCTGATCGGTCATCGGTGCTTCTCCTCTGCGCGGGCGGATGGGCCGAAGCGAATCTTGAGCGTCTGGTCCTCGAAGCGCGCCCCCTCGGTCGGTGCCTCGACGAGGATCCGCGGCAGGACCAGCGTACGCCGCCAGGTCCCGAGGTCGATGACGAGCTCGTCACCGTGCCGCGAGAGGCTGATGCGCTCCTTGTCGGTGAAGGGCAGGTCGACCGAGACGAGGTAGCCGTCGCCGTCGCGGACGACCGAGTACGGGCGGCCACGGTAGAAGAAGTCGGTCGGATCCGTTTCCCCGTAGAGCGTGGCGGCGAGCTCGCGGAGCCGCTCGATGCCGACCATCTCGCGGTCGAAGAACGGCGCCTTTCGCACCGGGATGGGGTGGAACATCTTGTCGACGAGCGGGCCGTAGCGCTGCTGCGCGTCGTACCAGCCGCGGAAGTACTCGCCCACCTCGTCGGGCAGGACGCGGTTGGCGACCACGAGATCCGTCGGATAGTTGTAGAGGTGGAAGTAGGTGAAGGAGCGCTGCGCCTCCTTGATCACCACCTGCTCGAGCGTGAGGACCACCCGCACCGAGGTCTTGTCGTGGTCGGTGAGCAGCGTGTGCATGTGCTCGAGCTGGGAGAACAGCTCCTCGCCGGCGTTGAAGACCGCGTCGCCCGGCATCGGCATGCCGACCACGCGCTGGATGAGCGGTCCGGTGAGCTTCGCGATCCGGCGGCCGATGGGCTCGATCTTCTCCATCCACCACTTCGCCGCCTCGGGGAGCGACAGGAGGCGGAGCGTCTCACCGGTGGGGGCGGCATCCACGACCACGACGTCGTAGTCGCCGGAGTCGTGGTGATCGGCGATCCACAGGAGCGACCCGACCTCGTCCATGCCGGGCAGGACCGTCATCTCCTCGGCCATGACCTCGTCGAGGCCCCGCCAGCGGAGGACCGATGCGGCGTACGCCTGGATCCGGCCCCAGTAGCGGGCGACGTTGAAGAACACGTCCGATTCCTGGGCCCACAGGTTCGGGACGATCTCCTTCGGGGTCGGGCCGAGCTCCACGTCGAACGCGTCGCCCAGGCTGTGCGCGATGTCGGTCGACATCACGATCGTGCGATACCCACGGTCGGCGCAGGCCAGCGCCGTGGCGGCGGCGACGCTCGTCTTGCCGACGCCGCCCTTGCCGGTGTACACGAGGATGCGGGTCATGCCCGGGGGTCCGCTAGCCGGTCTCGCCGCGCAGCTCGACGCGCTCGAGGTTGCGGACGGCGATCACGGCTGCCAGGACGGCGACGAGGAGGGCCACGCCGAGCGCCGGACCGGCGTCCAGCGTGCTCGGGACGATGCCGTCGCCGCGGACGGCATCCCCGATGGCGAGCGCGTGCTGGCGGACCGAGAGGATCCGGGTCCCCGCGAACAGCCCGGCGATCACGCTCTCCCAGACGACGACGTAGGCGAGGCCGATGACGAGGGCGCGGCCGGTCACGAGGGACAGGGCGAGGAAGATCGCGACGTACTCGAGCGCGCCGACCGTGGCGGCCGCCGCGCCCGCCAGGGCCAGCTGGGCGTCCCCTCCCGCGACGAGCGCGCCGATGGCGAGGGCGGGCGCCACGAGCGCGACGACGGTCACCCACGCGGCAAGCAGCTTCACGACGGCCAGCAGCCAGCGCGGGATCGGCTTGGCCAGCAGGTAGACGAGCGTGCCGTCCTCCAGCTCGGAGCCGACGGCCGCGGTGCCGATCACCACCGCCACGAGCGGCAGCACGACGCCGATCCCGAAGTCCGCGAGCAGCCGGCCGCTGAACGTCAGCGCCTCGTCCGCGCTCGGATCCGCGAGCCGCGAGAGCGCGCCGACCACGATGAGGAGGATGCCGACGAGCGCGAGGAGCAGCGTGCGCCGTCGGTTGAGGAGAGCGCGGATGGTGAGGGAGACGAGCGTGCCGATCATCGGCGCACGAGGTAGCTGAAGACCGACTCGAGCGACTCGTCCGCCGGCCGCAGCTCGAGGAGCGCGGCGTCGGCACGCTGGGCCGCCGCTCCGATCGCGCGGGTCAGCTCGCCGTAATCGTCGACGCGAACGGTGAGCGTCCCGTCATGGAGCTCGACGCCGCGCACGGCCGCGCTGACGAGGAGCTCGCGCGCCAGGGCGCGATCGTCGGACGAGCGGATGGTGAACGAGTGTGGCCGGTCGGTCATGAGGCGACGGATGCGCCGGAAGTCGCCCGACGCGGCCAGCCGGCCGGCCACGACCACGAGCACCCGGTCGGAGAGCCGTTCGACTTCCTCGAGGATGTGGCTCGAGAAGAGGATCGTGCGTCCCTCGCCGGCCATGCGGCGCAGGAGATCCATCATGTGGAGGCGCTGCCGGGGGTCCATACCGTTGAACGGCTCGTCGAGGATGAGCACCGGCGGGTCGTGGACGAGGGCCGCGGCGACCTTCACGCGCTGTCGCATGCCCTTCGAGTAGCCGCCGATCCCGCGGCGGCTTGCGTCCCGCAGGTCGACCATGTCGATCGCGCGGTCCGCCGCGGTCGCCGGATCCGCGACGCCCTGCAGGCGAGCCGCCGACAGCACGAACTGGCGACCGGTCAGGAACCCGGGGACCGCCTCGCGCTCCGGGACGAAGCCGAGCGAGCGATACACCAGCGGGTGCCGCCAGGTCGGGACGCCGTCGAGCTCCACGTCGCCCGCCGACGGCGCGAGGAAACCGGCCATCATGTGGAGCAGCGTCGTCTTCCCCGCTCCGTTCGGCCCCAGGAGTCCGGTGATGCCGGAGGCCACGTCGAACGTCACGTCGTTGACGGCCACCACGTTGCCGTACCAGCGCGACACGCCGCGCAGCGCGAGGACGCTCACGTGGCGAGGCTCCGGTAGCGGAGGGTGAGGACGGCCCAGCTGATCGCGACGAGGACGAGCGTCGCCAGGCCGTAGATCGGCAGCGGCAGCGCGGCGGTGTCGACCGGCGAGCCAGCCACGCTCCCGCCCCACAGCCACTCCCGCGCGCCGTCGAGGATGGCGAGCGGGTTCGTGAAGGGCGCGTAGGTGGGCAGGTCCGCGGCGCCCTCCTCCTCGAGGATGCTGCTGATGACGCCGCCGACGAGGAAGATGGCGAGCACGCTGGCCGCTGCGTAGGCGCGTCGGCCAGCCACCGCGCACACGGCGAGGCCGATGCTGGCGAGCACGACCGCGTGGAGCGCGCCGCTTCCGAGGATGCTCGGCAGTGACCCGATCTCGTCGCCGAGCGCGCCCAGCGCGTCCTGCGAGCCGAGCACCCGGCCGATGAAGAGGACGAGCACGGGGAGGAGGCTGAGCGCCAGGAGCGAGATCGACAGCGCCACGAGCTTGGCGACGACGTAGTCGAGGCGCCCGATCGGCCGCGAGAAGTAGAGCGGCAGGA
>DASVFG010000135.1:0-9584 GCA_036380155.1 Candidatus Limnocylindria bacterium
GACCGCACCGCTCGTGGCTCCCCGTCGTTGCCGGCGTCGCCGGTCCCGCGATCGTGGTCGCCTGGTACAACGTCGCCCGCTTCGGGTCGCCGCTCGACTTCGGCTACGCGCGCATCCCGTCCGGCGCGACCGGCGTCGTCACCGACGAGCCATGGTTCCGTGATGGGCTGCTCTCGCTCAGCTACATCCCGCGCCACCTCAAGGTGATGTTCCTCGACGGGCTGACGCTCGTCGGCGAGCCGCCGTTCTTCCGACCGTCACTGAGCGGGGCGTCCCTCATCCTCACCACGCCGTTCCTGTTCTGGGCGCTGGCCGCCCGGGATCGGCTCACGTGGATCCTCTGGCTCGGCGTCGTCCTCGTGATGCTGCCGAACGTCACCCACGGCTCATGGGGCTTCGCGCAGTTCGGCTACCGCTTCATCCTCGACGCGGTGCCGCTCCTGCTGCTCCTCGTGGGTGCGACGTTCCGGGACCGGATCCACCCACTGGCGATCGCCACCATCGTCATCGGCGCCGTCGCCCACCTCTACGGTCTGTGGGTGATCAACGTGCTCCAGTTCACCGGCTGAGCGCCCGGGAAACTTGCCGACGAAGGTCCGGCTGGTCATCGGCAAGCGCCTGCCTACGATCGGACGGGAGGCACACGCCGCCGACCGAGACGGCGCGCGCCGGTTGCGAGGGATCACGTGACGAGCTTCGCCGCGGGCAACGGCGAGCTCTCGCCGGCCGATCTGCCCCGGGCGCACGCACGCGACCCCTCCCAGCTCCACTGCCACGGAGGGCACTCCATGATCACCGGCTCCCTCGTCCCGAAGCGACTGCCCGCGACGCTCGCGGCCGCCTTCCTCCTCGTCGGCCTCCTGGCCGGCCCAGCGCGCGCACACGACCCGGTCCTGGGCGTCGATCCGGCCGAGGTCCATCTCGTCCTCGCTCCCGGCACGAGCGAGGACGTCGCGAAGACCGTCCACACGCCGGAGATCCCGCCGACGCCCGATGTCTTCCTCCTCATCGACACCACGTTCAGCATGAACGACGACATCGCCACGGTGAAGGCGAAGGTCGGCGAGCTCATCGCCGGCGTGGGGGCCGGCGGCCTCACCGACCCGGCGTTCGGCGTCGGCATCTACGAGGACTACCCGTTCGGCCCCTGGGGCACGGCGGGCGCCGGTGACGTCGCCTACGACCTGCTTCAGCCGATCACCACCGATGCGACGGCGGTCACGAACGCCGTGAATGCGCTAACGCTCGGCGACGGCAACGACACGCCGGAAAGCGGCTACGAGGGCCTTTACCAGGCGCTCACCGGCGCCGGTCGTGACCTTCCGAACCCGGACGGCTCCGCCCCCGACGGCGACACCGGCGACCTCGGCGAGATCGCGCCGGGCCTTGGCGCGGGATTCCGCACCGACTCGGCGAAGGTGATCATCCTGCTCGGCGACGCGCCGTTCCACTCCCCCGGCGACGGGCCGACCTCGACCCAGTTCGCCGCCGGCTATCCCGGGGCGGGCGAGGCCGATGTCGCGGCCGCGCTCGGCGACGTCAATCTCTTCTGCCTGCTGCCGAGCGCGATCGTGGACGGCGGCCCCGCCAGCCAGTGCACGAGCCTCGGCGGGACGAACGTGAACGTCGGTGACGCGAGCGAGGACATCGTCGCCGCGATCATCGCGGCGCTCGGCGATGTCTCGGTCGAGGTCGTGCCGCAGGCGTCCTGCGACGACCCGAGCGTGACCGTGTCGTGGAATCCGGCCTCGCAGACCGTCACCAGCGGTGACGACGCGCTGTTCACCGAGACGGTGAGCGCCTCGCTCGCCGCACCGCAGGGCAGCACCGTGACCTGCACCGTGGACTTCCTCGTCGACGGCGAGCTGCTCGACGGGTTCACGCAGACGATCACCGTCGACATCCCCGACGTGACGGCGCCCGCGCCGGCCTGCACCGAAGGGACGAACCCGCACGGCAAGACGGTGCCGCGCGCGTCGAACCAGAACCCGGACGGGTTCTACCTGCTCACCGCGACCGACAACGTCGACTCCGATCCGTCGATCTGGGTGACCGATGCGGGGAGCGGGACGGTCTTCGGCCCGTATCCGTCCGGTACGACGATCAAGTACACCCAGGCGCCGGGGACGACGCCACGGGAGCAGACGATCGGCAGCTCGAACGGGCAGGCCGGTGCGGTGCGGGTGCACATCTTCGGCACCGGCGACGCGTGGGTGTCCGCGAGCGACTCGTCCGGCAACGTGTCGGCGGCCGTCGCCTGCCTGGTGCCGCCGCCTCCGAAGTGAGCCGGGGGCGCACCTGAGACCGATGCGATGGGCCGCCCTCCGGGGCGGCTCATCGCCTGCTCAGGCCGGGAAGTCGAAGAAGACGGCGACCTGGCGGCCGTCGGGGTCGGCGATTCGGAAGCTGCGGCTCCCCTCCCCGCGATCGCCCGATGGCGGGGCGGCGAGCGCGAATCCGCGGCGGCCGAGCTCCTGCGCCCATGCGTCGACCTCGCCCGCGGTGTCGACCTTGAAGCCGATCTGCATCCCGTCACGAGCGGCCGTGTCGCCGCGGCGGAAGCTCAGCTCGAAGCCGCCGAGCTCGAGGTCAACGCCACCGTCGTCCCCCGCCACGCGGCGGAACCCGAACGCCGAGGCGTAGAACTCCGCGACGCGCTCCGGGTCGGTCGAGCGCAGCGCAAGCTGGCCGATGCCGCGCATCTTCCTCATCGCCGAAACGTCATGCCGCGGTCGACGCCGTTCCCGGCCGAGAACGCGTAGCCGCGGCGGGTCTCGGCGGCCGTCACTCCGCCGGCCCGGCGGCTCCCGCCGCTGGCCAGAGCTCGCGGGACGCGGCTCGTGCGGTGAGATCGGCGATGAACTCGTCGAGGGGCACCCCCTGCGACGACTCCCCGGTCCGGAGCCGCGGGGAGACGGCACCCGCCTCCTGGTCGCGGTCGCCGACGACCACCATGACCGGCACCTTCTGCTCCTGCGCCTCCCGCAGCTTGGCCTGCATCCGCTCCGACCGCGCGTCGACCTCGGCCCGCAGGCCGGCGGCTGCCAGGGCCGTCCGGACGGACTCCGCGTACTCGAGGTGCCGGTCGGCGATCGGCACGATCGCGACCTGCGTTGGGGCCAGCCAGAGCGGGAACGCGCCGGCGTACTGCTCGGTCAGGATGCCGATGAACCGCTCGAAGCTGCCGTAGATGGCGTAGTGGATGACGACCGGTCGCTCGAACCCGCCGTCCGGCGCGCGGTACTCGAGGTCGAAGCGCTGCGGCAGCTGATAATCGGCCTGGATGGTCGCCATCTGCCATTCGCGACCGAGCGCGTCCTCGATGAAGATGTCGATCTTCGGGGCGTAGAACGCTCCCCCGCCCTCGTCGATCTCGTAGGACATCCCGTCCTCGTCGAGGCGCTCCTTCAGCCGCCCCTCGGCGCGCTCCCAGAACTCGTCGGACCCGAGCCGCTTGTCGGGGCGGGTGGCGAGCTTCGCGCGCGGCTCGAAGCCGAACGGCGCGTACTGCGTCCGCACGAGCGACAGCGCCAGCCGGATCTCGTCGTCGACCTGGTCGTCGCGGCAGAAGACGTGCGAATCGTCCTGCGTGAGCTGCCGAACACGGAACATGCCCGCCAGGACGCCCGTGCGCTCCTTGCGGAAGAGCGTGCTGTAGTCACTGAACCGCATCGGCAGGTCACGGTACGACCGCGCGCGCGTGCGGTAGATGAGGATCTCCTCGGGGCAGTTCATCGGCTTCAGGCCCGACACGTGGTCGTAGTCGTCGAGCACGAACATGTTGTCCTGGTAGTTGCCCCAGTGACCGGACGTCTCCCACAGCTCCTTGCGGACGAGGCTCGGGGTGCGGACCTCGTGGAATCCCGCATCGGTACGAACCTGGCGCGACCAGTCCTCGAGCGCGCGCCACAGCGCCATGCCCTTCGGGTGGAGGAACGGGGCGGCCGGCGACTCCGGATGGAAGCTGAAGAGGTCGAGGTCACGACCGAGCTTACGGTGGTCGCGCTTCTTCGCCTCCTCGAGACGCCAGAGGTGCTGGTCGAGCTCGGCCTGCGTGTCCCAGGCGGTGCCGTAGACGCGCTGGAGCATCGGCCGCGTCTCGTCGCCGCGCCAGTACGCGCCGGCGGTGTTGAGGAGCTTGAATGCGCCGAGCTCACCGGTCGAGCCGAGGTGACCGCCGCGGCAGAGGTCTTCGAACCCGCCGTGCCGGTAGAAGCTGACGGTGGGACCCTCGGACTCCGGCAGGTCGTTGACGATCTCGACCTTGAAGGGCTGGCCCCGCTCCTCGAGCAGGCGAACCGCGTCGGCGCGGGCGAGGTCCTGCGAGTGCTCGAAGGCGAGGGCCGCGGCCTGCTGCGCCCGCATGCCGGCCTCGAGCTGCTCGAGATCCGCCGGGGTCAACGGCCGCGGCAGGTCGAAGTCGTAGTAGAAGCCATCCTTGATGGCCGGACCGATCCCCAACCGAGCGTCGGGGAACAGCTCGAGCATCGCGGAGGCGAGCATGTGCGCCGCCGAGTGGCGCATCGCGGCAAGGTGGTTCTCCTGCCCGGATGCGAGCGCCGCGCCCGCGTCCTCGGCGATCTCGTCAGCGTCGATCGTCATGCGCCGAAGGGTACCGCATGGCGCCCCCGATCGACGGCGTCGCGATCAGGCAGCCGGGACGCCGCCCTCGTCGTCCGCCGTCCGTCGATCGCCGTCGCCGGCCAGCTCGTCGGGCGCGAGCTCCGGCTCACCGGGCATGCCGGTCTCCGGGATCGGGTCGTCCATGTCGGCCGTCGGCGGGAGCATCCCGGAGCCTCCGGGATAGGCGTCGTCGCCGATGGGATCGCCGCCGTCGCGGACCGGGCGATCGAGGGGTCCTTGCCCGGGACCCTGCGGGTGGTCGTGATCGGTCATGCGCCGCAGCGATGCACGCGGCGCGCCAAGGAGCGGTGCCGTGCTACCGGCCGCGCCCATGCCGCGAGCGAGCTACACGCGCTTCATCTGCTCGAACGGCTGCCGGCAGTCCGCGCAGTGGTAGATGGCTCGGCACAGCGTCGGGCCGAACGGGTTCTCGAGGGTCGTGTTCATCGACCCGCAGTACGGGCATTCCGCGATCGCGAGGACCGCCAGCTCATCGAGGCCCGTCGCCACGTCGGGGATCACCGGTCCAGCATGCGGCGGCGCGAATCCCGACCGCCGCAGCCGCTCGCGGCCGGCAGGACTGATGCGGTCGCTCGTCCATGGCGGTCGGTAGCTGATCTCGACCTCGACGTGATCGGACACGCCGATGGCGCCGATCCGTTCACGCACCTCGGTGCGCATGACCTCGATGGCCGGGCAGCCCACGAAGGTCGGCAGGATCTCGATGCGCGCCCGGGACGCATCCACGGTCACCGAACCGATGACGCCGAGATCGACGAGGCTGATGGCTGGGATCTCCGGATCGGAGATCTGCGCGAGCTCCTGCCACACGCGATCCGCCAGGGACGGGCGCTCCGCGGCGGTCACCAGGTCGCTCCCGCCTCGCTGCGCGTGACCATCGTGAACTGCCCGTGGAGCCATGCGAACTCCTCGCCGTGCCGCTCCCGGCCATCGAGGCGGGGCGCCGCCTCCGGCAGCGTACCGGCGATGGCCTCGAGCCGCGGCCGGACGCGATCGGTCCAGGCCGCGTGCAGCGCGCGCATCGGGACCGGCAGAGCTCCCGATGCCACGAGCTCATCTTCCCCGAGCAACGGCGTGAACACATCCTGGGCGTCTGGCCACAGTGCGCGGATCGCATCGGCCAGTCGGTCGGCGGCCTCGCCGCCCGCGTCGGCCAGGCGCCGCAGCCAGGCCTCCGCATGAAGGAGGTGGTACGTCTCTTCGCGTCGCATCTTTCCCGTCAGCAGCGCGAGCGGCTCCCAGGTCGACCGTGCGAGTGCCTCGAGCCGCACCGCGTCGGCGGTCTCGTAGCAGTAGCGGCGGGCCACGCTGAACGCCCAGTCGCCACGCGCGTGGTCAAGGAGGCTGGCGTGCCGGAATGCGCTCGCCTCACGCCCGAACGCGATCTCGTCCGCGTCGACGCCACGGAGCTCCGCGAGCAGCTCGTAGAGCGCGCGGGCATGGCCGATCTCGTCCTGCGCGACCGAGCTGGTCGCGACGTCCTCCTCGAGCATCGGCGCGATGCCGGTCCACTCCGAATCCCACGAGCCGATGACGAACTCGTCGTCGGCGAGGGTCAGGAGCAGCTCGTCGAGGGCGGTCCGCCCCGCCGGAGTCGTCTCGGTCGCCGTCATGGCGCGGGCTCGTCGCCGGCTGCGCGACGCTTTGCCGCCTCGAGCTTGTGCTTGATGAGGTACCCGCCCGGTCGCTTGTGGCTCCGGTCGAACGGCGGCGCGAGGAGATCCGGATCCTCGAGCTCGGCGATCTGGTCGCGGGGCACGATCCACAGCCGATGCGACTCGCCGCGGCGACCGTAGAACTCGCGGGCGTAGTGCATGGCCAGCTCGTCATCGGGGGCGTTCACGTTCCCGGCATGCACCATCGGGTCGCCCTCCGCCTCCTGGCGGAAGACCTCCCAGATCCGGTCCTCGGGTGGCGTGCTCATCGGCCCGCAGGGACCTCCGCGGCCGTCGGGCTCACGCGGCGGCGGTCGCGCTCCCGAGGAGGGCGTCGCGCACCCACTGCGTGTCCGCGTAGTGCTCGCGACGGAAGCCGAGGCGCGACTGCGACGCCGGGCCGTGGCCGGTCACCACCGACTTCAGCTCGGCCCAGTCCGGCTCGGTGTAGTGCCAGCGACCCTCGCCGTCGTCGTACTGCAGCGCGGCGTCCGGGATGCGCAGGCCGAGCTCGCGGATGCGCGGAACGTAGATCGACAGGAACTCCTGGCGGAGCTGCTCGTTGTTCTTCGCCTTGATGCGCCAGTGGAGGTCCTTGTCCTTCGCCGGATCGGTCGGTGGACCGTGCATCTGCATGAGCGGGCCCCACCATCGGTCGAGCGCCTCCTGGACCATGGCGCGCTGCGACGCGGTGCCGTTCATGAGCGTCAGCACGACGTCGCGGCCGTGCATGATGTGCACGGACTCCTCCCAGCAGATCTTCTTCATCGTGCGCGCGTACGGGGCGTACGAGCAGTCCCGCAGCGCCTGCTGGCTCACGATCGCCGCGGCGTCGACGAGCCACGCGATGATGCCGATGTCGGCCCAGCTCTTCGTCGGGTAATGGAAGACGTTGTGGAACTTCGTCTTGCCGTCGAGCAGGTCCTGGAGCATCGCGGCGCGCGGCTTCCCGAGGTCCTCGGCAACACGGTAGAGAAGCTGGGCGTGGCCGACCTCGTCCTGGATCTTGCTCGTGAGCGCGAGCTTCCGGCGCAGGTTCGGCGCGCGCATGATCCAGTCGCGCTCCGGCAGCACGCCCATGAGCTCGGAGTTCGCGTGCATCTCGACGAACTTCAGGACCGCGGCACGATACTCGTCGGGCATCCAGTCATCGGCCTCGACCTTGCCACCGCTGCCCACGTGCGCGAAGAACGCATCGGCGTCGCCTGGTGCGTACGGCACGGGACCGCCGAGCGGCTGGATCGTCGTTGCGTCGTCCATGTGGCTCAGCGTACTGCACAACCCGTGCGAGCGACCACCCGGGCGAGCCTCAGGCCGGCGTCAGCTCGAGGGTCGTGTCGAGGATCTCGTCACGCACCATCGAGGCGGTCGCGGGGTCGCCGGCGTACTTGCGCGCCAGCTCCGCTGAGCATGCGGCCACGCGGTCCGCATCCGTGGCATCGTGGACGATGACGTCGTGAACGTCGTCGCCAACGAGCAGCGCCACGGGCCGGCCGGCCGTCGCCTCGCGGAACCACCGCGCGCCGGCGCCCTTCCACGAGCGCACGAGCACCCGGTCACGGTCGTCGACCACGGCCCAGATGATGGCGATGTGCTCGTCTCCATCGGCGTCCGACGTCCGGATGCGCACCTCGCGCTCGACGCGCAGTCGCTCGAGGGCGCCGGCGGGCCAGGTTCGCTCAGTCATGGGGCGCTCGCTTCAGCGGTCGGTGCCAGCGGTCGTACGCCTCGCGCGCCCCGCAATCGACCCGCAGGCGGCCGCCGTCGACCGTGACCGCGTCGCGCGGGACGTACAGGTCGACCGGCAGGAGGCCCGCAGTCCGAACGAGAAGGTAGTCGGCGAACGTGGCGTCCACGGTCCCGATGCGGCGTCCGCTCGATCCGTGGACGCGCGCACCGCGTGCGATGTCAGGGTGCGTCACGGCGCGCAGCCTACCCGACCGTCGCTCGTCGCGGTGCACCGGTGGCGACGTCGATCCGTCCCGGTTCCACGGTGATCCGCAGCGGGAGGCGGCCCCAGGGCTCACCGTCGAGGTGGATCCGCGTGGCCGCCTCCCCGTCGAAGGTGAGCTCGCGGCCGCCGTCGAGCGCCACCTGGGGATGCCGGACGTGCGTGCCGCGGTAGAGGTTCGCGAGCTGGCGGAGGGCGGTCAGGCGTGACACGTCACCGACGATGCAGACGTCGAGCCGGGCGTCGTCCACCGTGGCGCCCGGCGCGATTCGCATGCCGCCGCCGTAGTACTCGCCATTGGCGACCGCGACGAACAGGACCCGGTGCGAGGAGGCGCGGCCGTCGATGCTGATCTGGAGCTCGCGGTTCGCGAATCGGCGCAGCTCGCTCAGCGTGGTGAGGAGGTAGCCAGCCTGGCCCCGCTGCCAGCCGCTGCGCGTCGCCATCGCCGCGGCGACCTGCGCGTCGAAACCGATGCCACCGGCCGACGCGAAGCGGCGCGTCAACCCCTCCCCATCCTCGGCACGCGCCACGTCGATCGCGCGCACCGGCTCGCCGATCGCCACGGTCCACGCCTCGGCCGGATCGCGGGGCAGTCCGAGGCTGCGCGCGAGGTCGTTGCCGCTCCCGACCGGGACGATGCCCAGGCTGACGCGCTCCGCACCGGCGATCACGCCATTCACCGCTTCCTGGACGGTTCCGTCGCCGCCGACGACGACGACCCGTTCGTGGCCGCGCGCAGCGGCGCTCGCCGCCAGCTCCTCCGCCTGCCCGGCCCGACGGGTGATGACGAGGCGCGCGTCGGGGCGCCGTTCGAGCCGCTCCCCGATCCACGGGACGATGCGCCCGGCGCGGCCGCTGCCCGCGGTCGGGTTGACGATGACGAGCGGAGCGTGCGGCACGCGACCGATTGTGGCGAGTGGCGTCAACGGGCGGCGTTCGGTACGGTGTTCGGCATGGAACGCGTGCTGCGGCGGCTTGCCCTCGTCGGATGCGGTGCCGTGGCCGCGTTCGCCGGCGTGGTCACCGCCCAGCTCCTCCGCCTGCGGCGCCTCGAATTTCTGCCCGGCTATCCCGGCTTCTACGTCAACCACGTCGTGCCGGCACCGGACGGCTCGACCAGCCCTCGGCTGCGCCTCGTGGTGCTCGGCGACTCGACGACCGCCGGCGTCGGCGTGGACCGCCCGGAGGATGCCCTCCCCCACCTCCTGGCCCAGCGCGTCGCGGCGCACATCGAGCAGGCGGTCCACGTCGTGAGCTACGGCTGGGCCGGCGCCCGGGTCGGCGATCTCGCCCATATCCAGCTCCCCCGCGCGCTCGAGCCGATCCGGCGC
>DASVFG010000136.1:0-3089 GCA_036380155.1 Candidatus Limnocylindria bacterium
GATAGATCAGGTTTCCGCCGATACCGCCGATCAGGCCAAGCAGCCAGAGGACCAGCAGGATGACGATGATCGTCCAGAGCATCGAAGTCTCCTCAATGGATTTCCCATTCCCTCCATGCGGCGCCGCGTGGCGTCGCACCCTCCATGTCGCATATCCCGTGCCAACCAGGCGAACGAGCGCTCAGTCGTCCACCGACCGCCGAGCAGCGAGGGCGGTGGTCGCCCGGATCATGGAATCGGCTGGGTGAAGGCCATGAGGGCGAGGACACCGAGCACGACGAGCAGGAGGACGCCGGCGACCAGGATGGTGCCGACCACCACGGTCCCGCGCTCCGGGTCGCTCACGCCGCGAGCGCCACGAGGAGCTCCTCGACATGCGCGGCCGGCTTCACCTGCGGGAGCACGGTCTCGACGCGCCCATCGGCGCCGATGACGAACGTGGTGCGCTCGTTGCCCATGTACTCGCGGCCCGCGAACTTCTTCTCGATCCAGACACCGTACGCATCGGCCAGCCGGGCGCCGTCGTCCGCGAGCAGGCGGTACGGGAGGTCGTACTTGGCGCGGAACTTCGCGTGGCTCTTCACCGAGTCCGGAGACACGCCGAACACCTCGACGCCGGTCTCCGCCACGCGCGACCAGCTGTCGCGGAGGCCGCAGGCCTGGGCCGTGCAGCCGGGCGTGTCGTCCTTGGGATAGAAGTAGAGGACGTAGCGCGCGCCGGCGAGGTCGGCCGATCGAACGGTCGACCCGTCATCGGCGAGGAGCTCGAAGTCCGGCGCGGGGTCCCCGGAGGCAAGTCGGGTCATGCCGCCAGTCTAGTGCGGACCGCCCATCTCCTCGATCGCGAGGAGGACCGGGGGCAGCTCGCGGGCCTCGAGCCGATCGACCATGGCCGATGCGACCGACGCGATCGCCGCATCGTCGGCCTCCGCGAGGTCGTGGCCGACGCCGGGGATGGTCAGGAGGACCGGGTCGTTGCCACCTTCGCGCAGGACGTCCACGAGGAGGGCCGATTCGGAGACGTCCACCCACGCGTCCGCGGTGCCGTGGGCCACGACCACCGCGCGATGGAGCATCGTGGCGAGCGCCACGACCGGGGTATGGGTGCCCTGGTCCCAGGGCGCGAGATCGAGGGTCAGCGGGGCACCGGCAACCTCGATGTCGATGGCCGGCTCATACCGCTCGACCGCCTCGAAGAGCGGCTCGGTGAAGCGGTCGATGGCCGCCACGATCGGATGCGCATGCTGCGCCGGGTCGAGCGCGCGCAGGGAGACGCCACGCCGCCAGATGGTCGGCAGCGACCGCGCGGGCGCCCCGAGCAGACCGACGAGACCGATGGCCGGGTCCCCGATGGCGACGCTGAGCGCGACGACCGCGCCCTCGCCGTGCCCGACGATGGCGGTGCGCCGCAGGTCGAGGTCGGGACGGGAGCGCATGGCCCCGACCGCATCGCGGGCGTCGTCGATGCGCGCGAAGAGCGAGGCCGTCTCCCAGGTGCCGTCGGACGCGCCGCAGCCCCGTGGGTCGACACGGAGCGACGCGACGCCGACGTCGGCGAGCGCGGTCGCGAGGCGTGCGAGCGGACCGTCCGCCTCGCCGCGGCGGCGCGGCGCGAACCAGTCGGCGTGCCGAACCCGGTCCCAGCCGCCGTCGCGGTCGCGCGGCAGCCAGCTCGGGACGAGGAGCGCCCATGGGTGGCGGCCGTCGCCATCGGGACGAACGAGCGTCCCGGCCAGCGTGCCGTCGCCGGCGCGGAACCGGAGCTCCTCGAAATGGGTCACGTCGCGATGGTACCGAGGCGCGACCGTCTCAGCCGATGAGCGGGCGCCAGGTCCCGAGCAGCAGGCTCACGCCGATGGCGCCCGCGCCGAGCACGAACGCGGCGGCGATCCACGCCCAGTCGCCCGCACGCATCCGCCGCGGACGCGCAACCGTGCGGGCCGGGAGCGCGCCGAACCCACGCGCTTCCATGGCCGTTGCCATCCGTGTCGCGAGGCGGATCGCGGCGACGAGCAGCCCGAGCAGCTGCCCCGCGAAGAGGCGCACGGCCGCGACCGGGTTGCGGCCGGCGTCGATCCCGCGGGCGCGGCGTGCCAGCGCGATCGTCTGCCATTCGAGCGCGAGGCGCGGCACGAGCCGCAGCGCGGCGAGCGCACCGATCGCGAAGCGTGGCGAGACCCGGAGCTGCTGCACGAGCCCATCGGCCAGGGCGGTCGGGTCGCTGGTCGCGACGGCGAGGATGCCGGTGAGCGCGATCGCGACGAGGCGCGCGGCCAGCCCCGCGCCGCCGATCGCGGTGTCGACCCCGATCCGCAGCGGACCGATGGCGACGAGGGTGGGGCCGGCCTGGGCCGGCGCGAAGAGGATCGAGAAGAGCGCGATCGAGACCGCGCCGAGACCGATGAGCCAGGCGCGGCCGGCGAGGGAGCTCACCGAGAGGCCGGAGAAGGGAAGCAGGGCGAGGACGCCGGCGAGGACGATCGCGGCCGTCACGCCGTCGAGCGACGCGAACAGCGCGGCGAGCAGGAGGACGCCGGCCCCGAGCTTGGCGATCGGGTTGGCACGCGCCAGCGGCGCGCGCGGATCGGGCACGAGCGGCGTGAGGAGCTGCATCAGGCGTCGCCCCGGAGCGCCAGCGTGCGGTCGGCGAGCGCGGCCACGAACGCCTCGTCATGGCTGACGAACGCGATCCCGCGCCCGCCGTCGCGGAGCGCGGCGAGGAGGGCGAGCAGCTCACCCCACGTCCTGCGGTCCTGGCCGAACGTCGGCTCGTCGAGGACGAGGAGGGACGGCGCCGCCGCCAGGGCCGTGGCCACCGACAGGCGCCGCTGCTCGCCGCCCGACAGGGTGAACGGGTTGGCGGCCGCGAGCCCGGTGAGCCGCAGGCGCTCCATCAGCTCGTCCGCCCGCCGGCCGGCGGCCGCGTCGTCGAGGCCGGTGCGTCGCGGGCCGAGGAGCAGCTCCTCTCGGACCGACCCGGTGAGGAACTGGTGCTCCGGGTCCTGGAAGACGGTGCCGATACGGCCCGCGAGGTCGCGTGCCCGCCAGCCGGCGATCGGCTCGAGGCCGTGCCCCGCGGCCAGCGACTC
>DASVFG010000137.1:0-3293 GCA_036380155.1 Candidatus Limnocylindria bacterium
GAGCGCGCCGCCCTTGTCGCCGCCCTCCGGCCCGAGATCGATCACCCAGTCGGCGGTCTTGACGACGTCGAGGTTGTGCTCGATGACGACGACCGTGTTGCCGCTCTCCACCAGCCGCGAGAGCACGCTCAGCAGGCGCGCCACGTCGTCGAAGTGGAGGCCGGTCGTCGGCTCGTCGAGGATGTAGAACGTCTTGCCGGTCGCCCGCTTCGAGAGCTCGGTGGCGAGCTTCACGCGCTGCGCCTCGCCGCCCGAGAGCGTCGTCGCCGGCTGGCCGAGGTGGATGTACCCCATTCCGACGTCGGTCAGCGTCTGCAGCTTGTTCCTGATGCTGGGGACGGCATCGAAGAAGCCGAGCGCCTCCTCGACCGTCATCTCGAGGATCTCCGCGACGTTCTTGCCCTTGTAGTGGATCTCGAGCGTTTCGCGGTTGTAGCGCTTGCCCTTGCAGACCTCGCACGGGACGTAGACGTCCGGGAGGAAGTGCATCTCGATCTGGACGATGCCGGCTCCCTCGCACGCCTCGCAGCGCCCGCCCTTCACGTTGAAGCTGAAGCGGCCGGGCTTGTAGCCGCGCAGCCGCGACTCCGGGACGGCGGCGAGGAGCTCCCGCAGGGGACCCCACAGCCCGGTGTAGGTCGCCGGGTTCGAGCGCGGGGTGCGGCCGATCGGCGACTGGTCGATCTCGATGACCTTGTCGATGCGGTCGATGCCCTCGATGCGATCGTGCTTGCCGGCCGGCTCGCGCGATCCCCAGATCCGCTGGGCGAGTGCGGGATGGAGGATCTGCGTGACGAGGCTCGACTTCCCGGAGCCGCTGACGCCGGTGACGGCAACGAACCGTCCGAGCGGGAACGCGACGTCGATGCCCTGGAGATTGTTCTCGCGGGCGCCGCGCACGGTGATCGCCTCGCGCCGACCGTTGCGGCGGCGCTTCGGCACCGGGACCCGCTTCTCGCCGCGCAGGTACGCGCCGGTGATCGATCGGCGGTTCGTGAGCAGGTCGTCGAGCGGGCCGGAGTGGATGAGGCGTCCACCGTGCTCCCCCGCCGCCGGCCCGATGTCGATGACCCAGTCCGCGTGGCGGATCGTGTCCTCGTCATGCTCGACCACGAGCAGCGTGTTCCCGAGGTCGCGGAGCCGGACGAGCGTGCCGATCAGGCGGTCGTTGTCGCGCTGGTGGAGGCCGATCGAGGGCTCGTCGAGGATGTAGAGGACGCCCATGAGGCTCGATCCGATCTGCGTCGCGAGCCGGATGCGCTGCGCCTCACCGCCGCTCAGCGTCCCCGACGCTCGGTCCAGGGTCAGGTAGTCGAGCCCGACGTCGACGAGGAAGCCGAGCCGGGCGCGAATCTCCTTCAGCACCTGGCGCGCGATCTGGTTCTCGCGGTCGTTCAGCCGGTCCGGCAGCCCGTCGTACCAGGCCAGCGCATCGGTCACCGAGCGGCGCGTCGTCTCGATGATGTTCTTCCCCGCGATCGTCACCGCCAGGGACTCCGGCTTGAGGCGCAGGCCGCCGCAGCTCGGGCACGGCTTGTTCGTCATGTAGCGCTCGATCTCGGCGCGCATCGCATCGGACCCCGTCTCGCGGTGACGCCGCGTCAGGTTCGGGATCACGCCCTCGAACGTCGTGCGGAAGGTGTGGATGTTCCCGTTCCGCGCCCGGTACTTCACCGGGATCCGCTCGCCACCGTTGCCGCCGAGGAGGATCTGCCGCGCGCGGTCGGAGAGATTCCGAACGGGCACGTCGGTCCGGAAGTCGTAGTGCTCTGCCACCGCGTCCAGGATCTTCGCGAACCACGAGTCGCTCGTGGCCAGCCGTCGCCACGGCAGGATCGCGCCCTCGTCGACGGAGAGCTCATCATTCGGCAGCACCATGTCCGCGTCGATCTCGAGGCGTGAGCCGAGTCCGGTGCAGTCGGGGCATGCCCCGTGCGGCGAGTTGAAGCTGAAGTTGCGCGGGGCGGGCTCTTCGAACGAGCCGCCATGCTCCGGGCAGGCGTAGCGCTCGCTGAAGAGGCGGTCGCCCTCCTTCGGCGGCGCATCGGCCAGGTTGAGCAGGAGCAGGCCGTCGGACAGGCGCAGCGCCGTCTCGATCGAGTCGGCCATGCGGGTCGCGTCGGGTCGCGGCGCGCCGTCGTCATCGGCATGACGGACGACGAGCCGGTCGACGACCACCTCGATCGAGTGCTTGTACTTCTTGTCGAGCTTGATCTCCTCGTCGAGATCGTGGAGCTCGCCGTCGACCCGGACGCGGACGAAGCCCGCCTGCTTCGCGCCGGCGAGGAGCTTCTCGTGCTCGCCCTTGCGGTCGCGGACGAGCGGCGCCATGAGCATCACGCGCTCGCCCTCGGGCAGGGCGTAGACCTGGTCGACCATCTGCTCGACCGTCTGCCGTTCGATCTCGCGGCCGCAGACCGGGCAATGCATGCGGCCGATGCGGGCGAAGAGGAGCCGCAGGTAGTCGTAGATCTCGGTGACCGTCCCGACCGTGGAGCGCGGGTTCTTCGACGTGCCCTTCTGGTCGATGCTGATCGCCGGCGACAGCCCGTCGATCTGGTCGACGTCCGGCTTCTCCATCTGGCCGAGGAACTGCCGCGCGTAGGCAGACAGGGACTCGACGTAGCGGCGCTGGCCCTCGGCGTAGATCGTGTCGAACGCAAGGCTCGACTTGCCGCTCCCGGACAGGCCGGTGATGACGATCAGGCGATCGCGCGGCATCTCGACGTCGATGTTCTTCAGGTTGTGTTCGCGGGCACCGCGGACCACGATCTTGTCGGAGGGCATCGGATGATGATCGTAGCAGGATTGAGACCGATGCGAACGCCTGTTCGGTTTCTCGTCGCGACGCTCTTCGCCCGAAGGTCAGCCGCCAGACGCGCGATGCGCTGCCAGGAGCTCCGCGTACCACCGGCCCGATGCTTTCACCGTGCGGACCTGGCTCTCGAAGTCGACGTGCACGATGCCGAACCGGTCGTTGTAGCCCTCCCCCCACTCGAAGTTGTCGAAGAGCGACCAGACGAAGTACGCGTCGACCGGGGCACCGCCATCTCGCGCATCGGCCAGCGCGGCGATGTGACGCTCCACGTAGGAGCGGCGGGCCTCGTCGTCGACCGTTCCGTCGATGACCGGTGGGTCGGGGTAGGTCGCGCCGTTCTCGGTGATGGCCATCGAGCCCGGGGCGTAGTCGTTGTGAATCCGGAGCAGCACTGACCGCAGCCCATCGGGCCACACCTCCCAGCCATTGCCGGTGAATTCGCCGACGCGATTGAGGACCTGCGCCCCGATCCCCC
>DASVFG010000138.1:0-3378 GCA_036380155.1 Candidatus Limnocylindria bacterium
TGATGCTCGCCCTCATCGGGACTGCCGGAACGCTGCTCTCGTGCGTGGTCGTCGCCTACGGCTTCTCGCGATTCCGGTTCCGGGGACGCAACCTGCTCTTCCTCCTTCTGCTGTCCACGATCTTCCTGCCCGCCGCGGTGACCCTGATCCCGACGTACACGATCTTCGTGAAGCTCGGTTGGGTGGGCACGTGGCTTCCGCTGCTGGTGCCGGCGTTCTTCGCGAACGCCTACGATGTTTTCCTGCTGCGGCAGTACTTCATGACCCTGCCGCGAGAGCTCGACGATGCCGCCCGGATCGACGGGGCCGGACCGCTGCGGATCCTCACCTCGGTGATCATCCCGCAGTCCTGGGCCGTGATCATCGCGGTCGCCGTCTTCCACATCGTGTACACGTGGAACCTGTACTTCGAGCCCCTCCTGTACCTGTCGGCCAAGCCGGACCTCCAGCCCATCGCCACTGGCCTCGCGCAGTTCAACAGCATCTACAGCGAGCAGGTCGAGCTCGTGCAGGCAGCGACGCTCATGACGATCATCATCCCCATGGTCGTGTTCTTCCTGGCACAGCGCTTCTTCATGCGGGGCATCGTGATCACCGGAGTGGAGAAGTGACCGACGCGCCGCGCGTCGCCCTGACGTTCGACGCGGAGCATCCCGATCGGCCGCATCACGGCGACCACACCGCATGGATCCTCGACGAGCTCCGGCGGCTCGAGGTGCGCGCCACGGTCTTCGTCCAGGGCCGATGGGCCGAGGCGTTCCCTGCGAGCGCGCGACAGATCGCGGACGACGGGCACCTGATCGGCAGCCACTCGTTCTACCACGCACGCATGCCGCTCCTGACGCCCCAGGGATTCGACGAGGACCTGCGCGAAGCGGAGCGCGCCATCCGCGATACCTGCGTCGCCGACCCACGGCCGTGGCTGCGCTTCCCGTTCGGAGCCGGTGCCGACGACGCGCGGCTCATCGAGCGCCTGTCGACGCTGGGGTATCGCCACGTCGGGTGGGACGTTGAGCTCTATGAGTGGGAGGCCGGACGGTCTGCCGCCGAGGTTGCCGCCCGCGCCGTCGCCGGCGTGGAGGCGCGCGGCGATGGAGCCATCCTCCTGTGCCACACCTGGCCCGACCCCGTCGCTCCCGCGCTCGCCGAGATCGTTGAGCGCGTGCGGGAGCGGGGCTTCCGCTTCGTCGGCGTGGACGAGCTCGACAGCCCGGCCGACCTCTCGCCGATCGCCTCGCCCCGCCCGCCGTCGGCGGTCATCACGACCTAGGGCGCCGCGGTATATCCATATATACGCGTCACCGCACATCTTGTGGTATGGTTCGCATCGGTACCACCAGTGGTGTAGTGCGGGTACGCACGCAGGGAGATTCATGCGCTGTCCACGATGCGAGCAGACGGGCACGCGGGTCATCGACTCGCGCGACCTCGACGCCGGCGGCACGATCCGCCGCCGCCGGGAGTGCGAGGCATGCGCCTACCGGTTCACGACCTACGAGCGCCCGGAGGGCGCGCGGCTCATCGTCGTCAAGCGCGACGGCTCACGCCAGGACTTCGACCGCGAGAAGCTGCGGGCGGGGCTGCTGAAGGCCCTCCAGAAGCGCCCGGTCACCCTCGATCGGGTCGAGAACGCCGTGGACGAGATCGAGGCGCGCCTGCGCAGCCGTGGCGATGCCGAGATCCCCTCGACCGAGATCGGCAGCCTGGCGACCGATGCGCTCCGTGAGCTCGACCAGCTGGCCTACATCCGCTTCGCGTCGGTCTATCACGCCTACGACGACATCGAGACGCTCCAGCGCGAGGTCGACCGGCTCATCCGCCAGCGCAGCGAGTAGCTCGCCGCGCACCGAGCGGGCCGGCCATGCCACGTCCGGCGGGTACAATCCGGCCCGCATGATCCTGTCCGACCGCGACATCCGAGCCGAGATCGACGGCGGCCGGATCGTCATCGAGCCCTACCTGCCCGAGGCCGTCCAGCCCTCGAGCGTCGACCTTCACCTCGGGAACCGGTTCCGGGTGTTCCGCAACAACCGGACCGCGGTCATCGACCCGCGCGAGGAGCAGCCGGAGCTCACCGAGCTCGTCGAGATCACCGGCGACGAGCCGTTCATCCTCCATCCCAACGAGTTCGTCCTCGGCGCCACCCTCGAGCGGGTCGGGCTGCCGGACGATCTCGTGGCGCGCCTCGAGGGCAAGTCCTCGCTCGGCCGCCTCGGGCTGCTCATCCACTCGACCGCCGGGTACGTCGACCCGGGCTGGGAGGGGACGCTGACGCTCGAGCTCAGCAACGTGGCCAATCTGCCGATCAAGCTCTACGACGGGATGAAGATCGGCCAGATCAGCTTCCAGCGCCTCTCCTCGCCGGTCGAGATCGCGTACGGCGACGCTCGCATCGGCTCGCGGTACCTCGGCCAGACCGATCCGACCGCCAGCCGCTACCACGCCGACTTCGAACGGAGCCGCGTGGCGCGCCGGTGAGCGAGCCTTCGACGTTTCTCCTGGAGGACCCGCGCTCCTTCGCCGGTGGGGTGACCGTCCGCGTCCTGCGCGCGGGCTGGTTCCGTCCCGACGCCGGCGGCTTCTTCGGCGTCGTCCCGAAGGCGCTCTGGAGCCGCTTCACCGACACCGACGACCGAGGCCGCCTCCTCTGCCGACTCAACCTCCTGCTCATCGACGCCGGCGGCAAGCGGATCGTGGTCGAGACCGGCACCGGCGTGCGGATGACGGCGAAGGACCGCGACATCAAGGGGATCGAGGGCGGCGATCCGGTGGCCGCCATGCGGGCGGTGGGCGAGGACCCGGCGAGCGTCGACTACGTCATCGTCAGCCACCTCCACTACGACCACGCGGGTGGCATGGTCGACGCGAACGGGCGCCCGGCGTTCCCGAACGCGCGCTACGTCGTGCAGCGCGACGACGTCGAGGCGGCCCGGTCCGACGAGCTCCGCCAGCAGGGGATCATGGAGGGGGAGCAGGTCGAGCTCGTGCGAGCGGCCGGCCAGATGGCGGAGGTCAGCGGCGAGGTCGAGCTGGTGCCCGGCGTGTCGGTCATCCGCACCGGCGGTCACACGCGCGGATCGCAGGCCGTGCTCATCGGGGCCGAGCGGAGCGGCGGGCGTGCCAGCGATCCGACCGAGCGCGCGATCTTCTGGGGCGACCTCATCCCGACCCGCTGGCAGCTCCCGATCCGTTGGACGAGCGCCTACGACGACTACCCGATCGACGCCATCGAGATCCGCAACGAGCTCGTGACGCGCGCCGCCCGCGAGCGATGGTGGTGCTACTTCACCCACGATCCCGGCGCGCTGCCAGTGCGCGTCGAGGCGACCGACAAGGGCGGCTTCCGCGCCGCGGAGTGAGCCTGGACCATCGTCGGCG
>DASVFG010000139.1:0-5534 GCA_036380155.1 Candidatus Limnocylindria bacterium
ATGACGAGAATCCTGAGCGCCTCGCTCACGGTCGTGGCTCCTCCGCGGTGGGCAGGGCGGTCACGAACTGGCTTCCGCCCGCCAGCTTGTCCTCGATCCACAGGCGTCCGCCCATCGCCGCGGCGAGCCGCCGCGCGGCAAACAGCCCGACGCCAGCCCCCGGGCGCCCGGTGTCGTCGAGCCGAACGAACGGTTCGAACACGCTCTCGCGCAGCTCGACGGGGATGCCGGGTCCGTCGTCACCGACGGCGACGTGGACCTCGCCGCCCTCGAGCCAGTCGGCGACGACGATCGTCGCGCCGGGCGGGGCGTACTTCGCGGCGTTCTCGAGCAGCAGCTCGAGGATCTGGGCCAGCCGCGCGCCGTCGCCGAGGGCCAGGCGCGACCCGTCGGCGTAGCGCTCGAGCCGATGCCGCCGCAGGAGCGGGGCGAGCCGCGTAAGCACCTCGTCGATCACCGGTCCGACATCGAAGGGACGCACATCGACGGTGAGCATCCGGTCGGCGCGGACGGTGTCGAGGATCGCGTTCACGAGCTCGTCGAGCCGCAGCACCTGCCCGGTGGCGGCCTCGTGCCAGCCGGCGACCTCCGACGAGCGCTCCATGCCGGCCGTCTCGCCCAGCAGGTCGAGATAGGCGCGCACGACGGCGAGCGGCGTCCGCAGCTGATGGGTGACGACCGCGATGAGCTCGGCGCGTGCGTGGTCGATGCTGCGCAGGCTGTCGAGCTGGGCCTCCGTCTCGAGGTGGAGACGGCGGCGCTCGACGACGCCGGCCAGCAGGCTGGCGATCGTCGACAGGCGGCGGACCTCGGCCGGGCTGAAGTCGCGCCGCGCCTCGGTCTTCACGTTGAGGACGCCGATCACCGTGTCGCGGACGCTGAGCGGGACGGCGAGGATCGAGGTGAAGCGGTCGTGGTCGACGCCACGGATCCAGCCGTTGCGCGGATCGTTCGGAAGGTCGGTGCTGACGACGGGAGCGCGCGTGTCGGCCGCGATCCCGGTGATGCCCTGGCCGATGTCCAGGCGGGCCACTCCGACGTGCTGCCGGTCGACGCCGTTCGTGGCGGCCAGCGTCAGCCCGGCGCGGTCACGGTCGACGAGGTAGAGCGAGCAGACCTCCGCCTGCATGGCGACCGTGCTGCGGTCGACGATGAGCTGCATGAGCTCGTCCCAGGTCGGCGCGGTGGTCCCGAGCTGGACGATCTCGCGAAGGGCGGCCAGCTCCTCGCGGTCCGCCGAGGCGGCCACGACGGCGCCGCCCGACGGCTGGTCCGTCGTGAGTGGCGTCGTCGTCATCGGATCCCTCGTCAGTGTCCCGGTCTGCCGATCAGCTCGGTGAGCAGTGCCTGCTGCACATAGAGCCGGTTCTCCGCCTGGTCGAGCACCACGGAGGTCGGGCCGTCGAGTGCCTCGTCGCTGATCTCCTCGCCCCGGTGCGCCGGCAGGCAGTGCATGACCAGCGCGTCCGGTGCGTTGGCGAGGAGCGTCGCGTCGACGCGGAACCCGGAGAACCGCAGCCGGCGGAGGTCGGCCTCTGCCTCGGCTCCCATGCTCGTCCAAGCGTCAGTGTAGATCGCGTCCGCGCCGGTCACGGCATCGGCCGGGAGCGTGCCGAGCTCGACCGAGCCCCCCAGCCGTTGTGCAGTCTGCACCGCGTCCCTCACGACCGCCGGGTCGGGCTCGTAGCCCCGCGGCGTGGCCACCCGGACGTGCATGCCGGCGAGCGCGCCGGCCAGCATGAGCGAGTGGCACACGTTGTTGCCGTCGCCGATGAACGCGATCGTCCGCCCGCGCAGGTCGCCGAGGCGCTGCCGCAGGGTGAGGAGGTCGGCGAGCGCCTGGCAGGGATGCTCGTGGTCGGACAGGGCGTTCACGACCGGCACCGATGCGGCATCGGCCAGCTCGCGGAGCGTGGCATGCCCGAACGTGCGCGAGACGATCCCGTCGACCCAGCGGCTCAGGTTGCGTCCGACGTCGGCCGCGGTCTCGCGGTGGCCGATTCCGACCTCCTCCGGGCTGAGGTAGACGGCGTGCCCGCCGAGCTGGGCGATGCCGACGTCGAACGTGACCCGCGTCCGCAGGCTCGGCTTCTCGAACAGGAGCGCGACCGACCGTCCGGCCAGCTGCGGCGGCACACGGCCCGCGCGCCGCTGCTCGCGAAGGGCCGCGGCCGCGTCGAGGAGGCCGGCCAACCCGTCGGGATCCAGGTCGCCGATCGAGAGGAAGTGGCGCGGCGTCGCGGGTAGGGCGTGGACGCGTGCCGACGCGGTCACGGCGCGAGGACCATCGCCGTGTTCCAGCGGCGGCGTGCCACCCCGGATGCGCGGTCGGCGTCGAGGACCTCCGGGACCTCCTCCCACGCGATCTCCTCGAAGCCGTGGAGCGCGAAGTACCCCGGGTTCGCCGTGAGCACGTAGAGGCGGCCGAGGCCCGTGTCCCGCGCGTCGCGCACGATGGCGCGGACGAGCATCTCGCCGAGCCCGCGCCCCTGTGCCGCATCGGCCACGGCCAGTGACCGCAGCTCGCCGATGCCGTCGCCGAAGTCGCGCAGGGCGGCGATCCCGACGACCTCGCCGTCGAGCTCGCTGACGCGGAACGTCCCGATCGTCTCGACGATCTCCTCCGGCGTCCGCGACAGGAGGATGCCACGGCGGGCGAAGCGCTCGTTGATGGCATGGATCGCGTCGGCGTCGGCGAGCTTCGCGCGACGCTGGTACGACGCGCCGGCGGTGAGCGAGGCGACGACGCGCGCCGGCTGCGTCGGCGATGCGTTCACGCGCGCCGGGGCGACCGCCGTTGCCGCGCTGGCGGCCGGCCCGTCGTGGGCCGACGGTGCGGTGCCGTTCCGGGAGGGCGGCGGTGGATCGCCACCGCGGGTGACGGTCTCGAGGCGGCCGATGAGCGGCTGCTCGTCCGGATCCTCGAACGGTCCGCGGACCGCGGCCTGGGTGCGGACGGGCAGGCCCCAGATGCTGATGAAGCCGACGGCCGCCTCGTGGTCGAACGTGTCCTCGCCGCCATATGAGGCCAGGGTGAGGTCGTAGAGCGAGTGGGGAGAACGGCGGCCCACCACCGCCGCGGTGCCGGGCGCGAAGCGCATCCGCACCTCGCCCGTGACGTGGCGCTGCGTCCAGCTCACGAAGGCCCGCAGCGAGCGCGCCAGCTCGCTGAACCAGAGGCCGTCGTAGGCGAGCGTCGCGAATCGATCGGCGACGCCGCGCTTGAACGCGAGCAGCTCACGGCTGAGGGTGAGCCCCTCGATGGCGTCGTGCGCCTGGTGGAGGACGACGGCCGCCGGTGCCTCGTAGATCTCGCGGCTCTTGATGCCCACCAGCCGATCCTCGACGTGGTCGATGCGGCCGATGCCGTACGAGCCGGCCAGCCGGTTGAGCTCGTCGATGAGGGCCACGCCGTCGAGCTTGCGGCCGTCGAGGCTGACCGGGATGCCGTTGCTGAAGCCGATGACGACCTCGGTCGCCTGGCCCGGCGCGTCGGCCGGGTTGACGGTCCAGGCGAACGCGTCCTCGGGCGGCGCCGTCCACGGATCCTCGAGGATGCCGGCCTCGACCGAGCGGCCCCACAGGTTGACGTCGATGCTGTACGGCGAGCCCGGCCCGAGGTCGATGTCGATGCCATGGGCGCGCGCGTACGCGAGCTCCTCGTCACGGTTCATGCCCATCCCGACGCGCATCGGCGCGATGACCCGCAGGGTCGGGTCGAGGGCGGCGACCGCCACGTCGAAGCGGACCTGGTCGTTGCCCTTGCCGGTGCAGCCGTGGGCAACGAACCCGGCACCGGACTGGTGCGCGACCTCGACGAGGAGGCGGGCGATGAGCGGTCGCGCGATGGCGGTCGCCAGCGGGTAGATGCCCTGGTAGCGCGCGCCGGCCTGGAGCGTCGGCCACACGAAGTCGCTCACGAAGGCAGCGCGCGCATCGACCGCCAGCGCCCGGGTCGCGCCGCCCGCGAGCGCTCGCTCGAGCACCTCGTCGGACGCGGCGCCGGCGCCGACGTCGACGGTAAGGGTCACCACCTCGCAGCCGCGCGTCTCGCGCAGCCATGGCACCGCGACGGACGTGTCGAGGCCCCCGGAGTAGGCGAGGACGACCGTGTCGGTCGCGACGGCGGTGGGGGACGGCGAGGGGAGCGTGGTGGTCATCGGTCGGGAATCCTTTCGCGCAGGGCGGCGAGGGCGGCGCGCACGCGGTCGGGCGCGGTCCCTCCGGGGACGTCGGCGGCGGCGACGGCCTCCGCCACGGTAGGAACGATCGGGTCGTGCTCGACGAGCTCGGGGAGGGCGTCGCGGATCGTGTCGAGCGGCAGCTGTGAGAGGTCGCAGCCCGCCGCCTCGGCGGTGGCGACGAGCTCGCCGACGCGCCAGTGGGCGTCACGGAACGGCACGCCGGCGCGGACGAGCCGCTCGGCGAGTGCGGTGGCGGTGGCATGGCCGGCCGAGGCGGCGGCCCCCATGGCATCGGTGTCGAAGGTGAGGCCGGCCAGCATCTCATCGGCAGCGGCCAGGCACAGTGCGAGCGAGTCGACGGTGCGCTGCATCGGCGCGCGGGTGTCCTGGAGGTCGCGGTGGTAGCCGAGCGGTAGGCCCGACTGCACGGCGAGCACCGTGAGCAGGTCGCCCTGGGCGCGCGCTGCCCGGGCGCGGATGAGCTCCGCGACGTCGGGGTTCCGCTTGTTCGGCAGCATCGACGAGCCGGTGGCGTGGCCATCACCGATGCGGACGAAGCGGTAGTACGGAGTCGACCACAGGACGAGGTCGGCGGCGAGGCGCGAGAGGTGGCCGAGGGCGATGGCGCAGGCGGCAACCACCTCCGAGGCGTAATCGCGATCGCTCACCGCATCGAGGCTGTTGGCAGTGATCGTCCGGAATCCGAGCTGGGTCGCCACGGCGTCGCGGTCGATCGCGAGGCCGCTGCCGACGGCCGCCCCCGAGCCGGCCGGACTGGCGTCCGCGCGTCCCCTCGCGTCGCTGAGGCGGGCGCGGTCGCGGTCGAGCATTTCGACGTAGGCGGCAAGGTGGTGGGCGAGGAGCGTCGGTTGGGCTGGCTGCGTATGCGTATGCGCCGGCACCACCGCGCCGACCTGCGCCTCGGCGAGGCCGATGAGCGTTCGCTGCAGCCGCCGCGCGGCATCGTCGAGCGCGCCGGTTGCATCCAGCAGCCAGCGGCGCTCGTCGCTGACGACCTCCTCGTTCCGGCTGCGCCCTGCCTGCAGCTGGCCGGCAAGCTCGGGACCGACGGCCGTGCGCAGGGCGGCCTCGACGTTCATGTGGACGTCCTCCTGGGACGGGTCCCAGGAGAACGTGCCCTCCGCCATGTCGGCGCCGATCGATGTCAGGGCTGCGTCGAGACGAACGGCACCCTCCGCGTCCACGAGGCCGAGCCGGTGGAGCTCGCGAACGTGGGCGCGCGACGCCTCGACGTCATACGACGCGAGGGGTCGGTCGACGTCGGTCGAGTCGGAGAGCCGGAGCGCGGTGGCGGTGAGCGGCGCGCGGATGCGGCTGCCCCACAACGGC
>DASVFG010000140.1:0-3320 GCA_036380155.1 Candidatus Limnocylindria bacterium
CGCAGGTGGAGGAAGGCCGGCTGGCGCGAGCTGCGAACGTGGTCGATCGCCTCGCCGGCCGCGGTCCACACCTCGTCGAGCTCGCCATCGGCGGCGACGTAGCGAAGATGGGGGAGCGAGCCGAACGATGCCGCGATCCAGCCTTCCGGCGTCGGCACGCTGATGCCGGTGTCGTTGTCCTCGCAGACGAAGAGGATCGGCATCGGGAGGCCCATGCGCACGGCATAGCGGGCGGTATTGATCGCCGACAGCGCGGTGGCGTGGTTCGCGCTCGCGTCGCCGAACGAGCAGACCACGATCGCGTCGTCCGGCAGCCCGCTGGCGACACCGACGCGGCGGGCACGAGCGAGGCTGAAGGCCATGCCCATCGCCTTCGGGAGCTGGCTGGCGATCGTGCTCGTCTGCGGCGGGATCCATAGCTCACGGCTGCCCCACACCTTGTGGCGGCCCTGCGCGATCGGGTCGTCGCTCGAGGCCACCACGCCCAGCAGCGTGTCGAGGGTCGGGGTGGCGCCGGCCAGCTGGCGGGCGCGGGCCATGACGAACCCGCCCGACCGATAGTGGAGGAAGGCCGGGTCGGTGATCCGCGTACGCGCGCCGATGACCGCGTTGTTCTCGTGGCCGGCCGACCCGATGGTGTAGAAGCTGCGATTCGTCTGCTTGAGGACACGGGACGCGACGTCGAGCTGTCGCGAGGTCAGCTGGTCCTCGAGAAGCGCGAGCGCCGCGGAGACGGTGAGGTCGGCACCGTCGCGCAGCGGGTCCCCGCCCGAGCGTTGCTTCGGCGCGGGCTCGGCGGAGGCGAGGAGCTGGTCGAGCTGCTGCTCGACGACGGCGACGCGGTCCCAGGTCATGCGGTCGGTGGGGCTCGGCTGGAGGGGTGGCGGGCCGAGCCATGATACCGCCGCCGCGGGGCTACCGCCGCCAGAGCGGGAAGTCGCTGCCGCCCGATGCCGCGGCCACCGCGGTCGCGAGCAGGAGCTGCGCGAGGACGGCGAGGGCGGGAGCCCAGGCGACGATTCGGATCCACGGGCACGGGCGCATGGCAGAGCCTCCGAGCGGGCGCGCCACGCACCCGACGGGCGCGAGCGACGCGCACGCCCATGGGACCCGAAGCGGTCTTACCGCCGGCTTACGGCGGGCTTATCGGCGGCGCCGGCGAAGCCTATGCGGGTGCTGCGCCGACCGAGATCAGGACGACGCCGAGGATGGCGAGCACGACCCCGACCTGGCCGAGGCGGGGCAGGCGCTCGCCGAGCACCGTGCGGGCGAGGAGCATCGTCACGATCGGGTAGCACCCCGTCAGGGCGGCCGCCAGACCGACGGGCATCGCCTCGCGGGCGAGGACGTAGAGGACGTTGCCGCCGACGTCGAACAGCCCGGCGGCGACGATGATCCGCACCGGCAGGTCGTCCCTTCGCACGCGGCCGATGACCGCCGCCGCGGTGAGCCCGGCCGAGGTCGCGCGGCTGAGGACGAGTGCCCATAGCGGATCAGCATTGCGCGCGGCGAGGTCGATCAGCACGTACCACGCACCGAACGCCACGGCCGCGAGCGCCGCCAGCAGCAGGGCGCGACGGCCGAGCTCGGATCGGGTGGCCCCGCTGGCCGCGACCGCCGCACCCCCGATCGCCGCGACCCCGGCCAGCTGGAGCGGGGCGACCATGGTCCCGGCGGCCGCGCCCGCGGCGAGCGGCAGCACGAGCGACCCGGCGCCGCTGAGCGCGGTGACGAGCCCCATCGCGCCGAGTGACATCCCGCGGTAGAGCGCGGCAAGCCCGATCGCCCCGGCAACGCCCGCCGCGATGCCGAGGGCGATCCCGCTCCCGTCCGGGGCCGTCGGTCGGATCACGACCAGCGCGACGAGCAGGGCGAGCAACCCGGCGCCGTGCGCGCCGGCCACGGTGACGAGCGCGCCGGCACGGCGCGCGGCCACGGCCCCGGCGAAATCGCCGGCGCCGAACGAGAGTGCCGAGAGCAGCCCGAAGGGGACCCCGGAGAATGGCACGAGAACGACCTGCGCAAGGTGGGAGGTGCGGCCACGCACGACGAGGCCGCCGATCGGTTCGATCGTAGCGTGGCCGGATGCAGGCTGCCGAATCGGCCAGAGGATGTGACCTGGGCCACCGATCCGCTGCCCGCAGGTCGGTCGAGTGCCGGATTCCTTTGCACGGTTGCTTGACAGGCGAGCCGCGCGGCGGGCAGAGTGCGCGGCGAGAGCGGCCATGCTTCGTGCCGCCGGCCCGAGCCGGCGCGGCAGGTCCGCCGACCCCGACGAGGTGTCCGTGGCGGTCGAGTCAGCACCGCAACGGGAGCCGGAAGCCGGCTCCGAGGGTCGAGTCGCCGCCGTGCGGCTCGAGGGGGTGGAGAAGACCTTCGGCGACGTCGCCGCCGTGAGCGGCATCGACCTCGACATCGGTGATGGCGAGTTCTTCAGCATGCTCGGACCGTCGGGATCGGGGAAGACGACGACACTGCGCATGATCGCCGGGTTCGAGGTCCCCACCGCCGGGCGGATCCTCCTCCACGGGCGGGACATCACCGGGGTGCCGCCGTTCGACCGCGACGTCAACACCGTGTTCCAGGATTACGCCCTCTTCCCGCACCTCTCGGTCGCCGACAACGTCGCCTACGGGCTCGTCGTGCGCCGGGTGGGCGGCGACGAACGTCGGAAGCGGGTCGCGGAGGCGCTCCGCATGGTGCGGCTCACCGGCTACGACCATCGGCGACCGGGCCAGCTGTCGGGCGGCCAGCGGCAGCGCGTCGCGCTCGCCCGAGCCCTCGTCAACCGGCCGCGCGTTCTCCTGCTCGACGAGCCGCTCGGCGCGCTCGATCTCAAGCTCCGCGAGGAGATGCAGATCGAGCTGAAGGCGATTCAGCAGCAGGTCGGGATCACGTTCATCTACGTCACCCACGACCAGGAAGAGGCGCTCACCATGAGCGACCGCCTGGCGGTCTTCAACAACGGGCGGATCGAGCAGGTCGGCTCGCCCGCCGAGGTCTACGAGCACCCGGCCACGACGTTCGTCGCCGGATTCGTGGGGACCTCGAACCTGCTCACCGATGCGGCCGCGCGCACGGTGATCGGACGCGACGGCGTGTTCACCGTGCGGCCGGAGAAGATCCGCCTCGCGGACCCCGAAGAGTCTCCCGGCCCCGACGAAGGCTCGGCCCTCGGCCGCATTCGCGAGGTCGTCTACCTCGGGCCGGACACCCGCTACATCGTCGCGCTCGAGACTGGCGACGAGCTCGTCGTCACCCGGCAGAACCTGGAGACATCCTCGATGGAGGCGCTGGCCACCCGCGACCAACCGGTCCGG
>DASVFG010000141.1:0-18012 GCA_036380155.1 Candidatus Limnocylindria bacterium
GGCTCTACCCGTTCCCCACCGATGAGCTGGCGCCGGTCCTGGAGCGCTACGGGAAGATCGAGTCGTTCGCGTGGGTCCAGGAGGAGCCGCGCAACATGGGCGCCCGCAAGTTCGTGCTGCCGCGCATCCGGCATCTCGTGCCGTACAAGATCCCGCTCGGCGACATCTCGCGCCCCGAGCGCTCACGGCCGGCCGAGGGCTACCCCGCCGCGCATGCCGTGGAGCAGGCGCGCATCGTCCGCGAGGCGCTCACCGAACGCTGAACCTGCTGTGCCCGCCACGCGTAGTTCGGTGGTGGCGCGGCGAGATCAGGCCGGCCTCTCGCCGAGCCGAGGCGGACGGCATCGGTCACGCGGCGGATGGCACCCGGCTCGTACGCGCCTCATATACTCGGCCGCGTGACTCCCGCACCCGTTCCGCTCCTCGAGCGGTACCGTGACCTGCTGGCCCGCGATGGCGAGGCGTTCCCGATCACGCTCGGCGAGGGGGCGACACCCCTCGTCCACGCGCGTCGCCTGGGCGCCGAGATCGGGATCCCGAACCTCCACCTGAAGTTCGAGGGCACCAACCCGACCGGCAGCTTCAAGGACCGCGGGATGGTGCTCGCCGTGAACCGTGCGGTCGGGGCCGGCGCGCAGGCCGTCGTGTGCGCGTCGACCGGCAACACGTCGGCCTCGGCCGCCGCCTACGCGGCCGCCGCCGGCCTGCCCTGCCACGTCATCCTGCCCGCCGGCAAGGTGGCGCGCGGGAAGCTCGCCCAGGCGCTGGCCGCCGGTGCGCGGCTGGTCATGGTCGACGGCAACTTCGACGCCGCGTTGGCCGCGGTGCGCCGTCTGGGCGAGGAAGGCCTGGCGGTGGTCGTGAACTCCATCAACCCGGACCGCCTGGAGGGTCAGCAGACCGGAGCGTGGGAGGTGGTCGACGCGCTCGGCCGCGCGCCCGATGCGCTCGCCCTGCCGGTCGGCAACGCCGGCAACATCACCGCCTATTGGCGCGGCTTTCGCCGGTACGCGGACGAGGGGCGCACCCCGGGCGGCGCGCTGCCGCGCATCCTGGGCTTCCAGGCCGAGGGCGCGGCACCGATCGTCACCGGCCGGGCCGTCGAGCAGCCGGAGACCGTGGCCACTGCCATCCGCATCGGCAACCCGGCGTCGTGGGAGGCCGCGGT
Source organism: Candidatus Limnocylindria bacterium (assembly GCA_036380155.1). Lineage (GTDB taxonomy): Bacteria > Chloroflexota > Limnocylindria > QHBO01 > QHBO01 > JACDBZ01. Next base: position 1,169 of record DASVFG010000141.1, read on the forward strand.
GGCGGCCCGCGACGAGTCGGGCGGGCTCATCGAGGCGGTCACCGACGACGAGATCCTCGATGCCCAGCGCCTCATCGTGCGGCTGGAGGGCGTGTTCTGCGAGCCGGCCTCCGCCGCGGGCGTGGCCGGGGTGCGGAAGCTCGCCGCCGAGCGGCGCATCGGTCCCGACGAAGTGGTGGTGTGCGTCCTCACCGGGCACGGGCTCAAGGATCCGGACGCGGTGCAGGCGGAGGAGGGAACGCTGACGCCGGTGGCGCCGGACCTCGGCTCGATCCGCGCGGCGATGGATCTCTAGCCGATCGGGCTCAGGTGGCGCAGCCGCAGGCTTCCATGATGGCCGCCACGAACTCCTCGGGCGTGCCGCTCTTGCTGACGTAGCTCGTCACGGCGCCGGCCAGGTCGGCACGACCGTCGGTGTCGCCCCAGCCGGTCAGCACGATCCGCATGTCGGGCCGCGCACGGGCGATGCCGGTGACGAGGGCCGTCCCCGCCTCGACGTCGGGCAGGCGCGGATCGACGAGGACGACGTCGGGCTCGGAGCGCTCGACTTCCTCGAGGGCGGCGCGCACGTCGCCGGCCCGTCCGACGACGGCGACCTGCCCGGTGAGGCCGAGCAGGTCGGAGAGGCTCTGCTGGACGCGTCGATCGGCATCGACGATCACCACCCTCGGGGCCAAGGGCGAAACAGGGCGCGGCGTGACCGACATGTCCCCACGGTACGCTTTGCGCGACAGAGCGACGATTGGCCGAATGGCGGTGTGCCGCCTACGTCATTTGGCCGACGCGGCGCCAGTTCCGTCGGCGGGGACGGTGGCCTCGATCGTCGTCCCGCGGTTCGGCCGGCTCTCCACGCGCAGCTCCCCGCCCACGAGATCCACGCGCTGCCGCATGCCGATGATGCCGATGTGACCGCGCGGCACCGCCGTCGGGTCGAAACCATCGCCGTCGTCGGTGACGCTCAGCCGGATCGCACCGCCCTCCCGACCGATGCGGATCGTGGCGGCCGACGCGTTGGCGTGCTTCACCACGTTGTGGAGCGCCTCCTGGCCGATGCGGTAGAGCGCCTCCTCGGCCTGGAGCGGCAGCCGGTCGATCGGCTCGGCGTCGACGACGATCGCCAGGCCGGTGCGACGCGCGACCGCCGTGGCGTGCGTCTTCAGCGCCTGCACGAGGCCATCGTTCTCGAGGCTCGACGGCCGAAGCTCGAAGATGAGGGTCCGCATCTCGGCCAGGGCGTCCTTCTGGAGCTCCTTGAGCTCGACGAGCTTCTCCCGGGCCGCGTCGGTATCGGTGCCGAGCAGGATCTCGAGGGTGCGGAGCGTGAGCCCCATGCTGAAGAGTGCCTGCGTCACCGAGTCGTGGAGCTCGCGCGCGAGGTGGGCGCGCTCCTGGCCCGCGGCCAGCTCGGCAGCCTGGTCGCGAAGGTCGCCCTCGAGGCGCTCGCGCTCGCTGATGTCGCGCACCGACCCGTGCGCCCCGCCGAACCGGCCGTCGACCAGCGTGCCGGTCATCGCCACCTCGGTCTTTGCCACCCGTCCGTCGGGCAGGGGCAGGTCGAGCCGGACGCGCTGCTCGCGGTCCGGCTGCTCACGCAGGAGGCGCCACGCCTCGGTGGCCGCGCCGAGGGTCGTGGCCCCGGCGAGGACGGTGAAGCGCTGGCCGATGAGCTGCGCGGGCTTCCAGCCGGTGCGCGCCTCGAGCGAGTCGCTGAAGAACGTGAAGCGGCCGTCGGCGTCGACCTCCCAGACGATGTCGGGCGAGTTGTCGACGAGGTGCCGGTACCGCCGGCCCGACTCCTCGATCTCGCTGAGCAGGCGCGCGTTGGTGAGCGCGATGGCTGCCTGGTCGGCGAGCAGCTTGAGGAGCTCCGCGTCCGTTTCGCCGAAGGCGTTCGGCTGCGCCGACTGCACGGTGATCGTGCCGATGAGGCGATCCGGGCCGATGAGCGGCGCCGACATCATCGAGTGGATGTCCTGCGCGGCGATGCGCGCGTCGCCCTCGTCGTGGGGGAATGTCCGGTCGTCGAGGTAGTGGCCGGTCCAGCAGACCCGCCGCTCGGCCGCCGCCGTGCCGGCGATCCCCGACCCGAGCGGCACGATGACGTCGTCCGGGGAGGGCGGGGCCGGCGCCGCGGTGATCGGGGGATCGAGGTGCGTGCCCGACTCCCCGATGAGGTTGATCTGCGCGCGATCTGCCCCGAGCAGGCGGGCCGCATCGGCCACGGCGCGGTCGAGCACCGTCTGCGGCTCGTGGAGCGACGCGATCTGGGCCGCGATCTCCGCAAGCGAGCGCTGGGCATCGACCCGGGTGCGGAGCTCCTCGACGAGGCGGGCATTCGTGATCGCCACCGCGGCCTGGCCGGCGAAGAGCTGGACGAGCTCGAAGTCCGCATCGGTGAAGGCGACCTCGCTGCCGCCGGTGCGGGCGATGTTCATGGCGCCGATGACCTCGTCGCCGCTGATGAGCGGCACGATGATCATCGCCTCCTCCTCCTCGGCGGTGCCGGGGATCTGGATGACGCGCTCGTCGTGGAGCGCGTCGTTGAGGAGCACGGGCTCGCGATGCTCGACGCTCCACCACGTCAGGCCGGCGCCGGACGGGATCGGGAACTGGAGCACGGCCCCGGCGTTGCGGTCGCGGGCGAGGACCGGCTCGAGCACGGTCATCTCCTCGTCGACCCGGTAGATGCTGAAGTTGTCGTACCAGACCACGCTCTTCAGGCCGTCGGCGATGAGCTCGAGGACCGAGGCGGGGTCGAGGGTCCGCAGCAGGCGCTCGTTGATCTGGAGGAGCCGCTGCTGGGAATCGGTCTGGCGGGCGAGCGCCGCCGACTCGGCGCCGAGGCGCTCGTAGAGCTGGGCGTTGGTGACGGCGATGGCGGCCTGGCTGGCGAGGACCTCGAGCAGCTCCTCGTTGGCGATGTCGAACGCGTCGCGCGCCTGCGAGTGGACGGTGAGCGAGCCGATGGCGCCCTCCTCGCCGAAGAGCGGGGCGCTCATCACCGAACGGATCCCGTGCTGGCGGATGTAGCGATCCGGGGCCTCGGCGTGGGTGAACGCGGGGTCGGCAAGGTAGTCGCCGGTGCGAACGACGCGGCGCTCGAGCACCGCGCGACCGGAGACGCCCTCGTCGAGCTCGACCGGGTCGACGTCCTCGTCGCGCTCGATCGGCAGGTCGATGGCCGAGTGCCCGAACGCCCAGTGCAGGCCGCCGGACTCCGCGATGAGCTCGATCCGGCCACCATCGGCATCCAGCAGCCGCACGGCCTCGTCGAGCGTGCGCTGCAGGACATCGCTCGGGTCGTGGATGGCCGTGATGCGAGCCGCGATCTCGCCGAGCGAGCGCTGCGCCTCGACCCGTCGCTCGAGCTCCTCGTAGAGTCGCGCGTTGCCGAGCACGATCGCCGCCTGGCTGGCGAGCGCCCCGAGCAGCTCGGCGTCCTCGGACCCGAACGCGTCGCCGCGCGACGAGTAGGCGGTGATGGCGCCGAGGGGACCGTCCTCGCCGATGAGCGGGGCGCTCATCTGGGAGCGGTACCCGAACTTCGTGATCCACTCGTCGGCGCGGGCGGTGTGCTCGAACGACGTGTCGGCGAGGTAGTCGGCCGTCCAGGTGACCTCGCCACTGGCGATCGCGCGGCCCGCGATGCCCTGGCCGATGGCAACGGTGAACTCGTCGATCGGCGGCGTGCTGGATCCGGGGGCGAGCAGCTCGCGATAGTCAGCGAGCTCGTTCGTGCCGCTGCGCACCTGGTGGATGACGAGGTGCTCGGCGCCGAGGAGCCGTTTCGCCTCCGCGACGGTGCGCCGCAGGACCGCGGCCGGGTCCCTCAGCGAGGTGATCGAGGCGGCGATCTCGCCGAGGGAGCGCTGCGCCTCGATCTGGTGGGCGAGCTGCTGGGCGGTGACATCGGCCTCGGCGTTGAGGCGTGCGTTCGTCAGGACGATGGCCGCCTGGTCCGCCAGCAGCCCCAGCAGCTCGCCGTCGTCGGCGTCGAAGGCGTCGGGGCGCGTGGCGTACACGCCGATGGCGCCCATCGGCCCGTCCTCGCCGAGCAACGGCGCCGCGATGACCGCGCGGATCCCGAGCCGCTTCGCGACGCGGTCGGAGTTGCGCTCGTGAGGGAACGTGTCGTCGGCGAGGTAGTCCGCCGTCCAGGTCGCGCGGCGCTCGCGGATGGCCCGCCCGGAGACGCCCTCGTCGACCGTCGTGCGGTCACGGGCCGTGAACGGGTCGAGCTCGCCGCCGACGAGGGAATGCCCATCGCCCCAGCGCAGGCTGCCATCCGGGTCGGTGGTGATCATTCCGATCTGCCCGCCCGCGCCCTTCAGGAGGCGGACGGCGGCGATGAGCGTCTGCTCGAGCACGGCCGATGGGTCGCGGAGCGACGTGAGCTGGGTGCCCATCTCGGCAAGCGTCTGCTGGGCCTCGACCCGGTGCGCGAGCTCGTCGGTCTGCTGCCGCAGACGCTCGGTGAGCGCCTCCGCCTCGGTGAGGTCGCGGATCGAGCCGTGCGCTCCCGCGAAGGCGCCGTCGCGCTCGCTGCCGATGGCGTAGACCTCTGCCGGGATCGGGGCGTCGTCGCGCCGCTTCAGGAGGAAACGGATCTTGCGGACCTTCGACGGATCCTCCAGCAGGCCTGCCCACGTCGCCTGCGCCCCGTCCATGGAGTCGGGATCCACGATCGCCGGCCAGCCCTGGCCCACGAGCTCCTCGGGCTGCCAGCCGGTCAGCTCCACGAGGCGCGGCGAGAGGAACGTGAAGCGGCCGTCGGCATCGGTCTCCCAGACGAGGTCCGGCGACGAGGTCACGAGATGGCGGAACCGACCCTCGGAACTGGACACCTTGTCGAGCAGCCGGGCGTTGGCGATGGCGATGGCGCCCTGGTCGGCCAGTCCGGTGAGCAGCTCGAGCTCGTCATCGGTGAAGGCATGCACCGTCTCGAACGACACCGCCAGGGTCCCGATCACCCGCTTGTCCGCGCCCGGCAGCGGGGCCGCCGCCATGCCGCGCAGGCCCAGGCGGTTGGCGACCGACTGGTCGCTGGGGTCGTGCGGGATGCGCGGGTCGACGAGGTAGTCCTCGGTGTGGACCACGGTGCCGGTGCCCGCGGCGATGCCGTTGATCCCGTCGTTCACGGGGAACCGCAGCTCGCGGAGCCACTCCTCGGTCCAGCCCGGGTTCCGCCCCGACGCGACGATCGGCCGCAGGTGCGTCCCGCTCGGCTCCATGAGCGTCAGGTGGGCGCCGTCGGATCCGAGCAGCCGCCGTGCGGCGTCGACGATCTCGGTGAGCACCTCGTCGGGGTCGCGGATGGCGGCGATCGAGGCGGCGATCTTCCCGAGCGTGCGCTGCGCGTCGACCCGGCGCGCGAGCTCCTCCTGGGACCGCGCGAGCGTGTCGATGAGCTGCTGGTTGGCGATGGCCGCTGCGGCGTGATCGGCGAGCGCGCGAAGGAGCGTGATCTCCGACTCGTCGAAGTCATCGATCCGCGACGAGTACGCGCCGAGGGCGCCCAGCACCTCGCCGCCGGCGATGAGCGGCGCGGCCGCCATCGAGCGCATGTTGGCGATCATCGCGATCCGGTCCGCGACCGGGGAGTGGTCGAACCGCTTGTCGCGCCGGTAGTCACCGGAGACGACGACCTCGCCGGTCTTGACGCTGTGGCCGAACAGGCCGACGCCGACCGGGAGCGACAGGTCGCGGATGAGCTGCTGCGCCTCGGGGTTGCGGATGCCGGCGTCGACCGCGAAGCGCATCGGCCCGCCGTCGGCATCCACCAGGTAGACCATCGCGCCGTCGGCATTGAGGAGGCGCGCGGCCTCCTCGACGGCGCGCGCGAGGAGCGCCTGCGTCTCGGGGTGCTCGGCGGCGGCGGTCGGGGTGGTGAGCTCGGATCGGCTGGGGGCGCGGGTCACGGCGTGCGTGAGGATACGGCATCACGCCATCGATCCCCATCCGGCGGGCTGACGGAGCCGGGCTACGTCATCCGTCGTGCACCTCGGCGCCGCGCATGTCCCGCCCGCGGCTGCATCCCCCGGCCGATTCCGCCACGCCCCGTGAACCGGACACTGCGGTCATCGCAATCAACACCGATGCCGCGCTCCGGCGTCACACCACCTACGGAGGGTTCACCGCAATGTTCACCGCTCTTCGCAGCCGCCCCGCCGGTGTCGTCGTCACCACCGCCATCGTCGGTCTCACGCTCGCGACCGCCTACATCCACCTCGGCCTCGGTGGGCTGCTCTTCACGCTCAACGGCCTCGGCTACGCCGGTCTCGCCGCCCTGATCGTGATCGGCGCCGCCGCCCCGATGCCGATCGTCAAGCGCTTCAGCTGGTTCCCGCGCGTCGCCCTCGCCGGCTACACCGCGATGACGATCGCCGGCTACCTGATCATGGGCCCGTACTTCACCCTCGGCTTCATCGCCAAGGGCATCGAGGTCGCGCTCCTCGCCGTCCTGGCCATCGACGTGGTTCGCGTCTACGGCAGCCCGATGGGCCTCGTCCGCAGCGCCATCGCCTCGGTCGCCCCGTTCCTCCCGCTGCCGGCGCGCATCCGCTCGCTGGCCGCCTGACCCGCGCCTCATCGGCCGGTGGGTCCACGCGGACCCACCGGCATCATCTTGTCAATGGAGATCTCACGCTCATGAAGCCGATGCGCTCCTCGCTCCTGGCCCTCGCGCTCGTCGCGGTCCTCGCGGCGTGCGGAACGACGAATGCCGGCGGCGAGACCGACCAGCCGACCACCGGGGATGTGACCGTCACCGCCGCCGACATGGCGTTCGACCCGGGCAGCGTCACCGTCACCGCCGCGGGTGAGTCGTTCACGATCGCGTTCACGAACAGCGACGGCATGCCGCACAACATCGCCATCTACGCCGATGACTCGAAGGCCGAGAAGCTCTTCGAAGGCGAGATGGTGACCGATGGCTCGATCGTCTACACGATCCCCGCCCTCGACGCCGGCACGTACTTCTTCGACTGCTCGCTCCACCCGAACATGACCGGGACCCTCGTCGTCGAGGGCTGACCGACCGCCGGTCCCCCGGTAGCCAGAGCGCCCCGTCCGGTCCGGGACGGGGCGCTTCTTCGTGTCCGTCGCGCCGTTCCCGCCGGGTGGGCGCGCCGTGTGGCGTGGGCGCCGGGCTCGGGTCCGCCGACCCTTCCAGATCGACACACGGCGTCGGGTGGGCGCGGTCGGGTGCCGCGGACCCTGCCAGATCGACACACGGCCTCGGGTGGGCGCGGTCGGGTGCCGCGGTCACGGACGGCAGTCGGGCCGGTCGGAAGCAGTCCGAGTCGACGCCTGGTGTCGAGGTGGCAGGAATCCCCGCGGCCTCACCGTTGCCCGGCATTGGGACGGCGGACGACCGACCCGCGCTCAAGCGCCGGGCAGGACCTGCAGCGAGCCACACGGTACGGGGACCGGACCGGATCGGCCCCGCACGGCCGGGCTAGACGAGCTTGTGCTCCACGGCGTAGAGCGCGGCCTGGGTGCGCGACGCGAGGCCGAGCTTGCCGAGGATGTTCGACACGTGGGTCCGCGCCGTGCGCTCGGTGATGCCGAGCTCGTACGCGATCTCCTTGTTGGCCGCGCCACGGGCCAGCTGCGAGAGGACCTCCTTTTCGCGCGCCGTGAGCGGCTCCACCGGCTCGGCGTCCTTCCGCTGGCGGAGGCGCTGCGCAAGGAGTCGCGAGACGGCGGGATCCAGGTGGACCTCGCCGTTGTAGGCGGCGCGGATGGCCTGCGCGACCTCCTCGGCCTCGGCGTCCTTGAGCAGGTAGCCGGACGCACCGGCCTCGAGCGCCGCGGTGACCTTTTCCTCCTCGATGAACGAGGTGACAGCCACGATCTCGATCTCGGGGTGTGCGGACTTGATGAGCCCGATGGCCTCGAGACCGCCCATCTCGGGCATGAGCAGGTCCATGAGGATGACGTCCGGCGCCAGCCGGTCGGCGGCGGTGACGCCGTCGCGACCGTTCTCGGCCTCGCCGACGACGTCGAAGTCCTTGAGGAGCTCGAGGAACCCGCGCAGGCCGCGTCGCACCACGGCGTGGTCGTCGACCAGCAGCACGCGAATCGGTCCGTCTTCGTCAGTCACCGTATCGGTCCCCTGCATGTCGCTAGCATCGGCTTCAGGCAGCTCGGAGGAGCGCGCGCGAGAAGTATGCACCAGCGCGAAGACCCGCTCGGGCTCCGTCACGTCGCGCAGGCGCTGAGCCCCGAGGTCGCGAAGGATGGTGCCGTCGGGCGGCGTGTCGAGACCATCGGCGGTGCTGCCGGCCAGGAGCGTCTCCCCACCGTTGGCGAGGGCCTGCAGGCGGGCGGCGCGGAACAGCGGCCGGCCGTAGTACCGATCGCCGCGGACCTCGACCTCGCCGCTCACGAGGGCGATGCGGATGCGAAGGCGGCCGATGGACCCCCAGTCCTCCTCGGCCACGGCGAGCTGCAGCTCGGCGGCGGCGGCCACGGCCTCCGCCGCGTCGGGGAAGGAAGCGTACGCACCATCGCCGATGCGCTCGAAGATGCGGCCGCCGTGCGCGGCGGCCACCGTGCCGACGAGCTCGTGGTAGCGGGCGAGCGCGGCACCGGCCGTCGCGCCGTGGCGCTCCGCGATGCGGGTGCTGCCCTCGACGTCGGCGAACAGGAAGGTGAGCTGGCGCAGCGGCGCCTCGGTGCGCTGCATGGCGACAGGATAGGGCCGCGGTGGCCCGGACCGGCGCGGCCGAATGACGTACCGGTCCTGGGCCGAAGATCGCCCGTCCCCGTGCGACCCCCGACCGTCGTCCGCAGAGCGTGCCGGCGGGATGATCTTCCCGTCGAGGCAACCGCCCCGAACAGCGACATCACATGAAGGAGGCAGACCGAATGCTGGCAGCTGGAGCCGTCGTACTCCTCAGCGCCGACGTCGCGTTCCTCGCGCCTCCGCCTCGGCCGGAGTGGCCGGAACGGAGGCACGACGGGGGACCTGGCGCGAAGGCGCGGACCCTGATCGCCGCGTTCCGACGCGAGCTCGCGCTCGCGGCCGAGGAGGCCGGCGATTGGCTTCCTCGCGTCACCAACCGATACCCGTACTGACAACGAAAGGAGAACGGACCGATGCATCCCATCGCCGCGCTCATGCTCTCCCAGGCCATCGAGGAGGAGCGCCGTCGCGTGATCGCGCGCCGGCCACATCGATTCCTCGAGCCGTTCACCGAGGAGCGGACCGATAGCCGCCGCTGGCTCCTCCACTTCACGAAGCTGAACCTGTCGGGCTCGAAGGCCTGACCCGATCCGCGACACGAGCGCCCGGGCCCCACGGCCCGGGCGTTCCGCGTGCGCGCGGGACGCGATCCCCGCCGGGCACGAGGCCTATCCTCCGGCGGTGACCCGCCCGACCCTGACCGGCACGCCCGACGCGGTGCCCGTCATCCCCATCGACGAGCTCCTCGAGGGCGACGACCTCGAGCTCATCGACCGCTGGCTTGCCCAGGCCGATCCGGTCGAGATCGCCGAGGAGCTGTCGCGCCTCGATCGCGAGCGCCGCGCGGTGCCGTTCCGACTCCTCGCCAAGGACCGCGCGCTCGAGGTGTTCGAGCTGCTCGATCCCTCCCTCCAGCAGGAGCTGCTCGAGAACCTGCGCGACACGAACGTGCGCCAGCTGTTCGAGGCGATGGACCCCGACGACCGGGCACGCCTCACCGAGGAGATGCCCGCCAAGGTTGCGCGCCGTCTGCTCGCCGGCCTCTCCCCGAACGAGCGACAGCTGACGTCGACGCTCCTCGGCTACCCGGAGGACTCCGCGGGCCGGCTCATGTCGCCGGAGGTCGCGAGCCTGCGTGCGGGCATCACCGTGGCCGAGGCGCTCGAGCGGCTGCGGCGCATCGGCCGTTCGGCGGAGACGATCTACGCGCTGCCGGTCACCGACGACGCGCGCCGCCTCGTCGGTGCGCTCGGCCTCAAGGATCTCGTGCTGGCCGACCCGACGACGCGCATCGGCGACCTCATGGACCCGGACGTCTACTCGGCGCGGGTCGACACCGACCAGGAGGAGGTCGCGCGCCTCATGCGCGAAGCCGACCTGCTGGCGCTGCCGATCGTCGACACCGACCACCGGCTCGTCGGGATCGTCACTGTCGACGACGCGATGGAGGTCCTCGAGGAGGAGGAGACCGAGGACGTCGCCCGCTCCGGTGGCGCCGAGCCGCTCGGGCGGCCGTACCTCGCCACGTCGATCCTCCAGGTCGCCCGGTCCCGGATCGTATGGCTGCTCTTCCTCATCGTGGCGGCCACGCTCACCGTGAACGTGCTCCAGGTGTTCGAATCGACGCTGAAGGACCTCGTCACGCTGGCGCTGTTCATCCCGCTCGTCATCGGCACCGGTGGCAACACGGGTGCCCAGGCCGCCACCACGGTGACCCGCGCGCTCGCCGTCGGCGAGGTTCGCATGGCCGATGTATGGGTGGTCGTCACCCGGGAGGCCCGGGTGGGGCTGCTGCTCGGCGCGCTCCTCGCGCTCCTCGTCTTCCTGCCGATCACCCTGTTCGCGGGACGCGACATCGCCACGGTCGTCAGCCTGACGATGCTCGTGGTGTGCACGCTGGCGGCGTTCGTCGGATCGGCGCTCCCGCTGCTCGCTCGGCGCGTGGGCGTCGACCCCGCGGTGATGAGCGCGCCGTTCATCAGCACCCTCGTCGACGCCAGCGGGCTCATCATCTACTTCCTCGTCGCGCGGCTCGTGCTCAGCCTCTGAGGCTGCAACGAACCGGCGGTCATCGGCGTCACTCCCGCACGAACACGCAGCGGGGGGATCCGATGCGGATCCAGTCCATCGTCCACCCGGCCCTCGAGCTCGGCACCGGAGACCGGATCGTGCCGCCCTCGATGGACGGCATCCTCACCTTCGGCCTCGTCGCGGCTCTCGTGACGGCGACCGGGATCGCGCTCATCGGACTCGTGGTCACGGTGAGCGGCGTCATGCGACGATGGAGGCGGTGACGATCGACGACCTCCCTCGCTGCGACTGGGCCGGGACCGATCCGACCTACGTCGCGTACCACGACATCGAATGGGGCGTCCCGATGCGGGACGCCCGTTCGCTGTTCGAGCTCCTCTGCCTCGAGGGCGCACAGGCCGGGCTCGCCTGGATCACGATCCTCCGCAAGCGCGACGGCTACCGCGCCGCGTTCGATGGCTTCGACCCGGCCCGCATGGCCGCGTATGACGACGCGGATCGCGCACGGCTCCTCGCCGATGCCGGGATCGTCCGCAATCGGGCGAAGGTGGATGCCTTCATCGGCAATGCACGCGCGTATCTGGAGATCGAGGACTTCAGCGCGCTGCTCTGGTCGTACGTCGATGGCACGCCGCTCGTGAACCGCTGGCGCACGATGGCCGAGATCCCGGCCGAGACGGAAACGTCCCTCGCGATGTCGCGGGACCTGCGAGCCCGCGGGTTCCGGTTCGTGGGACCCACCATCTGCTACGCGTTCATGCAGTCCGCAGGGCTCGTGAACGACCATGTCGTGAGCTGCTTCCGGCATCCCGGCTGACCCCGGACGATCGCTTGCTTGCCGGATGGCACGCCGTGTGCTGACAATCGGCTCCCAGCCGCGCGCGTGCCCCAGATGACCGCACTCGAGCTCATCAACCTCATCAACAGCCTCCTGTTCATCGGCCTGGCAGCGGTCGGGCTTCGCCATGCGATGCGCCAGCCGAGCCGCGCGACACGCAACACCGCCCTCCTGTTCGGCGCCATCGCGGCCGTCGTCCTGCTCGGGCGTCTGGCCACATGGATGGGCTCCGGGGACGATCCGTTCGTCACCGCCCTCCTGCTCGTGCTCCTCAACATCGTCCCGCTGGCGATGCTCCGGCTCGTCGACGACTTCCGCGGCACGCCGCGGTGGGTCCAGGCCGCCGGTCTCGTCGCGTTCGTCGGAGTGAGCGCGCTGGCCGTCGTCGCCTTCCAGACGACGTCCCAGCTCGTGGAGCTCGTCACCCTCGTGTTCTTCGCCGCCGTCGGCGGGTACGCGGCCATCGTGTTCTTCCTCGAGAGCCGGCGGACCCGGGGCATCACGCGGCGGCGGATGACGGCGGTGGCGAGCGGGGCGGGCCTCTTCATCGGAGCCATCGTCGTCCTCTTCATCGGCGCCCTCGTGCCGAGCCTGGCCGACCCGCTCGGGATCGTCGCCCAGCTCGGCGCCCTCGTGGCGGTCATCGCCTTCTTCCTCGGCTTCGCGCCGCCGGCCTGGGTGCGGCGCGCGTGGCGTGAGCCGGATCTGCGCCGATTCCTCGAGCGGTCCGCGCACCTCGCCAGCGTCCCGGACGAGCGGGAGGCACTCACCGAGCTGCAGGCGGCGGCCGCGGCGGCGTTCGGCGCCAGCGGAGCTTCGGTCGGCCTCGCCGACCACGAGCGCCACGTCATCCGCTACCCGTCACGAAACGGGGGCTGGGTGGAGCATCCGGACGACGCATTCATCGCCGGGCGCGCGTTCAGCGAGCAGCGCCGTCTCATCGTGCCGGACGCGGAGCGCGCGGATCCCGAGCGAGCCGACGCGTATCGCGCCGCGGGCGCTCGCACGGTGATCGCAGCGCCGGTGACCACCGAGGATCGCCGCATCGGCGTCCTCTCCGTCTACGCCGATCGGTCGCCGATCTTCGTCGAGGACGACTTCTGGCTCCTCGAGCTGCTCGCCGATCAGGCTGCCGTCCTCCTCGAGGCGCGCACGCTGGCCGCCCACGCGTCGGAGCTGCGCGGACGGGAGGAGGCCGCGCGCATGAAGGAGGAGTTCCTCTCCGCCGCGGCACACGACCTGCGCACGCCGCTCACCGTCGTGCTCGGCCAGGCGGAGCTGCTCGAGCGGCGCCTCGCCCGCGATCCGGCGGCGTTGATCGACGCGGCGAGCATCGGCCGCATCGCGCGAGAGGCACGCCGGCTGCGCGACCTGGTCAGCGAGCTGCTGGACGCGCAGCGGCTCGAGCAGGGTCGAGCCGTCATGGATCTCGTCCCCGCGGATCTCAACGTCATTGCCGATGCGGTCCGCGAGCGGCATCTCCCGGGCGGCAGCGCGAGCCGGATGGCCGACCACGAGGCGCCCATCGTGGCCCTCGTCGACCGGGCGCGCATCGAGCAGGTCATCGAGAACCTCGTCGACAACGCCGGGAAGTACGGCGCGCCGGGACGCGCACCCGACCTCGACCTGCGCGTGGAGGACGGCCAGGCGCGGTTCACGGTGGTCGACCACGGCATCGGCGTGCCCGAGGCGGAGCGAGAGCGCATCTTCGAGCGCTTCTATCGAGCGTCGAACGCGCAGTCGATCACCGACACCGGCCTCGGCCTGGGCCTGGCGATCTGCCGGCACGTGGTCGAGGAGCACGGCGGGCGAATCTGGCACGAGCCCACGCCCGGCGGCGGCAGCACGTTCGTCGTCACCCTGCCGCTCGCCGCCGATCCGGCCGGCGAGGTGGGCGGCGAGATCGCCGCTCCGAGCGGCTGGGGGTCGTCGGTGCCGGAGGAAGCCGGTGCCTGAGGTCCGCATCCTCGTCGTCGACGACGAGCCAGGCATCCGCGCCACCGTCTCGGCCATGCTCGAGATCGAGGGCTACGACGTGGCCGAGGCGAGCAACGGCGCCGATGCGCTCGCGGCGGTCGAAGCGGGGCCACCGGACGTCATCCTGCTCGACATGCGCATGCCGGTCCTCGATGGCTGGGGGTTCGCCGCCGAGCTCCGCCACCGCGGTCACCGCATCCCCATCGTGGTGATGACGGCCGCCCGCGACGCGGCGCACTGGGCCAGTGAGATCGCGGCGACAACGTTCGTGGCGAAGCCCTTCGGCTACGACGACCTCATCCGCGCCGTCCAGCGCGCGATCCCGCCGAGCTGACGGTCAGGTGGCGAGCGCGCCGCCGCCGTCCCATCCCCGGCCGCCGTACCCGACGAACCGGGTCGGGCGGATGACGATCGGCTGCGAGTAGACCTCCGCGAAGCGCTGGACGGTCAGCCCGGCACGCCGCAGCAGGTCGCGATACTTCGCCCCGAAGCCCTCGTCGATGACCTCGGACGCCGGGGCCGTCGGGAGCTCGGCGGTCGCCTCGATGAGCTCGACGTCGAAGTCGACGCCCGGCGTGCCCACCGCCAGCATCACGCGCGGGTCGTCGCGCAGGTTATCGACCTTGCGGGCGTTCGGCTTGCTGAACGCCACGATCCGGTCTCCGTCCCAGTGGAACCAGACCGGGGCGAGGTGCGGCCGGCCGTCGCGCTGCACGGAGCTCAGCCACACCACCGGGTCCTCGCGCAGCGCGGCATCCACCGACGGCCGGCAGCGTGAACCGTCCTCGGTCGGGACGGCGCGCGCCGCGCGGCTCGGGCGGTGCGCCCGGGTCGGTGCGGATGCGTGGGCGATGACGGTCATGCATGCGAGTGTGCGTGGTCGGGGCCGCGCGACCCATGGGAGGACGTCGCATGCTGCCCTCGGACGTTGGGTGGGCCAGCGGGCGGCCGGATGACGTACGCGCGACCCTATACTCGGCCCGCCATGCCGCCCATCGCCAGCGTCGACGTTCCGGCTTCGAGCGCCAACCTCGGCTCCGGGTTCGACTGCTTCGCGGCGGCGCTGTCGCTCAAGCTGCGGGCCGAGCTGTGGCACGGCGACGAGGCGGGCATCGTGCTGAACGCCCATGGCGAGGGTGCCCCGGGCGACGACGAGTCCGCCGACGACAACCTCCTCATCCGCGCCTTCCGCGAGGGCCTGCACCTGTCGATGGCGCCCGGAGCCGCAGCGTGGCGCCTCGACGTCTCAAGCATGATCCCCGCGGCCCGCGGGCTCGGCAGCAGCGCCGCGGCGATCGTCGCCGGGGTCGTGCTGGGTGCCGCCGTCGGCCGCCGAACCGTCGAGGCCGATGAGCTGCTCGCCCTGGCCGCGCGTCTCGAGGGCCACCCCGACAACGTCGCCGCCGCGCTCTACGGCGGCATCACGGTGGCGGTCACCGGAACGGACGGCGAGGTGACCCTCCGCCGGTTCCGCGTCCCCGAGGCGTGGATCCCGGTCGCGTTCATCCCCCAGCTCGAGAGCCGCACCGCGCACATGCGGGCCGCGCTGCCGGAGACGATCACCCACGCTGCCGCCGCCCGCCAGGCCGGCCGATCCGCGCTGCTCGCCACGGCCGTGATGACGTCGGATGCGGGGCTGCTGCGGGCGGCGATGACCGACGAGCTCCATCAGCCCTATCGCCTGCCGATGCTGCCCGGCGCGAGCGAGCTCATCGAGCTCGCCTACGACCGCGGGGCCGCGGGCGCCTGCCTCTCGGGCGCAGGCCCGACCGTGCTCGCCATCTGCGACTCCCCGTCGGGCGCGCACGCGGTCGAGAAGGCCTGGAATGGCGCCGGGGTGCCGGGGATGGCCACACGCCTCCGCTTCGACACCGCCGGGGCGAAGCTCGTGGCCGACTGAGTCCGGGATCCGAGCGTCGACGGCGCCCCGCGTTACCATGCGTCACGCCCCATGAGCCTCGTGACGATTGCGGGCGTGGCGAAGAGCCACGGCGCGCAACACCTCTTCAGCGACGTCGGTCTGCAGATCGGTGCCGGGCGTCGCCTTGCCATCGTCGGGCCGAACGGCGCCGGCAAGACGACGCTGCTGGAGCTCATCACCGGCGACCAGGAGGCGGATGCCGGCACGATCACCCGGGCGCGCGACACGGTCATCGGCTACCTGCGCCAGGAAGTGGCCGAGAGCCGCGGACGGTCGGCCCTGGCGGAGGTCCTGGCCGGCGCCGGCGAGGTGAGCGGCATCGAGCGCCGCATGCGGCACATCGAGATGGAGCTCGAGGACGCGACGGACGACGATGAGCTCGCTGAGCTCATGGACGAGTACGGCCGGCTCCAGCATCGGTTCGAGGCGATGGGAGGCTACGGCCTCGAGTCCGAGGCACGCCGGATCCTCGCCGGCCTCGGCTTCTCCGACGGCGACATGGATCGGGACATCGCCGAGTTCTCCGGTGGCTGGATGATGCGCGTCGCGCTCGCGCGGCTGCTCCTCCAGAACCCCGACGTCCTCCTCCTCGACGAGCCGACGAACCACCTCGACCTCGCATCGGTCGAGTGGCTCCAGGGCTTCCTGGCGCAGTACGCCGGCGCGATCGTCCTCGTCAGCCACGACCGCGACTTCATCAACGAGGTGGCCAACCGGATCGTGGAGCTCCACGACGGTCGCGCCACCGAGTACGTCGGCGACTACGCCGACTTCGTCGAGCAGCGCGCCGAGCGGATCGCCCAGCTCGAGGCGGCGGCCAAGAACCAGCAGCGCAAGATCGCGCACACCGAGGCGTTCATCGAGCGCTTCCGCTACAAGGCGTCGAAGGCGCGCCAGGTCCAGTCGCGCGTGAAGGCGCTCGAGCGCCTCGACCGCGTTGCGCAGCCGCAGCGGCGAGCGAAGCAGGTGAAGTTCCGCTTCCCGGAGCCACCGCGCTCGGGACGCACCGTGATCACCCTGGCCGATGTCGCCAAGCGCTACGGCGACACCGTGGTCTACCGGGGTGACCTCGACCTCGAGCTCGAGCGCGGGCAACGCGTGGCGCTCATCGGCCCGAACGGCGCCGGCAAGTCGACGCTGCTGAAGATCCTGGCCGGCGTGCTGCCGATCGACAGTGGGACGCGCGAGCTCGGCTCGAACGTGCGGGTCGCGTACTTCGCGCAGCACCAGATCGAGGCGCTCAACCCGACGAACACGGTCTTCGAGGAGCTGAACGACGCCGCGCCGATGCTCGCCACGTCGGAGATGCGCAAGCTGCTCGGCGCATTCCTCTTCTCGGGCGACGCGACCGAGAAGCCGGTCGGCGTCCTGTCCGGCGGCGAGCAGAC
>DASVFG010000142.1:0-17789 GCA_036380155.1 Candidatus Limnocylindria bacterium
GAGCGAGGTCATGCTCCAGCAGACCCAGGCCGGACGCATCGCCGAGCGCTTCCCACGCTTCTTGGCGCGCTTCCCCACCGCGGCCGACCTTGCCGCCGCTCGCCCGGCCGACGTGCTCGACGCGTGGAGCGGCCTCGGGTACAACCGCCGCGCCCTGGCGTTGCGCGCGGCGGCGGTCGCGGTGACTGCCCACGGCTGGCCGCCCGACGTGGCCGGTCTCGAGCGGCTGCCCGGGATCGGTCCGTACACGGCGCGCGCGGTGGCGTCGCTCGCGTTCGGGCGCCCGGAAGGCGTGGTCGACACCAACGTCCGGCGCTGGCTCATCCGGCGCCTCGCCGTCCGCGACAGGCCCCGTGACCTCCAGGCCACGGCCGACGCGCTGGCGGCCGCACCGCCCCGGGGGCGCTCCGCGGACTGGACGCACGCCAGCATGGAGTTCGGTGCCGGGATCTGCCGCGCTCGCCGGCCGAGATGTGACGTCTGCCCGGTCGCGCGCGGCTGCCCGTCGCGCGGGATGGCGGAGGCGGTGCCGGTCGCGCGCCAGGCCGCCTTGCGCGGGTCGGACCGCGCATATCGAGGCGCCATCGTCCGGCTGCTGAGCGGCGCGCCGGGCCACGCGCTCCCGGCGGCGACGGTGCGCGCCATGCTCGCCAGTGATGCCGATCGCATCGGGCCGGCGCTCGATGATGCCGGGTGGCGGCGGGTGCTCGACGCCCTCGAGCGGGACGGGCTCGTCCATCGCGCCGCCCGCGAGCTCCGGCTCGGCGCGGCTACAATCGGGACATGAGCCTGAAGGTCACGGCCGGCGATCAGCTGCCTTCCGTCGGGCTGCGCGCCACGGACGGCTACCTCCTCAACCTGCGCAGCTTCGTGACGAAGCAGCCCGCCGTCCTGCTGTTCTTCGGGGCGCCGACCCTGCCCGGCGCCGGGGGTCGTCGCGGCCTCAAGGCGATCGAGGCGCTCATCGCCGGCCACGACCGGCTCCGCGAGGCGGGCATCGAGGTGGCGGCCATCAGCGCCGACTCCGAGCAGCAGCAGACGGCGTTCGTGGCGAAGCACGCGCTGCCGTTCCTGCTCCTCAGCGACGAGCGTCGCAGCGCCATCGAGGTGCTGGGCATCGAGACGATGACCGAGGGCGAGAACACGAACGTCACGAAGCCGGTGGCCATCGCGGTCGATCGCGACGGGGAGGTTCGCGCGATCATCGACCCCGTGGAGCCTGACCGGCTCGTCGACAGTGTCATCCGCGCGCTCTCCGAGCCGCTTCCGCCCGCGTCGCCCGCCCGTGACGGGGCCGTCGACGCCTAGCTCCGCGACCGGCGGGCGCGCGACGATGCGCGCCGTGCGCCTCCACGCGACCGGTGAACCGCTGCGACTCGACGAGGTCGAGCTCCCCGATCCGATCGGCGCCCAGGTCCGCGTCCGCGTCGCGGGCGCCGGCGTGTGCCGCACCGATCTCCACATCGTCGACGGCATCCAGGAACGGGTCGAGCTGCCGCGCACGCTCGGGCACGAGATCGCCGGCACCATCGATGCGGCCGGGCCGGATGCCGACCTCGGGCGCCACCACCTCGCGATCGGCGATGCCGTGGTCGTGTATGGCGGCTGGGGATGCGGGACGTGTGCCGAGTGCCGGGCGGGCGTCGAGCAGCGATGCGAGCGCTCCGTGGCGCCCGGCTTCCAGGCCGACGGCGGCTATGCGGAGGCGATGATCGTCCCCGAGGCACGCCACCTCGTTGCCCTGGGAGCGCTGGATCCCGCCCATGCGGCCCCGCTCGGCGATGCCGGGATGACGGCCCTCCGCGCGGTCCGTCGCGCCGATCCGTGGCTTGCCGAGGACGCGCGCGTCCTCGTCATCGGCGCCGGCGGCGTGGGCCAGTTCGTCCTGCAGCTGCTGCGTCTCGTCCCGGCGGCCGGACGCTCGCTCCACGTCGCGGTGCGCGACCTCGAGCCGTCGCGGCTCGAGCGGGCCGGCGCGCTCGGCGCGGATCTCGGACTCCTCGCCGACGACCCGGGATTCGTGCTCGACGGCATCGGTGCGCGGCCGAACGTCGTGATCGACGTCGTGGGCTCCGAGGACACGCTCGCGCTGGCAGCCGCCGCCGTGGCCCCAGGCGGGGCGGTCATCCTCGTCGGCGAGGCGGGCGGCACCCATCCGTTCGGCTTCGCGTCGCCGTCGATCGAGGCGTGGATGACGACGGTGGCGTGGGGCGCCCCGGCCGATCTCCACGACGTCGTGGCGCTGGCGCGGGGGCATCGGCTCACCTGGGAGATCGAGACCATGCCCCTCGATGCCGCGTCCGACGCCCACGAGCGTCTGCGAGCGGGCCACGTCACCGGGCGGCTCGTGCTCGTTCCCTGAGCGACCCCCCGGCGGCGGTGCGGGTCAGCCGCCGAAGAGGCGGGAGAGCAGGCCCTTCTGCTCGTCGCGGCGCACGAAGAACGGCGCGGCGGTGCTGTCGTAGAGGTCGCGCAACGCCGGCACGCGCAGGTCGGTGACCGAGAGCAGCCGTCGCGAGCCGAGATGCTCGGTGGCGACCGCGTGGAGCCGGTTGCGCACGGCATCGAACTCCCCCAGCTCGGCATCGGCCGCGAGCTGGACGCCGGCCGCCCAGGTCGTGCCGGCACGGAGGAGCCACGCACGCTCGACCTGGACGAGCTCCTCGAGGGCGGCACGGAGCTCACGGCCGAAGGGATCGGGCACCTGCTCGGGGGCCTCGAGGCTGCCGAGGTCGCCGAGGGGGCGGCGGGCGCGCATCGCATCGGGCCGGTTCGGGTCGATCCCGGCGGCGAGGAACGGGAGGACGCCGGTGGGGATCTCGACCTGGGTCGGCGCGCCGGGGTCGACGATCACCGGCTCCTCGGCTTCGTCGGCGCGGGCGAAGAGGTCGCGGGACGGCATGCGGACGTGGTCGCTGCCCGGTGGGCCGAAGTCGGCCAGCACGTCCGGGGCGGTGAAGGCGGCGATGAACCGCTCCCCCTCATCGTCGGTCCCGTGGCGGAACGCATCGACGCCCAGGCGCGACGCATCGGGCAGCTCACCCGACGACGACCGGATCGGGACAAGGAGCTCGACGTCGAGGAGCGTGTCGAGCCGTGGCGCAAGTTCGCCGACGCGCGGCTCGTCGGTCATGCGGGCACCGCGCCGAGCTTCTCGAGCGCCAGGCCGATGCGGGCCAGCGCCCGGTCGCGCCCGAGCAGCTCGAGCGAGTCGAACAGCGGCGGCGACACCGTCCGACCGGTGACCGCGACGCGGATCGGGGAGAAGAAGTCGCCCGCCTTCATGCCGGCCGCCTCCGCGGCCGCGCGAGCCGTCGCCTCGAGGTGGTCCGCGGCGAAGTCGGCCGGGTCGATGGCCGCGAGCGCGTCCCGAGCCGCGTCGTGGGCGCGCCGCGCGTCCTCGACCGTCCCCTTGCGCGGGGCGAGCGTGGGGGCGTCGTACCAGCCGGCCACGGTTGCGTCGGGCTCCCAGACGAAGGCGAGGAGCTCCGGCGCATCCCCGAGCCGGACGAGGCGCTCCTTGACGAGCGGGACGAGCCGCCGCAGACCGTCATCGGCGACGGCCGCGGGGATCCACGGTCGCAGCCGAAGGGCGAGCGCGTCGTCGGACAGGGCGCGGATGTAGACGCCGTTCAGATGGTCGAGCCGCTCGCGATCGAAGATCGCGCCGCCCTTGTGCACCTTGTCGAGCTCGAAGCGGCGGGTGAGCTCGTCGAGCGAGAAGACCTCCTCCTCGGTGCCGGGCGACCAGCCGAGGAAGGCCATGAAGTTCACCATCGCCTCGGGGAGGTACCCCTCCGCCCGATACGCGCTGACCGCGGTCTGCGACTTCCGCTTGCTCATCTTCGATCGGTCTGGGTTGAGGATGAGCGGGATGTGCCCGAAGCGCGGCTCGCGGTACCCGAGCGCCCGCAGCAGGGCGATGTGCTTCGGCGTGTTCGAGAGGTGGTCCTCGCCGCGGATCACGTGGGTGATCTCCATCGCCTCGTCGTCGACGACCACCACGAAGTGGTAGAGCGGCGCCCCGTCGGCGCGAACGATCACGAAGTCGCCGAGCAGGCGGTTGTCGAACTCCACCTCGCCGCGGACGAGGTCGTCGAAGCGGATCGTCTCGGGCGGCACGGCGAAGCGAATCGCCGCCGGACGGCCCTCGGCCTCGAACGCGGCGCGCTCCGCATCGGTCAGGGAGCGGCAGCGGCCGTTGTAGCGCGGCGGCTCCTTGGCCGCCTCCTGGGCGCGTCGGACGGCGTCGAGCTCGTCGGGCGTGCACCAGCAGCGGTAGGCGGCGCCTGCCGCGAGCAGCCGGTCCGCCTCGGCCGCGTAGCGCTCCAGTCGCTCGCTCTGGCGATACGGTCCGTACGGACCGACGTCCTCGCCACCGGCGACCTGCGGGCCTTCATCCCAGCTGATGCCGAGCCAGTGGAGGTTGTCGATGATGTCTCGCTCGTACTCGGCCGTGCTGCGCGCGACGTCGGTGTCCTCGATGCGCAGGACGTACGTCCCGCCCTCGTGCCGAGCGGTCAGGTAGTTGTAGAGGCTCGCGCGCGCGGTGCCGATGTGGAGGGGGCCCGTGGGGCTCGGGGCCATGCGCACGCGCATCGGTCGATCCATGGCCCGATGCTACCAGCCCTCGCCGATGGACTCGGTCGGCGCTGCGGGTAGGCGACGGGCGGGGCGGAGCCTATGATCGAGCTCCCTACGGAGGAGGCGACCATGGCGTACTGGGACGAGGTGGACTACGGCCCGCACGAGGACGACACCTTCAACGTCTGGATCGAGTTCGGCGCCCGCGACGATAC
Organism: Candidatus Limnocylindria bacterium; assembly: GCA_036380155.1. Lineage (GTDB taxonomy): Bacteria > Chloroflexota > Limnocylindria > QHBO01 > QHBO01 > JACDBZ01. Next base: position 4,800 of record DASVFG010000142.1, read on the forward strand.
CGAGGCGCGATACCTCGAGCACAGCCCGTCGCGGACGTTCATCCTCAAGGCGAAGAGCAGCTCCGACGAGGCCGAGCAGCTCCTTCACGAGCCCCTCGACGCCTTGCTGGCGGCCGAGATCCCCGGCGTCACGCCGGCGTCGCGCATCACGAGCACGGTCCTCCACCACGAGCGCGGCCTGCGCTACCGGATCATTCGCGCCAAGGCGACCGTCGAGCAGTCGAGCGGCGACGTGCACATCGAGTTCGACAAGGAGACCTGGTGACAGCCCGCCCGCCGGAACGGCGAAGGCATGATCGCCACGTGCGCAGCCTGCGGGGCTGACAACCCGCCCGCGGCGCGCTTCTGCGGCGCCTGTGGCGTGCGGGTTGCGGTGACCTGCCCGCACTGCCAGGCGACCGTCTCCGGCACGACGCGCTTCTGCACCGCCTGCGGAGGCTCCCTGCCGGCCGCCGATCCGGTCGGCACCTCGACCGGTGATGCGCATGGGGCGCGCGGCCGGGTCGCGGAGCGACGACGGGTGTCCGTCCTGTTCGTCGACCTCGAGAACTTCACGAGCCTGGCCGAGTCGCTGGACCCGGAGGAGGTGCGCAGCGTCCAGGCGCGCTACTTCGAGACGGCGAGATCGATCGTCGCCAGCCACGGCGGCACGATCGAGAAGTTCATCGGCGACGCCGTCATGGCGGTCTGGGGGGCGCCGATCGCCCACGAGGACGACGCGGAGCGGGCGGTGCGTGCCGCCGGGGCGATCGTCGACGCCGTCGGACGCCTGGGGGGCGCCGCGTCGGGCAGACCGCTCGCCGCACGTGCCGCCGTCACCACCGGCGAGGCGGCGGTCACGCTCGGGGCGACCGGCCAGGGCATGGTCGCCGGCGACCTCGTCTCGGTGGCGGCTCGGCTCCAGTCGCGGGCACCGGCCGGCGGGACGCTGGTGGACGCCACCACCCGCGAGCTCGCCCCATCCGCGGCCACGTACACCGCCATGCGGCCGATGGCCCTGAAGGGCCGGCGGGCCAGGCTGCCCGCGTTCCGGGCCGTCCCGGTCGTGTCGCTCCGGACGGCGGCCGAGCACGGCGCCCACAGCGGGGCATTCATCGGTCGCGAGCGCGAGCTTCGCGAGCTGGTCGAGCTGTATCGGGGCGTCGTTCGCGACGGCCTCGGGCGCCTCGTCTCGGTCACCGGCATCGCCGGCATCGGCAAGAGCCGGCTGGCCTGGGAGTTCGGCGAGTGGATCGAGGGGCTGCCGGAGGTGATCGCGTGGCACGTCGGGCGTGCGCCGGCCTACGGCGAGGGCATCACGTTCGCGCCCGTCGCGGAGATGGTCCGACGCCGTATCAGGGCAGCCGATGACGCCGGTCCGACGATCGCGCGCCGTCAGCTGGCCGGCGCCCTGGACGAGCTGGTGCGGGACGACGCCGAGCGACGCTGGATGGAACCGCGCATCGCGGTCCTGCTCGGCTCGGACGACGAGGACGCGTTCGATCGCGATGAGCTGTTCGCCGCCTGGCGCCGGTTCTTCGAGCGGGTCGCGGACCGGTCGCCGGTCGTGCTCGTCTTCGAGGACCTGCAATGGGCCGACCCCGCGCTCCTCGACTTCGTGGAGCATCTCGCCGCCTGGACCAGGGACCACCCGATCCTCGTGCTCGCGCTCGCCCGACCCGAGCTGCTCGACGTCCGCCCGACCTGGGCCGCGGGCATCGGGCGCACCACGACGCTGCACCTCGAGCCGTTGTCGGACGACTCGATGCGCGAGCTCCTCCTCGACCGAGTCCCGGCGCTGGCGGAGCCGACCATCCGTGCCGTCCTCGAGCGGGCCGGGGGTGTGCCGCTCTACGCGGTCGAGGTCGCCCGCATCCTGGGCAGGGTCCTCGTTGGCGGCCAGCTTCCGACCGATGCAGAGCCACGCACGGCCTCCCGCGCGATACCCGAACGCCCGGCCGCGAGCATCGACGTCCCGGAGTCGCTTCACGGACTGATCGCCGCCCGCATCGATGCGCTCCCGCCGTCCGAGCGTCGACTGCTCCTCTCCGCGGCCGTCCTGGGGCGTCGCTTCCGACCCGGGGCGCTCGCGGCGGTGGCGGGCGGCGACGTGGGGGGCGTTCGTGAGCTGGCCGACGAGCTCGTTCGTCGCGAGCTGCTCACCGTCGACGAGGAGCGCGCGTCACCCGGGCACGGCCAGCTCGGGTTCGTACAGGACCTCGTCCGCGAGGTTGCGTATCGGACGCTTGCGCGCAGCGAACGACGCTCGCTCCACCTCGCCGCGGCCCGCTTCCTCGAGGATCGCGAGGAGGACGACGTCGCCGAGTCGCTCGCCACGCACCTGCTCGAAGCCCACCGCCTGGCGCCGGAGCACGCGGATGCGACGCGGATCGCGCGCCGCGCCGTCGCGGCCCTGCGACGGGCCGGGCAGGACGCGCTCCGGCTCCACGTGCCCGATCGTGCGCTCGACCACTTTGCGCAGGCCCTGCGCCTGGTGGGCTCGACGCCGCAACGAGCGCTCCTGCTCGACGAGGCGGCCACCGCCGCGCGGGCCGCCGCGCGTCTCGACGTCGCCGAGGGACACCTGCGCGAGCTCGTCGCGCTCCACGACGCGAGCGACAGCGCGGCCGAGGCCGCACGGGCCCGCGCGCAGCTGGCCAACGTGCTGCTGATGGGTCAGCGGAACGCATCGGCCCTCGTGGAGCTCGAGTCGGCGGTGACGGCGCTCGGCGACCTCGGGGAGGACCCGGCCGGGGTCGAGGTGGCCGCGCAGCTGGCGCGCGCGACCCTGCTCGTCGGCGACCCCCGCTCCGGGCTCGACTGGGCGGAGCGCACGATCGCGGCCGCGGAACGACTGGGGCTGGACGCGGTGCGGACGGACGTCCTGGTCACCCGAGGGACGGCTCGCTTCCGGCTCGGCGCCGAGGCGGACGGCCTCGACGACCTGCGGCGGGCCATCGGCGAGGCCGAGACGGCCGGGTATCTGACGACCGAGCTGCGCGCGCGGAACAACCTCGCCTGGCTGGTCGTCGCGGACGACCCACGCCTCGCGCTCGAGACCGCCAGGGAAGGGTTCGAGCTCGCCACCTCCATGGGGGTCGGCGAGATCGCCGGCCAGCTCGCCGAGGTGGCCTGCAGCGTCGCGATCGACACCGGCGACTGGGCGTGGGCCATGTCGACGATCGGCTCCATCGTGGATGGCCCGATCCCGAGCGCGAACCGCATCAACCTGCTGGCCATCGGGGCCACCATCGGGGCATTCCAGGGTGATGCGCAGGCGCTACGCGCGTTCGACGCGATCCACCCCCTGCCCGCTGATACCGACCCCCAGGTCCTGGCCGGCGCGACGCATGCCCGCGCCTGGGTGGCGTTCGCGGCCGGTGACCTCAGCGAGGCCCAGCGGTTGGCCGCATCGGCGGCGAGCGGGAGCTTCGGCGCCGAGCAGGCGCAACAGCTCATTCTCGAGGCCCGTGCCGCGCTCTGGCGCGGCGATCGCAACGGAGCGGCATCCGCACTCGAACGTCTCTCGGAGCTGTCCGTGTCCGGCCGCGCGTCGGAGGCGGCACGGCGCACCCTCGCCGCCGGGCTCGCGGCAATCGATGGCGAGGACGGTGCGCCGGCCGCGTTCCGGGAGGCCGCGGTGGCGTGGCGGGCGCTCGAGCTTCCCTTTCACCTCGCCCTGTGCCTGATGGACGGGGTCCGGCTCCTCTCCCCCGACCCCTGGCCGCCGGCAGAGGCGATCACCGTGCTCCGCCGGCTCGGTGCCGGCGGGCTCCTGCGCCTGGTCGATGGCGGCGGTGCGCCCGTCAGCCGGCCAGCAGGTCCTCCACCACCGGCGCGATCGCGTCGACCCACAGACGATACTGCGCACCCGACGGGTGCAGGCCGTCGTCGGCGACGAGCGCAGGGTCCTCCAGCGCCCTCTGGCTGATCTCGAAGATATCGGGCACGAACCGAATGGAGCGTGCCTCGCAGGCCTCGCGGAGGATGGCGTTGACGCGCACGATCCCGTCGCTCTGGACCTCCGGGTCGCCGTAGTCACCACCCCGCGGCGTGCGGGTGTAGTCCGGCGTCGCGACGCACACGATGCGCCCCGCGGGCAGTCGGACGAGCAGCTCCTCGAGGATGACCGCCACGTTTCCGGCGTACTGCGCGTCGGGGACGCCCTGGACGACGTCGTTGACGCCGATGAGCACGCTCACGAACTCGGGCCGCAGCGCGTCGAGCTGTGGCAGCTCCTCGGCGATGAGGTCGGCCGAGGTGTAGCCGTTGACGGCCGGGTTGCCGGCGAGCTCGAGCTCGTCGATGCGGTCGACGAGCTGGTTCGGCCAGCGCTCGGCCTCGGTCACCGAGGTGCCGATGGTGTAGGAGTCCCCCAGCGCCACGAAGCGCACGCGCACCTCCTCATCGCTCGGCGCGACCGCGGCCGTCGACGGTGGGCCGGCCTCGCAGGCCGCCCCCAGCCACAGGGCAAGGATCAGGGTCCCCGTGGCACGGCGCGGCATCGCGCTCGCTACCCTACATCGCATGTCACGTGCCGCGTCCCCACCGCCGTGTTTCTGACGGGCACGCTCCTCAACGTCGCGACCGTGCTCATCGGCACGGTGATCGGCGTGCTCATCGGGTCGCGCATGCCGGCCCGCATGCAGCAGACGCTCACCACCGGGCTCGGCCTGTTCACCATCCTCGTCGCGATCAGCATGGGGCTGCGGATCTTCTCCGACCCCGCCGCGCGACCCGGGGACGATCTCGCCGTCCTGGCCGCGGTCCTGGCGGGGGCTGCCGTTGGCGAGCTTCTCCGTCTCCACGACGGCCTCGAATCGCTTGGATCCTGGTTCCAGCGACGCCTCGCGGCTCGAGGGCGCCCGAGCCGGATGGCGGAGGCGTTCGTCACCGCCAGCCTCGTGTTCTGCGTCGGACCGATGACGATCCTCGGGTCGCTCCAGAACGGCCTGACGGGCGACATCCAGCTCCTCGCCCTCAAGTCGCTGCTCGACGGGGTGGCGAGCATCGCCTTCGCCGCGGCGCTGGGAGGCGGCGTGGCACTGGCGGCCATCACGGTGCTCGTCATCCAGGGCGGCATCGCGGCCGGCGCCTCAGCCCTGCGCGACATCCTGGATCCGCCCACCGTGCTGGCGATCACCGCGGTCGGTGGGATTCTGCTCGTCGGCGTCGCGCTACGGCTGCTCGACCTCAAGCCGGTGCGCGTCGCGAGCTTCCTGCCCGCGCTCGTCCTGGCGCCGGTGTTCCTCCGCGTCGCCGACCTCGTGCGGGCCGCCCTCAGCTGAGGCGGAAGGCCGGTCGCACGTCTCCGGACCGATCGCCACGCGGATCGACGATCGGCGGCGACGCGTAGGTGACCAACCCACCCGGCAGCGGATCCGACACGAGCCCCAGCTGACGCAGCGTCTCGATGGACACGACGTCGCCGGCACGGCGCGCGAGGTTCCCGTCCTCCACCTTGGCCGCGATGCCCATCGGTCCGTCCCGGAACGGCGCCCCACTGGGCAGCCCTCCCGGCGGCAGACCCATGGCGAGCACGCCCTCCGCGCCGCCCTTGCTGACCACGCGCTTCGGATACGCGCGCATGAGCGCCGTGTCGATGCGCCGGCGCTCCCCGGCCACGAGCTCGGGGTGCGCCATCATCGCGTCGCGGATGCGGGTGAGGGCGGCTCGCAGGGGCGGATCGGCCACGGCGGACGGATCCGCCAGGCGGGCGAACGCCACCGCCAGGCCGTGGATCGGCATTCCGAACGTCACCACCCCGCAGCCGTCGACGGCGGTGGCGATCGACTCGAGCGGCACGTCAGAGAGCGCGGACACGGTCTCGAGCGCCAGGCGCTGCACCGGGTGGTCGGGGTGCCAGTAGCTGTCGAGCGGCCAGCCGGACGCCTTCGCGAAGAGGACCATGCCCGCGTGCTTGCCGGAGCAGTTGCCGCGCAGCGCGTTCGGCGCCTCGCCATCGCGGAGGAGCCGCTGCGCAGTCTCGGTGTCGTACGGTGCGTGGACCTGGTTCTGGAGGACGGCGCTCGTCAGGCCGGCGCGGCGCAGGATCTCCTGGACAAGCCGCACGTGCCGATCTTCGCCGCTGTGGCTGGCGGCCATGATCGCCATGGCCTCCGTCCCGAGGCCGAGCTCATCGAAGCGACCCGAAGCGACGAAGGGCGCGAGCTGGAACGGCTTCGCGCTGGACCGGAGGAACGCGAACGTGTCGGGATCACCGACCGAGGCGATCGGCGATCCATCGGGCGCGACGACCACCACGACGCCGCGGTGGACCGATTCGACCCGGCCACCGCGCGTGACCTCGACGAGGAGCGGAGGTGCGGCGCTGGTGCCGGGACGCCGGGCGCGGGGGCTCGGCGAGGTCGGCACCGATGAACGAGCGGGCGGCTACTGGCCGCCCTGGCCCGCCGGCTGCCCTTCGCGCTGCTCGGCCGGCTGATCGCCGGAGCGCTCGCCCTTGCTGAAGATGTTCGCACCGCCGGAGGCGTTCGCCGGGCGGCTGCCGCCCTGGGCGTTGCCTGGACCGGTGGCCGCGGACGAGGTGCCGGGCGCGGGTCGGGCGCCGGGCTCGCGGGTCATGGTGACGCCGCCCTCCCAGTGCGCGCCTTCCTTGACCACGAGGACCTGGGTCTTGATGTTGCCCTTCACGCGACCGGTCGAGCCGATCTCGAAGCGTCCACCGCAGTCGACGTCACCCTCGTAGTCGCCGTTGACGACGACGTTGTGGGCCTTGATCGCGCTCCGCACCCGAGCCTGGGGGCTGATGATGAGCGTCCCCTGGCATTCGATCTCGCCCTGGGCCTCGCCCTCGATCCGCAGGTCGCGGTCGCTGACGTACTTGCCGTTGAAGCGGGCGTGCGGGTCGATGACCGACTCGTTGCCGCGATCGCTGCTGCGGGGGAATTCGCTGGGAGACTGTGCCACGTCGACCTCACTCGTCAGGCTATCCGGATACAGGTTCCCGACCACGTCCTCGCGCGAGAGGCTGTCCGGCTTCGTTTCACGCTTCGATCCGAAGACCATGCTGATGTGACCTCCTCAATTACGGTCCGGCGACGGGCAGGGCACGGTCCGTGCGCGATGTGCGGGGGTGTCGTCTGTGTCGTGCAGGACCGATAGCCTACCAGCATGTCGCACCCGCGGACAGATCACGCGTCGGCCGATGAGCCTTACGGCTCCTGCCCTATGCATGACAGGAGCAGCGGCGCCCGAGTGGAGGCCCTGACCGTTCCGGCGGGTCATCGGCCTCCGACGACGCTCCGCATCCGCGACGCGGCGACGATCACCAACCCGGCGATCGGGATGATGGCGAGGGCCACTCGCAGGCCGGCGATCTCGCCGATGATCCCGACCAGCGACGGACCGACGAGGAAGCCCGCATATCCGAGCGTGAGCACGTACGACGCCGCGCGACCCGCCGAGCTCCCGGCCCGCGCCGCCGCCAGGCTCACCACGACCGGCACGATGAATGCCGCGCCGAGCGCCGCGACCGCCATGCCCGGGATCGCGAGGGCAGGTGTCGGGACGGCGAGCGCGACGAGCATCCCGATCACCGTCATCGACCCGGCGACGAGGAGCGTCGGGGCGGCGCCGAGCGACGTGGCCACGCCCGCGCCGATGAGCCGACCCGTGAGCATCGCGGCATGGAACGCGGCAGGTCCGAGCGCGCCGACGAACGCGACCGCCCCGAGGTCGTCGCGCAGGTAGAGCGCCGACCACGTCTCCATCGACCCCTCGGCAAGGAACGCGAGGCCCGCGACCACGGCGAACGGGATCATCATCCTCGCCAACGCGCCGCCGACGCTGCCCTCGCCCGTGGCCGGCGCCGGCGGATGCGACCCGGCTGCCACCACCCCGATGCCGACCATGCCGGCCGCCACGAGGCCATAGACGATCGCGATCGGCACGCCGGCCGTGATCGCCGCGCCGCCCCCGATGGCGCCGACCACGCCGCCGCCGGAGAACGCGGCATGCAGCAGCGTCATGCGCGCCGGCCGGCTCCAGCCCGCATCGGCCATGCCCGCGCCGTTGATGGCGACGTCGTAGGAGCCGCTGCCCGCGACCATCGCCACCACGCCGGCGACGAGCAGCCACAGCGGACCTCCCAGCGCCACCGCCCCGAGCCCGACGGCAATGGCAACGGCCGGGATCGCCATCCCCCATCCCGCCCCGAGCCGATCGACGAGCCTGCCCGTCCCGAGCATGATCGGCAGCGACACCGCGAAGCCGGCGGTGAGGATCGCTCCCAGTGGCCCGCTCGACAGGCCGTGGCTGGCGGCAAGGTCCGGGAGGACCGCCTGCCACGCCCCCCAGTGGACGCCGAACACCGCGAAGGCGGCGGGCAGCAGGAGGGCCGAGCGGTGCATCGGCGCATTGTGGCGGTCCCGGCGGCGACTAGAATCGGCGCCGATGCCCCTCCACGTCAGCCAGCATCCGCTGGTCGCCCACAAGCTCGCCATCCTGCGCGACAAGACCACGGAGCCCAAGAAGTTCCGCGAGCTCGTTCGCGAGCTGACGTGGCTGCTCGGCTACGAGGCCATGGCCGACCTGCCGACCCGCCCCGAGGAGATCGAGACCCCCCTGGAGCCGATGACCGCCGCGCGCCTCGAGCCGCGCGTCGGGCTCATCCCGATCCTGCGCGCGGGGCTCGGCATGGTCGACGCCATGACCGAGCTGCTCCCGACCGCCGAGGTCTGGCACATCGGCCTCTACCGCGACGAGCGCACGCTCAAGCCGGTCGAGTACTACAACAAGCTCCCCGACGCGGCGACCGTCCAGGTCTGCCTCGTCCTCGACCCGATGCTCGCCACCGGCGGCTCGGCGGCCGCCACCATCGACATCCTCAAGACCTGGGGCGCCGCCCGCGTCAAGCAGGTCAGCCTCATCGCGGCACCCGAAGGCGTCCGCACCCTGGCCGAGGCGCATCCCGACGTCGACATCCACGTCGCGGCCATGGACTCGCACCTCAACGAGCGGGGCTACATCGTCCCGGGCCTCGGGGATGCCGGGGACCGGCAGTTCGGCACGTTCGCCGGCCCGGCCTCGGAGCCGGGCCACGGCCCCGATGACGAGACCGCGGAGATCGTCCGCCGTCTCCAGCGCGACCTCGACGACTAGGCGGTCGCGCCCTCAACCTCGACCGCGGTCGTGCGCGTGACCGCGAGCGCCAGTGCCGCCGTGGCGAACACGACGTACGCGATCGGTGGCGCCACGAACACCGACGAGGTGAGCGCTCGCACGAGCGCCTCGACGTAGACGAGGAGCGCACCGAGGATCGTGGCGCGCAGGGCGGCATCGGCGATGCGACCGGACGCGTGCCACAGGTCGCGGAACAGGAAGCCGAAGAAGGCGAGCAGTCCCAGCAGGCCGAACACGCCGGCCTCGCCGAGCACCATCGGCCAGAACGTGTCGGTCACCGCGATCGGTCGCTCCTTCTTGATGCCGTACATGCCGTCCATGCCGTAGTCCGCGTAGACCGGCGAGTAGGCCTCGCGGCTCATGTGGCTCCCGAAGCGACCGAACCCGGCGCCGAACGGGAGCTCGTCGCGGGCGATCGCCAGCGATCCCAGGTAGAGCGCGATGCGCGGCTGCATCTGGCGCAGCACGTCGGCATCCGGCTGAGGTGACAGGATCTCGGCGACCATCTCGGGCGGAGCCCCGTACTCGGTGAGCGTGCGCTCGTAGAAGCGGCCGAGGACGGGAAGCGAGACGACGGCGAACAGGACCAGCGCCCCGGCCACCGGCAGCCACACCCGCGGCGACAGGAGCCCTGCCGCGACCTGTCGCACCGCCCCGAGCACGAGCCCCACCACCACGCCGAGGAGCGGCGTCCGGCGCCCGGACAGCAGCGTGCCGATGTTGAGGATCACCGCCGCGACCAGCGCGATCGGCGAACGGAGGACGGCGAACCGCGCGTAGAGGAAGAGGCTGCCGAAGGCCGTGAGCCAGCCGTAGAGCGCCGGGTGCAGGAAGATGGACTTCACGACGGTGAGGCCGCCGCGTTGCCCGACGTACGGCGGGAGCCCGAGCGCAGAGCGCACCGCCTCCGGTGCCAGGAACTCGACGAAGCCGATGCCGATCACGATCGCACCGATGACCGCGCAGGCCAGCGCCAGTGGCCGGAGCTCGTCGGCCGTGACGCGCAGCGCGAGCAGGAGGTAGAAGACCGCGAATCCCTTGCCGAGCAGGGCGACGGCTGGACCCCAGACCGTGACCGGGACGCCGTTGACGAGGGCCGATGCCACGCCGGCTGCCAGGAAGAGCGCCAGTCCCGCCTCGCGCCAGCCGAGCCGCGGGATCTCGATCCGCGACCGGTGCACGGCGAGCGTCACGAGGATGAGGAGCGGGATGGCGGCTTCGTCGTAGAGCCGAAGGGACATGCCGCCCCAGTGCTCGGCGGTATCGGCGACGAGGGCGACGAGCAGGAAGGCGATCCAGCCGTGGAGGACGGATCGCGCCGTCGCCGCCGCGAGGACGGCGGCAACGACCACCGAGGGCAGGATGCCGATGTCGGGCAGGACCCGGGCCGCCACGACGGCGGCGAGGATCGCGGCCACCGTCAGGCCGACGAGGATGGCGAGCGTCACGGCGATCGTGCGGGGATTCACGACGACCCATGCTACCGGTCACGGCCGAGACGGAATTCTGCGGACAACGAAATGCCCCGAAGGAACCGCCGTCGGACCGTTGATGCAATCTCTGGTGCCGTTGGCTGCCCCTTCGGGACACCCAGAGAATACGGGCGGCGCGAACGCGCCCGCAATCCCCCTTCTCCACCATCTCGGGCGGCGGCCGGGGAGTTATCCACATGTTGTGCACACCGGTGGACATTGACGTGCGCTTCACCTCCGGTTGATGTCCGGGTCACGCGCGACGACCCCGCGGCCGTCGCGGGCGGCAGCCGGTACGCTTCAGCGCGTGACCTTGCGCGTCCCCGTCTGCCCCCACTGCCTCCACGAGAGCGGACCGATCGTGTGCGACCGATGCGGCTGGCGCTGGTACGCCAACCCGAAGCCCGCGGCGGCCGTGCTGCTCGAGCGCACCGATCCGGGGGACGACGAGCCCTCCGTCCTCCTCCTGCGTCGGGCGGTGGAGCCGGGCCTCGGCGAGTGGGACCTTCCCGCCGGCTACCTTGATCCCGGCGAGTCGTTCGAGGACGGCGCCCGCCGCGAGGCGCGCGAGGAGTCCGGCATCGAGGTGCGGCTCACCGCGCTCGCCGGCGTGTACCACTCTCCCGCTGCCAACGCGGTCACCGCGGTCTATCGCGCGGCGGCGCTCGATCCGTCGGCCGCGGTCGCCACCGACCACGAGTCGAGCGAGCACGCCTGGGTGCCGCGATCGGCCATCGGTGCGTGGATCGGCCGCATGGCGTTCGCGTCGATGGCGAGCGCGGTCGCGGACTGGGCGGCCGGCCGCATCGGTGGGCCATCCGGGGATGCACGCTGAGCCTGCGCTACACTCGATCGGACCCGACTGCTCTCAGGAGACCGATGCCCGACTCCTCCGTCACCGTGGCGGTCACCGGCGCCGCCGGCCAGATCGGCTACTCGCTCCTCTTCCGACTCGCCGCCGGCGACTGCTTCGGACCCGACACCCCGGTCCGCCTGCGCCTGCTCGAGCTCGAGGCGGCCCTGCCGGCCCTCGAGGGCGTCCGCATGGAGCTCGACGACTGCGCGTTCCCGCTCCTCGAGGAGATCGTCTGCACCTCCGACACCGACGAGGCGTTCCGCGGTGCGAACTGGGCACTGCTCGTCGGCGCCGTCCCACGCCGCGAGGGCATGGAGCGCAAGGACCTGCTGAGCATCAACGGCGGCATCTTCACCGGCCAGGGCAGCGCGATCGCCCGCAACGCCGCGGATGACTGCCGGGTGCTGGTGGTCGGCAACCCGTGCAACACGAACGCGCTCATCGGCTCGACGGCGGCGGCGCGCGACGGCATGCCGAAGGACCGCTGGTACGCCATGACGATGCTCGACGAGAACCGCGCGCGCTCGCAGCTGGCGGCGAAGGCCGGCGTGCCGGTGCGCGACGTCCGCGATCTCGCCATCTGGGGCAACCATTCCTCCACCCAGTTCCCCGACGCGTGGCACGCGACGATCGGCGGCCGCCCGGCGGCCGACGTCATCGGCGACGACGCCTGGCTGGAAGGCGAGTTCATCGCCAACGTCCAGCAGCGCGGCGCGGCGATCATCAAGGCCCGCGGCCAGAGCTCGGCGGCAAGCGCCGCGAACGCGGCGATCGACACCGTCCGGAACGTGGCGCGGCCGACCGGCGACCAGTTCAGCGCCGCCATCCCGGCCCCTGCAGCGGGCGGCTACGACGTGCCGGAGGGCCTCGTGTTCGGCTACCCGCTGCGCGCAACGGCACCCGGCGAGGTCGAGGTCGTCCAGGGCGTCGAGCACGGGCCGTTCGCCACGGACCGCATCGCGGCTACCACGGCCGAGCTGCTCGAGGAGCGCGAGGCGGTCGCGGAGCTCCTGGCATGACGACCGAGGCCGCTCCCCGCTCGGACACCGCCACGCTGCGGGTCGGCGAGCGCGAGCTCGAGCTGCCGATCGCCCACGGCACCGACGGCGACGGCGCGATCGACATCACCAGGCTCCGCGCCGAGTCCGGCCTCATCACCATCGACCCGGGCTTCGGCAACACCGGCGCCTGCTCGAGCGCGATCACCTTCCTTGACGGCGAGGAGGGCATCCTCCGCTACCGTGGCTACCCGATCGAGGAGCTCGCCGAGCACTCGACGTTTCTCGAGGTCGCCTATCTCCTCATCTGGGGCGAGCTCCCCAGCCGTGAGCAGCTCGACCGATTCGTCGGCGAGGTGACGCACCACACGCTCATCCGCGAGGAGATGCGGCACTTCTTCGATTCCTTCCCGGCCGATGCGCACCCGATGGCGGTCCTCGCCTCCGGGACGGTCGGCATGAGCACGTTCTACCCCGACGCCCAGAACATCTTCGATCCCGATGCGGTCGAGATCACCATCAACCGGCTCATCGCCAAGGT
>DASVFG010000143.1:0-2167 GCA_036380155.1 Candidatus Limnocylindria bacterium
ACGTTGGCGGGGTTGTCGACGCCGCCGCCGTACTGGCCGGAATGGACGTCCTGGCGCGGCCCGTGGATCCGGACCTCCCAGTACGCGATGCCGCGGAGGCCGTAGCCGATGGCCGGCGTGCCGTCATCGTCGAACGTGTCGCCGTCGGACACGACGCACACGTCGGCGGCGAGGAGCTCGGGATGCTCGTCGATGAAGCGCTCGATCGGCTCGGAGCCGACCTCCTCGTCGCCCTCGAAGAAGAAGCGCAGGTTGACCGGCAGCCGGCCGGCGGTGCGCATCCAGGCCTCGGCCGCCTTGAGATGCATGAAGAGCTGGCCCTTGTCGTCGCCGGCGCCCCTCGCATAGACCCGCTCGTCCTCGTGGCGCGGCTCGAACGGCGGGCGGATCCACTCCTCGAGCGGATCGACCGGCTGGACGTCGTAGTGGCAGTAGATCAGGACCGTGGGCGCGTCGTCGCCGGCGTGCAGCCACTCCGCGGTGACGATCGGATGCGCCGAGGTCTCGTGGATCGCCGCCCGCTCGATGCCGATCCGCGTGAGCTCGGCGACGATCCACTCCGCCGCGCGGCGCACCTCGCCCTTCCGCTCCGGGTCCGCGGAGACGCTCTCGATCCGCAGGAAGTCGTCCAGCTGGGCGAGGTGCTCGGCGTCATGGTCGCGAAGGTGCGCGAGCGCCGCCTCGGTGGCGGCGGCAGTATCGGTCGGGCTCGTCATGCGCGCATGGTAGCGGGGTGGAACCGATCCCTCCCGATCGGCGTCTGCGGGGCATGCGCCTCCGCTTCCTCCTCGGCGTGCTCCTCGCCATGGTCGGCGTGCTGGCCCCCACCGCCTCGGTCCTCGCCTGTTCCTGCGCGGGCGGCATGAGCCTCGCCGCGACGCTCGGCGGCAACGAAATCGTGCTGCTCGGCACCGTCGTCGACGCCGTCGAGGCCCCGGCCGGCGACATGGGCCAGCAGATGGCCTACGCGGTCGAGGTCGAGCGCTCCTCTCAGCCCGTGGCCGCCACGGTCGAGGTGCGCGCCACGTTCGGCGACGGTGGTGCCTCCTGCGGCTTCGAGTTCGGCGTCGGCCAGCGCTGGTTCATCGGCGCGTTCGAGCAGGAGGGCGTGCTCCAGACGAATCTGTGCAGCGGCAACGCCCTGGCCGACGAGCTCCCCGAGGCAGACGTGAACGAGATCGTCGCGATGCTCCCCGCCGAGCCGGCCAGCGAGCCGTCCGTTCCGGTGGCCGCCACGCCGGAGATTCCCTGGGGGCCGATCGGCCTCGGCGCCGGTGCGCTCCTGATCCTCGCGGTCACCGTCCTGGCGTTCCGCGCCGGGCCGCGTCAGGTGAAGTAGCCGAACGCGAAGGCGAGGAACAGCGCGAAGGCCACCGCCGGCACGACGCTGCCGATGCGGAGCGCCAGCGGCCACGACGCTCCGCCGAGGAAGGCGTACGCCGGGATCGCGAACGGGAACACGAACACGGCCGCCGACCACGCCATCCGGGCACCCATGCGCAGGTCCGCACGATCCTGCACGTCGAGCCAGTACGCGGCGATCATGAGGAAGCCGCCGACGGCGAGGACGACGAAGAGCGACCAGACGACGACGAGCAGGGCGGGGGAGAGGGCCATGCGCCGATCCTAGCGCGCATCCCCGGTTCGACGCCGCGCGACGTCATCGGCGCCGTTCAGCAGGTCGCTGAGGAAGTGGAGCGGGCGCCGGCGCGCGGGGCGCGGCTCGGTCGCGGGCAGGAGAGCGGCGACCGCGTGCCGGATTCGGGCGTCGAGCTCGGCTCGGGCCTCGCGGCCGCGGACGTCAGCAGTGGGGATCGGCGGCCCGAAGCGCACCTCCACGCGCTTGCGAAACCAGAGGTCGGTGCTGCCGACGATTGCGCAGGGCACGACCGGCACGCCCGAGGCGACGGCGAACGCGGCGGCGCCATCCTCGAACGGCAGGAGCTCCGACTCGCGGAAGCCGATGCGACCCTCGGCGAAGATGCCGAGCACGCCGTCGGCCGCGAACACGCGACGGACGGCGCGGACCGCGCTCGTCAGCGTCGTCTTCTCCGGGTTGTAGGGGATCATGCCGCCGAAGAAGCCCATCACCCGGTTCTTGAAGCCGCGGCTGAAGTCCGCCTCCTTCGGCCCGAACCAGGTGATGCGCGGCTCGACCGGCACGACG
>DASVFG010000144.1:0-10505 GCA_036380155.1 Candidatus Limnocylindria bacterium
CGTACATCCGGTCGAACGGGGACAGCGGCCTGCGCACGATCAGCAACGACGCGGTCCTCGCCGCGAACTACCTGCGCGTCCGGCTCCACGATGCGTACGACCTCCCGTACGACCGGATCAGCAAGCACGAGGTCGTGTTCTCCGGCCGCCGCCAGAAGCGCGAGCACGGGGTGACGACGCTCGACATCGCGAAGGCGATCCTCGACCACGGCATCCATCCGCCGACGATCTACTTCCCGCTCATCGTCGAAGAGGCCCTCATGGTGGAGCCGACCGAGACCGAGAGCCTCGAGACGCTCGATCAGTTCGTCGACGTCATGCTCGAGATCGCCGAGACCGCGGCCACCGACCCGGCGGCCATCAAGCGGGCGCCGACCACCACGCCCGTCGGCCGCCTCGACGAGGCCGCCGCCGCCCGTCGGCCGGATCTGCGCCACGTGTTCGCCGATGCGGCCGAGCCCGAGGCCCCGGTGTCAGCATCCCGGGACGCTACGCCCAAGGAGGCGCCGACCGCCTGAGGGCACCCGCGCACGGGCCGCGAATGAACGAATCTGGACGGGCGGGCGTACTATGACAAACCCCAGCGGCGACCGTGCGGCACAGGTGCCAGTGGAACCGAAACAGCCCGACGACCTCGTCGAACGCATGCAGAGCGGCGATCTGGATGCCTTCGAGGAGTTCTTCAACACCTTCAAGCGACCGGTCTACGCGACCGCGATCGCGATCACGCGTGACCCGTTCCTCGCCGAGGAGGTCCTTCAGGACTGCTTCGTGAAGGCGTTCCGGGTCCGCGAGCGGCTGGACCCCGCGCGCTCCCCGCTGCCGTGGCTGCAGCGGGTGACGATCAACCTGTGCTACTCGCGTGTCAGCCGCCGCAAGGCGCTTGCGGAGCCGATCACGAGCCTCATCACCAACCTCGTGGTCGATCTCGCCGCACGTCCCGACCAGGTCGTGGAGTCACGGGAGGTGCTCGAGGTCCTCCAGCGCGGCATCGATGCCCTGCCGCCGAAGCAGCAGACCGCGATCATCCTCTACTACCTCCATGGCTACTCGCTCGCCGAGTCGGCCGAGATCGCGGACTGCAACGTCGGCACGATGAAATCGCGCCTCCACTACGCCCTCAAGGCCCTGCGCGTCCGCCTCCCCGTCGAGCGTCGCATTCCGATCACCGCGCCCGGCGCGGTCCGGGTGACGAACCGATGAGGTGCCGTCGCATCTGCCGCGAGCTCCTGTGGCTCGCGCGCTTCGGGGAGTTCGGACCGAGCTCGCAGCCGCACCTCGATCATCTCGCCAGCTGCTCGTCGTGCCGCGACGAGGTCGGCTACGACCGCGAGATGGTCCGCCAGCTGCGGGTCGCACTCGCCGCGCGCATCGAGGGCATGCAGCCGTCGTCACACGCCTGGGAAGGCATCCTCGCCCGCGCGCAGGCACCCGAGCCGGGACGCTGGGCGATGTGGTGGAGTCGCTCGGTCGGCATGATCGGCCGCCTCCGGACCGCGACCGCCATGGCCGGCACCGGGCTCGCCCTCGTGCTCGCGCTCAACACCCAGATCCTGCCCGCCACGCCCGCGGTCGAGGCGTCGACCGACGCCGAGGCCACCCGCCTCCAGCAGGTCCCGCGGTTGCCGACCGGACGGACGGCGCTCGTCGTGCTCGTGCGGCAGGGAAGCGGCTATGCGGCGCAGCGGCCCGACCCCGAACAGGCGCTCACCCATGCCGAGGCGCGATTGACCCCACGTGAGGCGGCACCGGCGCCGGTCGCGGAGGAGGCGCCGACCACCATCCAGATCGTCTTCCGGCCGCAGCAGTCGCCCGAGCCGATGGGGCACGTGTCGACGGCGGTGGCCACCACCCCGAGCGTGGAAGGCGCGACCCAGACGGAGCCCGGGCGACCTTCCTGAAGGCCCGGGAGTATGCAAGACTAGCGAACCATTTGCGGATGGATCACCCCGGGTCCCGGCGTGTGCCGTGCGAATCGACCGGGACCGTGGTCCTCGACCAGACCAATGGAGGAGAGTGGATGCGCACCTGGAGATTGTTCTCCGTGTTCGCGGTTCTCGTGCTCGTGCTCGCCGCGTGCGGGCAGCAGGGCAGCACCGAGTCCGCGGCGGAGTCCGAGCCGGCGGCTGAGTCGGAGGGCGCGGAGCCCTCGGCGTCGGCCGGTGGCGGCGAGCTCATGGCATACCCGGCCGATGGCCCGGCCGAGTGCGGTACCGAAGAGGCACCGAGCGAGACGAATCCGAGCAACATCAGCGAGATTCGGGCGGAGGACGAGCGAACCGTCGTCTTCACCCTCTGCAACTCGGACGTGGCCTTCCTGTCGAAGGTCGCGTTCACCGGCTTCGCCATCGACGACTCGGCGTGGCTCGAGGAGCACGGCGCCACTGGCGCGCTCGTCGACCAGGTCAATGGCACCGGCCCGTATCGGCTGGATGCCTGGAACCGCGGCAGCGACATCACGCTGAGCGCGTTCGAGGACTACTGGGGCGAGCCGGCCCTGAGCCAGACGGCCATCTTCCGCTGGAGCACCGAGGCCGCGCAGCGGCTCGTGGAGCTGCAGTCGGGTTCGGTCGACGGCATCGACAATCCGGGTCCCGATGACTTCGAGACGATTCGTGGCGACGACACCCTGGCGCTCTACGAGCGTGAGGGCCTGAACGTCATGTACTTCGGGTTCAACAACAACCCGAGCATCGAGGGCTACGACAACTCGACGAACCCGTTCGCCAACGAGGCCGTGCGCGTCGCTGTCGCGCAGGGCATCGACCGCGAGCAGATCGTCAACGACTTCTACCCGCCGGGCTCCGAAGTCGCGAGCCATTTCACCCCGTGCTCGATTCCGTTCGGCTGCGAGGGTGACGAGTGGTACGAGTTCGATCGCGACGCCGCCATCCAGGCGCTGGCCGACGCCGGCTACCCGGACGGCTTCGAGACGACGATCTACTACCGCCCGGCCGTCCGTGGCTACCTCCCGGCTCCGCCGCAGGTCGCCGCGAACCTCCAGGCACAGCTCGCTGACCTGGGCATCACCGCCGAGATCAGCGAAGAGGACGACACCGCCTACCTCGACAACGCGGACGCCGGCCTCTATGACGGCATCCACATCCTCGGGTGGGGCGCCGACTATCCGGACCCGACGAACTTCCTCGACTACCACTTCGGTGGTGGCGCGTCGTCGCAGTTCGGTGACAAGTTCGACGACATCACCGGCCCGCTGGCCGAGGGTGCCGGCAGCATCGAGGATGCGGACCGCGCGGCCGCCTACGAGGCAGCCAACAACGCGATCCGTACCCACGTTCCGATGATCCCCGTCGTCCACGGTGGTTCGGGTGTCGCGTGGCACGCGGACAACGAGGGTGGGCATTCGTCGCCGCTGGGCAACGAGGCGCTTGCCGTCGTGAGCCCGGGTGCGGACGACCAGCTCGTGTTCCTCCAGAACGCGGAGCCGGGCGGCCTCTACTGCGCCGACGAGACGGACGGCGAGGCCCTTCGGGTGTGCGAGCAGGTCAAGGAAGGCCTGTACGCCTACGAGGTCGGCGGCACGGACGCCATCCCGGCGCTTGCCGAGGAATGCGTCCCGAACGACGATCTCACCGAGTGGACGTGCACCCTGCGGGAAGGCGTGACCTTCCATGACGGGTCGACCCTCGATGCGAACGACGTGGTGCTGAGCTACGCGGTCCAGTGGGATGCGGAGCACCCGCTCCACGTCGGCCGTGACGGCAGCTTCACGTACTTCGCCGCTCTGTGGGGTGGCTACCTGAACCCGCCGCCGCCGGCGCCGTAGGGTTTCACCTCTCGGTTCGACCGATATGATTGGGGCGCCGCCACCGAGGCGGCGCCCCACTCCTTCCCCGGCCTCATCGTTGCGGAGCTGAGCGACCGCGCATGCTCGCCTTCATCGGCCGACGCGTCCTCCTGGCGCTGCCGGTCCTCTTCGGGATCGTCTTCCTCGTCTTCGCGCTGACCCGGCTCCTGCCGGGCGATCCGTGCGTCGCGTCGCTCCAGGAACGCGCCACGCCGCAGCTGTGCGCCGACTTCAACCGTCGCTTCGGCCTCGACCAGCCCATCCCCGTCCAGTTCGGTCGCTACGTGGCCGACCTCGCGACCGGCAACCTCGGTCGCTCCATTCAGCAGGGCCGTGACGTTTCCGACATCCTCGTCGAGCGGCTCCCGGTCACCCTCGAGCTCACCCTCATCGCTCTCGTCTTCGCGTCCGTCGTGGGCATCACCCTCGGCCGGCTCTCGGCGCAGCGCCGCAACTCGCCCGCCGATGTCGCGACGATGATCGTCGCCAACCTGGGAGTCTCCATCCCGGTCTTCGTCCTCGGGCTGCTGCTCGCGTACTTCTTCGCGGTGACCTTACGCGGGACACCGTTCTCGTTACCGCCGTCCGGTCTCCTGAGCGCCGGCGTTCGCCACGAGGATCTCGCCGTCATCTGGGGCATGGAGGGCGTCGAAGGCTTCCCGCGCACGGTCCTCGACTTCGTGTCGAACATGACGATCATCTCGTCGTTGATCAGCGGCCAATGGGAGCCGCTCCTCGACGGCATGAAGCACATGATCCTGCCGATGGTGGCGCTCGGGACGATCCCGATGGCGATCATCGCCCGCATGACGCGCTCGAGCATGCTCGACGTCCTCGGCCTCGACTACATCCGGACCGCCCGCGCCAAGGGCGCCTCGGAACGCCTCGTCACCGGGCGCCACGCGTTCCGCAACGCGCTGCTGCCGGTGGTCACGGTCATCGGTTTGTCGCTCGGCGCTCTCCTCTCGGGCGCCGTCCTGACCGAGACGATCTTCCTGCTGCCCGGCGTGGGCTCCGCGCTGTTCGATGCCATCCGATCGCGTGACTACGTGGTCGTCCAGGCGTTCACCCTCGTCACGGCCGTCGTGTACGTGACCGTCAACCTCATCGTCGACATCAGCTACGCGTATCTCGACCCGCGGATCCGGCTCCGATGACCGCCGCAACCACCGCTGCCCAGCGTGCGGCGCGCGAGCGGCCGACGAGCTTGCTGCGCGACACCATCGGCTCCATCCTCCGGCAGCGTTCGGCCGTGGCGGGCCTCGTGCTGCTCGGCATCATCGTGCTCGGTGCGCTCCTCGCCGACGTCCTCACCCCGTACGGACCCGCGCAGCAGCTCACCAGCATGGAGGGCGCGGAACGCCTCGGTGCGCCATGCATCCACCTGCTCGGGTGCCCGGTCGATCGTCCGCAGTTCGTGATGGGCCTCGACGAGAACACCCGCGACGTGTTCAGCCGCGTGCTGCACGGCGCCCGGCTGTCGCTCGTCATCGGTGTCGTGACCGTCAGCCTCGCGATCGTGGTCGGCACGCTCATCGGTGCCTTCGCCGGCTTCCTGGGCGGCTGGGTCGACAACGTCGTGATGCGCATCATGGACGTCTTCCTCGCGTTCCCGGCGCTCGTGCTCGTGATCTTCCTGGCGACCAGCCTGAAGACGCTCGAGATCCCGATCCTGACGGACCGGCTCGTCATCGCCATGCTCGCCATCGGGGCCGTGGCCGTGCCGGTCTACGCGCGCGTCATGCGCGCATCGGTCCTCTCCATTCGCGAGCGCGAGTTCGTCGTCGCGTCGCGGGCGCTGGGCGAGTCGCAGGCGGGGATCCTGCTGCGGCGCGTCCTGCCGAACGCCCTGACCCCGCTCATCGTGCAGGGCACCCTCGGGATCGCGACGGCCATCCTCGAGGTCGCGGCCCTCTCGTTCGTCGGACTCGGCGCGCAGCCGCCGGCGGCGGAGTGGGGCTCGATGATCGGCGCGGTCCGCAACCAGGTCTTCAGCGCGCCGCACCTCATCCTCGTCCCGGGCCTTGCGCTCAGCGTCAGCGTCCTCGCCTTCAACCTGCTCGGTGACGGGATTCGCGACGCCCTCGATCCGAGGCTCAACCGATGACGATCGCGGAGATGCGAGCGCCCCGGAAGCGGGTCGGTGAGGCGGGGGATCGGCTCCTCGAGGTGAAGGGCCTGCGGACGAGCTTCCACACCACCGATGGCGTCGTCCGAGCCGTCACCGGGGTCGACTTCCACGTCAATCGCGGCGAGGTGATGGGCCTCGTCGGCGAGTCCGGCTGCGGCAAGAGCGTCACGAGCCTCTCGATCATGCGGCTCATCGTGCCCCCCGGCCGCATCGAGGCGGGAGAGGTGCTGTTCGACGGCCGCGACCTCCTCACGCTCAAGGACCGCGAGATCCGCGAGCTGCGGGGTGACCGCATCAGCATGATCTTCCAGCAGCCGACGAGCAGCCTGAATCCGGTCTACGACGTCGGGATGCAGCTCGGCGAGGTCCTCGAGCTCCATCGCGCCATGAAGCGCCGTGACGCCCGCAAGCGGGCCGAGGAGCTGCTCGCGATGGTCGGCATCCCGGATCCCAAGCGCCGGATCGACGCGTTCCCGCACGAGCTGTCGGGCGGGATGGCGCAACGGGTGATGATCGCGATGGCGCTCGCGTGCGAGCCCGAGCTGCTCATCGCCGATGAGCCGACGACGGCCCTCGACGTCACGATCCAGGCCCAGATCCTCGACCTCATGCGCGTCCTCCAGAAGGAGACGAACACCGCGCTCATCCTCATCACCCATGACCTCGGGGTGGTGGCCGAGATGTGCGACCGCGTCGCCGTCATGTACGCCGGGGAGATCGTCGAGTCGACGGACGTCGCCCGCCTCTTCGAGGCGCCGCGCCACCCGTACACCCAGGGTCTCATCGCTTCGGTGCCCGTGCTCGGCGCGGAGCAGGAAGAGCTGGCGACCATCCCGGGCAGCGTCCCGAATCTCATCGACCTGCCCGCGCACTGCCGGTTCGCCTCGCGCTGCACGGCCCGCGCCGACTACGACGTCGAGCGCGCAAGCGAGTCCCATCCCGAGCTCCTACCGGTGGCGGACGGCCACGAGGTGCGCTGCTGGATGTATCACGCCGCCGACGGCACGCCGCTCGACCCACCGCTGAACGCCCGCACCGCACCGGAGCCCGACCGATGACCGCCGAGGCGCTGCCACCCACGCCGACGACGCCCGCGCCGTCGCCCGACGAACCGAAGCCGAAGCGCGCGAAGACGCCGCTCGTCGAGGTCACCAACCTCTCGGAGTTCTTCCCGCTCCAGGGCGGCATGCTGCATCGCAAGATCGGGGACGTGAAGGCCGTCGACGACGTGAGCTTCACGATCCGTCGCGGCGAGACGCTGGGCCTGGTCGGGGAGTCGGGCTGCGGCAAGACCACGGTCGGCCGCGTCCTGCTCCGCCTCATCGATCCAACCGGCGGCACGATCACGTTCGACGGGCAGGACATCACGAAGGTCGGCGGCAGCAAGCTGAAGTCGGTGCGGCGGCGGATGCAGATCATCTTCCAGGATCCGTACGCCTCGCTGGACCCGCGGCAGCAGATCGGCGAGAGCATCGGCGAGGGACTCCGGATCCACGGCATCGGCAACGCCGCGGAACGGCGGACGCGGGTGGCACGCATGATGGAGCTCGTCGGCCTCCAGCCGTACCACGCGCGGCGCTACCCGCACGAGTTCTCCGGCGGCCAGCGGCAGCGCATCGGGATCGCGCGCGCGCTCATCCTCGAGCCGGACCTCATCGTCTGCGACGAGCCGGTCAGCGCGCTCGACGTGAGCATCCAGGCCCAGGTCCTCAACCTCCTGCGGTCGCTCCAGCGCGAATTCGGGCTGACCTACCTCTTCATCGCCCACAACATGGGCGTCGTCGAGCACATCAGCGACCGGGTGGCCGTCATGTACCTCGGCTCGATGGTCGAGCTGTCCGAGTCGCACGAGATCTATCGGCTCCCGCTCCATCCCTACACGATCGCGCTCCTGTCGGCGGTGCCGGCGGTGACGCCCCGTGGCCGCGAGCATCGGCGACGGATCATCCTGCTCGGGGACGTCCCGTCGCCCGTGAACCCGCCCTCCGGCTGCCGGTTCCACACCCGGTGCTGGCTGCGCCGGCAGCTCGACAACCCCGAGCGCTGCGTGACCGAGCGCCCGCCGATGCGCTCGCTCATTGGTGAGCACGAGGTCGCCTGCCACTTCGCTGAGGAGCTGCTCCCCGGACCCGGCCGCGACAAGCACATCGCCGATGCGGCCCGCACCAGCTCCGCGTTCGACACGAGCGACGACGAGGCGTTCACGACCGGACTGCCGACCGATCCCGGCGCGTTCGACCCCGGTGCCGGCCCCGAGGACGTCCACAGCCGGGTCTGACGCACCGGCTGCGGTACCCTGCGGGCATGGAGTACCGCATCGCCCTCGGGCAGATCGCCCCGCACCTCGGGGAGGTGGATCGCAACCTTGAGCTCGCCGCGGACCGAGTCCGGACCGCGGCCGCCGACGGCGCAGATCTCCTCGTCCTGCCCGAGCTGGCGCTCACCGGCTACCTCCTCCAGGACCTCGTCCCCGACGTCGCGATGCACGCCACCGACCCGCGCCTGGCGGCCATCGGCGCCGACGCTCCGGACCTCCTCGTGGCCGTCGGCTTCGTCGAGGAGACCGATGACCATCGCTACGCGAACAGCGCGGCGCTCGTGCGGGGCGGCACCGTGCTCGGGGTGCATCGCAAGGTCTACCTGCCGACGTACGGCCTGTTCGACGAGGGACGCTTCACGCGGCCGGGCGATCGGGTGCGCACCATCGATGTCGGCGCGCCGGTCGGCCGCGTCGGCCTCAGCGTGTGCGAGGACTTCTGGCACCCCACCGTGCCGCTCCTCCAGGCGTGGGACGGCGCCTCGCTGCTCGTGAACATCGCCGCCGGCCCATCGCGAGCTCCGGGCGGTCCGGCCGGACTGGCCGCGATCGCCGGGTGGCACAAGATGCAGGACACTTACGCGCTCCTCGGGACCGTGCCGCTCGCCTTCTGCAACCGTGTCGGGAACGAGGAGGGCCTGACGTTCTGGGGCGGCTCGCGCGTGGTCGCCGCCGACGGCTCGACCGTGGTCGAGGCACCGCTCTGGGAGGAGGCGCTCGTGGTCGGCACCATCGACACTGATGACCTCCGCATGCAGCGCTACGGGCTTCCGATCCTCGCCGACGAGCGCCTCGAGCTCGTCAGGCGCGAGGTCGACCGCATCATCGGCGAGCGCGCCGGGATCGACGGAGCGCCGGAGCCGGAGGCTTGACCTCGGACGACGCATACCCCGACGCGCCGCTCCCCGTCATCGATCCCGCCCAGGCGATCGGGGTGATCGTCGCGTTCATCCGGCACCAGATGGAGCAGGCCGGCTTCGAGCGTCTTGTCATCGGCCTCTCCGGCGGCGTCGACTCGGCGGCGGTCGCGTTCCTCGCGGCCCGAGCCATCGGGGCCGAGAACCTGCTGGCCGTGCGGATGCCCTATCGCACCTCCTCGGAGGCGTCCGAGACCGATGCGCTGCGCGTGGTTGACGCCCTCGGCTGTCCCACGGAGCGCGTCGACATCTCGCCGATGGTCGACCCGATGCTGGCCCTCATCGACGGCCCGGACTCCGGCGCGACCGATGCGGTGCGCAACGTGCGGCGCGGCAACGTCATGGCGCGGGAGCGGATGATCGTGCTCTACGACCGGTCCGTGGTGTGGGATGCCCTCGTGGTCGGGACGTCGAACAAGACCGAAGGGCTCCTCGGCTACGGCACGCTCCACGGCGATATGGCGGCCGCCCTGGCGCCGATCGGTGACCTCTACAAGACGCAGCTGCGGTCCGTCGCCCGCGAGCTCGGCGTCCCGGAGGAGGTCGTCGCCAAGCCGCCATCCGCCGACCTGTGGCCCGGCCAGACCGACGAGGGCGAGCTCGGACGCACGTACGAGATGCTCGACCGCGCGCTCTACGCGCTCGTCGACCGCCGATGGACACGCGAGCGCTGCGTCCGCGCCGGCCTGCCCGCCGACCTCGTCGACTGGGTCGCGACCCGGGTGGCCCGCATGGAGTTCAAGCGCCAGCTGCCGCCGGTCGCCAAGCTCTCGCTCCGCACGCCGGGCTTCGACCACCTCTACCCGCGTCGGCGCCCCGGCTCCAGACGCTAGCCGCGTCGTGCGGCCCGCTAAGCCGCGGAGCATCGGCGCGTAAGCGGGCTCCTCGTACCGTTGTGCGCAAGCGGCCGTTCTCGCCCCCGGTGCGCTGCGTTGATGGAAGGAGCCATCGCAATGAACAAGGTGATGCTCGTCGGCAGGTTGACCCGCGACCCGGAACTGCGGTCGCTGCCGTCGGGCAAGCATGTCGCGACCTTCACGGTCGCGACGAACGAGTTCCGCGGCGGTGCGGGTGAGCGGACGGAGTATCACCCGTGCGTGGCGTGGGATCGTCTCGCGGAGATCTGCGGCCAGTTCCTCTCCAAGGGCCAGCTCGTCGACGTCGAGGGTCGCCTCCAGACCCGCCAGTGGGACGACGACGCCACACGCTCAGCGCAGGAGTTGGCCGGGCGACGGGACCGGGGGAGAAGCCCCGTCGCCCGACGGATCACATGGCGACGACCGCTTCGAGGTCGCTCTCGGCCCCGGCACCGGCGCGGTGCGAGCTGATCGA
>DASVFG010000145.1:0-10158 GCA_036380155.1 Candidatus Limnocylindria bacterium
CTGCTGCTCGCGCCATCGAGGCGGATGGGGCTCGGCGCGAGCCGGATGCCGTCCAGCGTCGTCGTCCACGAACCGCCCGTCTCCGCATCCATGGCAGTGACCGCCTCCCCGACGGAGTGGATCGGCCCCGCCGGCACGTCCGCGGCGCGCAGCCGATCGAGGAGCTCCGACCGATCCCTGCCTCGGATTGCCACCGCCAGGCGTGCCACGAGCGCGTCGCGGTCCGCGAGCCGCCCCGGATTCGTGGCCCACGCCGCCTCGCCCGGGAGCGAGAGGATCTCGAGGAGGCGCGCGAACTGCGCGTCGTTGCCGACCGCGATCACCAGGGGACCGTCACGTGCCTCGAACGCCTGGTACGGGACGATGTTCGGGTGGGCGTTGCCGGTCCTCGGCGGCTCGTCGCCGGTGGCGAGGTGGTTGCCGAGGACGTTGACGAGCGCGGTGACGCCGGCCTCGACCAGCCCGACCTCGACCGTGCCGACCCGCCCGCGACCGACGAGCGCCGCCAGGGCGCCGAGCGCGCACTCGAGCCCGGCGATGAGGTCGAGAAGCGCGACGCCGACCTTCGTCGGCGGCCCGTCCGGGTGCCCGGTGACTGCCATGAGGCCGCTCACCGCCTGGGCGAGGAGATCGTAGGCGGGCCGATCCGCATCGGCCCCACCGAACCCGCCGACGCTGGCGACGACGAGGCGTGGATGGGCGGGGCGCAGCTCCTCGGCGCGGAGGCCGAGCCGCGCGGCCGTGGCCGGGCGGTAGTTGTGGACGAGCAGGTCGGCGTCGGTGAGCAGGCGTTCGAGGGCGGCGCGGCCCGCATCGGTCCGCAGGTCGAGCACGACACTGCGCTTGTTGCGGTTCACCGAGGCGAAGTACGCGCTGCGCCGATCGGCCGGTTCGCCCCACCACGGCGGACCCCAGGTGCGCGTCTCGTCGCCCTCCGGCGGCTCGACCTTCACGACGTCCGCGCCCAGATCGGCGAGGAGCATCGTCGCGAACGGCCCGGCCAGCACGCGGCTGAGGTCGACGACCCGGATGCCGTCGAGGGGGAGTGCATCGGTCACGCCGGGAGCGTACCCGCGTGGCTGGCACGTCTGCCGCTACATTGGACGGCATGAAGATCGGACTGATGCTGCCGCTCGGAGAGAGCGAGACCGATGGGTGGCCGACCCTGCGCGCGATGGCGCTGGCGGCCGAGGAATCGGGACTGGACTCCGTCTGGGGCGCCGACCACCTCATCTTTCGGGACGAGGGTGAGACCGAGGGCATCCACGAGTGCTGGACCGTCCTCACCGCCGTCGCGGCGATCACCGAGCGCGTCGAGGTGGGGCCGATGGTCCTCGCCCTCCCGTTCCGCAACCCGGCGCTCGTGGCGAAGATGGCCGCCGAGCTCGACGAGGTGAGCGGTGGGCGCCTGATCCTCGGTCTCGGCTGCGGCTGGCACGAGCCGGAGTTCACCGAGTTCGACTACCCGTTCGACCACCGCGTCGGTCGCTTCGAGGAGGGGATGCGCATCGTCGCCCCGCTCCTGCGCGAGGGCACGGTGGACTTCGCGGGCGAATACCACCGCGCGGCCACGGAGCTTCTCCCCCGTCCCACGCGTCCGGGTGGGCCGCCGATCCTCATCGCCGGCAAGCAGCCGCGCATGCTGCGGATCGTGGCCGAGTTCGCCGACCAGTGGAACGGCGCGTGGTACGGCACGCCCGAGACCGCGGACGACCTGCGGACGCGGATCACGAACCTGCACGCCGCGATGGACGAGGCCGGACGGGCACGAGACTCGATCGAGCTGACCGCCGGCATCCTCGTGTCGTTCGCGACCGAGCCCGACCCGGACATCCCCGAGAAGGCGATCCACGGGACGACGGAGGAGGTTGCCGACGCGCTCGCCGGCTATGCCGAGCTCGGGGTGAGCCACCTCATCTCACATACGTTCCCGCGGACCCCCGATGCCGTGCGCCGGCTCGGCGAGGCCGCGGCATTGGCCCGCGAGCGCGTGCCGGCCGCTGTCTGACTCGCGACCCGGCTGTTCGTGCTCAGCCGGACTCCGCGAGCCGGAAGAGACGGCCGATGAGCGAGCGGCGAGGGGTCGCCGCATGCTGCCGACCCTCGACGAGGCTGCGTAGGGCCCTCCGCGACCGGTGGTCGCCGAGGAGCTCGCACTGGTGGAGCTCGGCGAGCAGGTGTTCCTGGCTGGTGCCGCGCAGGACGAGCCGCTCCATCAGCGTGCCGTCCCGTTGAAGCCGTCGCGCGAGTCGGCCCCGCGGGTGACCGCGGCGATGAGGAAGGCGATCAGTGCGGCCAGCGCGATGATGAGGTCCATGGTGTGCTCCGTTCCTGGATGCGTCACGAGCTGACGCCCGTTGATGCGATGCCATCTTCCCTCGCCACTGGTCCTCTGATAAGGTCCGGTCAGATGACGAGAACCAAGACCAGTTCACAGCTCGAGCTGCTCGTACCGCTGGATCGCGATGGCGACGAGCCCCTCCATCGGCAGCTCGAGCAGGAGCTCCGTGATGCGGTGCGCAACGGGCGGCTGGCCGGTGGTGCAACGATGCCGTCGACACGGGCGCTGGCCGGCGAGCTCGGACTGTCGCGCGGCGTGGTGGTCGAGGCGTACGAGCAGCTCGTCGCGGAGGGCTATCTCCGCGCCCGGCCGGGAGGTGCCACGACCGTGGCGCCGGCCGCCGCCGCCGAGCCCCCGGCTCCCCGCCCCGCCGCCGCGCCGGAGCCGGAGATCGCCTTCCGCTACGGGCGCCCTGACGTGAGCGAGTTTCCCCGGAGCGCCTGGTTGCGCTCGATCCGCCGCGTGCTCACCCACGCACCGGCTGACCGGCTCAGCTACGTCGACGGCCGGGGGCTGCCGGAGCTGCGCGAGGCGCTCGCGGACTACCTGAACCGGGTGCGCGGCACCTGCGCCGATGCGGACCAGATCGTCATCTGCTCCGGGTTCGCGCAGGGCATGTCACTGCTCGCGGGACACCTGCGGCGCACGGGCCAGCGGCGCCTGGCGCTGGAGGACCCCTCGGACGACACGCCGCGCCGGATCGCGGCGGCCAATGAGATCGGGGTGGCTCCCGTGCCGGTCGACACGCGCGGCATCCTCCCGGAGCGCCTGGACGGGATCGACGCGGGTGCCGTGCTCGTGACCGCGGCACACCAGTTCCCGCTCGGCGGCGTGCTGCCGCCGGAACGACGCGCGCAGCTGCTGGCGTGGGCGGACGACGGGCATCGGTTCGTCATCGAGGACGACTACGACGCCGAGTTCCGCTACGACCGCGAGCCGATCGGCGCCATCCAGGGCCTGGCGCCGGACCGCGTCGTCTACATCGGCTCGGCCAGCAAGACCCTGGCGCCGGGGCTGCGACTGGGTTGGATGATCCTCCCGCGCCATCTCGTCGACCCGATCGCGGAGGCGAAGGTCGTCGCGGACCGCGGCTCGCCGGCCCTCGACCAGCTCGCCTTCGCGGACTTCCTCGAGCACGGTGAGCTCGACCGTCACCTCCGCCGCATGCGGCCGATCTATCGGCGGCGACGCGACCTCCTGCTCGACACGCTGGCCGAGACACTGCCGGAGCTCAGCCCGTGCGGCGCGTCAGCGGGCCTCCACGTCATGGCCTGGCTGCCGCCCGGGCTCGACGAGGCAGCCGTCCTCGCCGCGGCGCTCGAGCGGGGAGTCGGGATCGAGGGCGTCGCGGCGTACCGGATGACCCCGGCCGACCGGGGCGGCCTGATCTTCGGCTACGCGAATGTCGGCGACTCGGCCATCATCGAGGGCATCCGGCGGCTCGGCGACGCCGTGGCGTCCGTCAGGCGCTGACCGGCTCGTCCACCGGGACCGCCACGAAGAGCACGTGCCGCGGCGCGCGTCGCGCTCGGCGGAAGCGGGCGAGCGTCGCGCCGACGATTCGCTGCCGGCAGATGGCGCAGACGTGCCAGCGCCCGTCGCGCTCGAGCCGCACCGGGTGCTCCGGGACGGCGACCCGCCAGCGTCGCAGCCGTCGACGCGACCGGAGGCGCAGGAGTCGCTCGTCGAGCGCGGCCGCGGCGCCCGGGACGGCGAGCGCGACGGCATGGCGCAGGGAGCTCGGGTAGCGCGCCGCCTCGAGGCGGAGCGCATCCGCGTCGGGGATGCCGTGGCGACGGTAGAGCTCGAACGCGGTGGCGTAGAAGGCGCGGCCGTGATGCGCGGTCCGGCGTCGGCGGCGGGCCACCGGGGTCAACCAGTGGGCCAGCTCGTGGAGCAGGGTGAGCCGCTGGTCGAGCTCGTCCTCGCCGGCCCGCACCGCGATGGCACCGAGGTGGTGGCGGGTGACGCCGGTGGAGTGCGTCCCCCGCCGGCGACGCCAGCCGACGTGCGGCGGCGTGACGCTCGCGTCCGCGCAGATCTCCGCGACGAGCGCCGCGGCCCAGGCGGGAGCGCTCATCGATCCGCGCGGAGCAGGTGTCCGACCTCGAGGATCCACGCGTCGAGCTGCGGGTCGTCGTACCGCTCGTCGTCGTACGTGAACGCGGCCATCGCCCGGCCGTGGTCAGCCACGTAGGCGGCCGGGGTCACACTGCGGTACGGGAAGGCGCGGGCGGCCAGCTCCGCGCGCTCGGGGCTTGCCGGGGGACGCGCATCGGCCGGCGGCCGGCGCGCGTCATGGCGCCGCCGCCAGCGGTCGGTGAGCTCCTCGAGCCGGTCGCGCGTCATCCGCGACAGCGTAGCCCGCTCAGGCCCGGACCGGCTCCGGCGTTCCGCCTTCGTAGAGCCCGAGGCGCGCGACGATGCGCTGCAGCCAGCGCGGCGCCCACCAGTTCACCGACCCCATGACGCGCATGAAGGCGGGCACGAGGATGCCGCGCACGACGGTCGCATCGATGAAGACGGCGAGCGCCATGCTGAAGCCCAGCGCCTTGAGGAACACGATGCTCGACAGGGCGAAGGCGCCGAACACGGCGACCATGATGAGGGCCGCTCCGGTGATGATCCCGCCGGTGATGCCGATCCCCTCGCCGACCGCGCGCGTGTTGTCGCCGTGGGCGAGGTACCGCTCGCGGATGCGGGACAGGAGCAGGACCTCGTAGTCCATCGACAGGCCGAACAGGATGGCGAACATGATGATCGGCAGCCAGGCGGCGATGGCGCCCGACGGCTCGAAGCCGAGCACGTCGGCGAAGTGGCCCTCCTGGAAGATCCAGACGAGGGCACCGAACGACGCCGAGACGCTGATGAGGCTCATGAGCACGGCCTTGACCGGCAGGAAGACCGATCCGAAGGTGAGGAACAGGATCCCGCCGGTGACCGCCACCACGATGAGCACCGCCACCGGGACCGACGCGTAGAAGCTGGTCATGAAGTCTCGGGAGCGCGACGGCAGGCCGCCGGTGAGGGTCTCGGCACCGTCGGGCGGCGCCACCTCGCGGACGTCCTCGACGAGCGCGCGCCCGGCGTTCGAGTCGGGCAGCAGTCGCGAGAAGACGCGCAGCTTCGTCGTGTCGCCGCCGATCCAATCCTCGAGGTAGGTCCCGAGTCCATCCGCGACCTCGGCCGGCCGCTCGGCCGGCGGCAGCGCGAGGAGCGCCGCGTACTGGTCGGCCGGGATGCCGGGCGGCGGGTCGAGGACGCTCTCGACGCCGGTGACCTCGGGCAGGGACGCCAGCTCGTCGACGTACGCGGCGAGATCGGCCTGCGCGTCGGCGGAGATGCCGTCGGTGACGAGGTCGGCGTCGTCGTACGTGACCGCCACGGTCACCGGGTCGGACTCGCCGCCGGGGAACTCCTCGGCGATGGTGAGAAAGCCGGCGCGCGCCGGGGTGTCGGGCAGATCCTCGAGGTTCTGGCCGGTCGACAGCTGGATGTTGAGGAACGGCGACCCCGCGACGAGGAGGAGGACGAGCACCGGCAGACCGATGAGGAACGGCCGTCGCATGACCCGCGACGCGATCCAGCCCCACACGCCATGCCCCTGGCGCGAGTCGGCGCGATCGGCGTCGTCCTCGGAGAGCCGGAAGCGACCGGGCAGCGGGATGCGGAGGCGGTTCACGCGCGGGCCGAGCATGCCGAGCGTGGCCGGCAGCACGGTGAGCCCGAAGAGGAGGGTCGACACCACCGTGATGACCCCGCCGATGCCCATGCTGCGCAGCGCATCGGCCTCGAACACGATGAGCGAGCTGAGGCCGATGGCGACCGCGATGCCCGACACCGCGACCGCGCGGCCGACGCTGCCCATCATCCGCTCGACCGCGATCTCGACCGAGTGGTGGCGCAGCTCCTCGCGGAAGCGGCTCACCATGAAGAGCGCGTAGTCGATCGCCAGCGCGAGGCCGATCATGCTCGCCAGGTTCGTGACGAAGATGCTCATGTCGGTGACGCCGGCGAGCAGCGAGATGACGGCGAAGGCGGATGGCAGCGCGATGAGGGCCACGAGGAGCGGCAGGGCGGCACCGACGAGGGTGCCGAACACCGCGAGCAGGATGAGCGCCGCGATGGGCAGGCTGATGAGCTCGGCCTGGACGAGATCCGCCTCGATCTTCTCGTTGAACTCGCTGTACAGCTGTGGGATGCCGGTGATCGTCATCACGGCCCCGTCGGGCGCCTCGAGCCGATCGCTGAGCTCGTGGACGACCTCGGCCGCGGCCTCGTCCGACTCGGTGAGCGTGACGACGGCGAGCGTCTTCGTGCCGTCCTCGCTGAGGAGCATGTCGACCGGCGACTCGCCGTAGGTGGTGATCTCGTCGACGAGCGGGTCGTCGGCGATGACGTCGAGGCTCGCGGCGATCGCGTCCTGGAACGCCGGCGCGGCCGCGTCACCGTCCTCGGCCTCGTAGAGGACGAGCATCGACGTGGCCTGCGTGCCGAAGCGATCGGCCAGGAGCTCGGCCGCCCGCTGCTCCTCGGAGCCGTCGATCACCCAGCCGCCCTGGATGAGCCGTCCGCCGGCCTGACTGGCCCACACCTGGAGCCCGATCATCGCCGCCAGCCCGAGGACCGGCAGGAGGCGCCGATGGCGGTAGTCGAACCGGCCGAGCGCGGCGAACATCCCGGTCGGATGCGGCTCGAGGTCCGGTGGTGGCGTGGCGGGACCGCCGGTGCGCACCGGCGCCGGGCGTGGCGTCTCGAGCGCCGCGCCGGGGGCGAGGGTCACGGCCGGGGACGGGACCGGGGGCTCGGTCAGCGGCGCCGCGCGACGCCAGACGGCGAGGGCCGCGAGGGCGGCGGTGAGGATCCCGATGGCGGCGATGCCCACGCCGATTGCTCGATGACGCATGAGGGCGAGTGAATCCTCGTTCAGTTGGGTCACCGCGATGCTACCGTTGCCTTCGTCGCCGGTCAAGCCCATAATGAACAATGATTCACTCTTGGAGTCAGCAGCGTCCCATGCCGAGATCCAGCGCCGCCCACGCGACCGAGATGCGCCAGCGCATGCTCGACGGCGCCCATCGGGCGATGCTCGCCGGCGGCTACCGCGGCACGACGATGCCGGCCATCGCCGCCGAGGCCGGCGTCAGCGTCGGGCTCCTCTACCGCTACTTCGAGAGCAAGGAGGAGCTCTACCTCGCGATGTGCGAGGGGGTGACGCAGGCGCATCTGGATGAGCTTGCCGTCCAGCTCGCGCAGATCGGCGACCCGCGGCAGCGACTCGCGAGCGCGGTCGACCTGTTCGTCGAGAGCCTCGACGTCGAGCGCTGGGGCGCCATCATCGTCGCCGGCTGGGCCGAGGCTGATGTCAACCCCGCTCTCCGGGACCTCCTGCGCCGCCGCTGCGACCAGATCCGCGGCTTCACTGCCATGTTCCTGCGCGAGGCCGTCGTCCGCGGTGAGCTCCACCCACGGAGCGACGTCGAGGAGCTGAGCCTCGGCGCGACGATGCTGCTCGACGGGGTCATCGCGCACCAGGCCGAGATGGGCGAGCGCTTCGACGCGGCAGCGGTGCGTGGCGCCCTGCTCGTCCTGCTCGCGCCCGTGCTCGGCATGACGGGAGACGACGCGGGACTATGATCCGCGCGTGATCGCGCAGCCGGCCCCATCGCGGTGACCGTCCTGGCCCCGACCGCGTGGTGGCGCGGCCTCGGCGGCATGACGCGCTCCGGCAGCGCGTCCGAGGGCCTTGCCTGGGCGCTCTACGACTTCGCGAACACGATCTTCAGCTTCGCCATCGTGTCGTACGCGATGGGTCCCTGGGCGGTGCGCTTCCTCGGCGAGCAGAACGGCACGCTGTTCTTCACGGTCGCGGCATCGGCCGCCGTGGCGGTCAATGCCCTCGTCTCCCCTGTCCTCGGCGCGCAGAGCGATCGGACCGGTGGCCGCAAGCGCTACCTCCTCGTCTTCACGGTCGCCTGCATCGTGCCGACCGCGCTCATCGGCTTCGTCGACGTCGGCCTCGGACTGCTCCTCTTCGCCATCGCCAACTTCAGCTTCCAGGCCGCGCTCATCTACTACGACGCGCTCCTCCCCGACGTCGCGCGGCCGGACAAGCGCGGGCGGCTGTCGGGCGTGGGCGTCGGCCTCGGCTACCTCGGGACGATCGTCTCCGGCCTGCTGCTGGGCTTCACGACCGATGCCGACGGCCGCATCACGGCCCTCAGCTTCGTGCTCGTGGCGGCGCTCTTCGCGGTCTTCGCGGTCCCGATCTTCCTGCTCGTGGCCGAGCGGGCACGCTCGTCGGTGCCGTTCACCGTGGCCGACACGCTCCGCTCGTGGTCGCAGCTGCGCGAGTCGGTGCGGCATGCACGAGAAGTGCCCGGCCTGCTGCGCTTCGTCGTGGCGCGGCTGTTCTACACCGATCCCATCAACACCGTCATCGCCGTCATGAGCCTGTTCACCATCAACGCCATCGGCTTCACCGAGGGCGAGGCGCGGTATGTCCTCATCGGCCTCACCGTGATCGCGGTGATCGCCTCGTTCGGGTGGGGCTGGCTCGCCGACCGCTGGGGGCCGAAGCGGACGCTGATCGCGGTCCTCGTGTCGTGGGCGGTCGGGCTGCTCATCGTGGCGGTCACGCTCTCCGAGATCCCGTTCCTGCTCGCCGGCGCGATCCTCGGCTCCGGGCTGGGCGGGGTGGCCGTCACCGATCGCCTCCTGCTGGTGCGGATGGCGCCGCCGGAGCGCATCGGCGAGATGTTCGGCCTGTTCGGCCTGGTCGGGAAGCTGTCGGCGGTGGTCGGCCCGTTGCTCTATGGTGGCATCGTGTTCGTGCTGCTCGAACCGCTCGGTCGGACCGCCTATGCCGTCGCGATCCTGAGCCTCCTGGTGCTCATGCTCGTCGGCCTGTGGCTGCTGCGCGGCGTGCCGGAGCCGCCGCTCCATCGTGCTGGCGAGAAGGACGATGCCGCGCCGTTCGAGCCGTCCACCGTTCCGCCCGGAGCCACCGCCGCATGACGATCGTCGTCGCCCACCGGGGCGCCTCCGCGCAGGCACCGGAGAACACGATGGAGGCGTTCCGCCTCGGGGTCGAGGCCGGGGCCGATGCCATCGAGCTCGACGTCCACCTCACGAAGGATGGCCAGCTGGCCGTCATCCACGACGAGACGCTCGACCGCACCACCGACCGCACCGGCCGCGTCGCCGACCTCGCCATGGACGAGATCCGCGAGGCCGACGCCGGCGCCACCTTCGTCCGCGAGGGCGACTCCGGCTTTCCCTTCGCCGATCGCGGCCTCCGGGTGCCCACGCTGTCGGAGGTGCTCGACTGGCTGCCGGACGGGATCGGCCTGGTCGTCGAGATCAAGGCGCGCGCCGCGGCCGATGCGGTCGTCGCCGCGGTCGACGGCCATCGGGTTCACGACGACGGGACGCTCGCGGTGATCAGCTTCGACGAGGCGGCCATCGAGCGCGTCCGCGAGCTCGACAAGGAGATCCGCACCGGCTACCTGCTCGTCCCCACGCAGCCGGTGGAGCCGGCGCTCGTGTGGGCCACCGAGCACGGGCATGCCGGGGTCTTCCCGTGGGAGGGCGACCTCGGCCGCGACCCGCTGCCACTGCTCGCCCAGGCGAAGATCTATGGCCGCGAGATCGGCTGCTACGTCGTGAACGACCCGGAGCGCATGCAGCACCTCGCCGCGCTCGGCCTGTGGGGCTTCGTCACCGACGTCCCCGACGTCGCGCGCGCCGCACTCCCACGAGGTGCGCCGCCGGACGGGGGTTCTTAGCGGCGGCCGCCCAGGCGCCCAGGGCGGCGG
>DASVFG010000146.1:0-2691 GCA_036380155.1 Candidatus Limnocylindria bacterium
CGCCGACCCGCCGCCTGGCCACCGAGCTCGGGGTGGCGCGCGCGACCGTCGTCGAGGCATACGCCCGCCTCGTCGCCGAGGGGTTCGTGACGGCGCATGCCGGCTCCGCGACGAGGGTGGCGGTCGGCGCCGGCAGCGAGCCGACCCCCGCCGAGGCGAGCGAGACGCCGGTCGCGCGGTTCGACCTCCGTCCGGGTGGTCCCGACGTCGGCCTCTTCCCGCACGAGGCCTGGGCGCGCATCGTGGCGCGCGTCGTGCGCCACGCCCCCGAGGCGCTCGCCTACGGCGATCCGGTCGGCGCGCCGCCCCTGCGGACGGCGCTGGCGGCGTACCTGGGCCGCACGCGCGCGGTGACGACGACACCCGACGGGATCATCGTGACCGGCGGCGTCACCCAGGGCCTCACGCTCCTGTGCCGCGCGCTGGCACGTCGCGGCGACCGCACCCTGGCAGTCGAAGATCCCGGCCCCAACCCGCTGGAGCGCGAGTCGATCCGGCGCGCCGGGCTGGAGCCGCTGCCGATCCCGGTGGACGACGCGGGAATCGACGTCGCCGCGCTCGAGCGCTCGGGGGCGTCCGCGGTGCTCGTCACGCCGGCGCACCAGTACCCGACGGGCTCCGTCCTGAGCGCCGAACGCCGCCGTGCCCTCGTCAGGTGGGCGCGATCCGATCGCCGTCTCGTCATCGAGGACGACTACGACGCGGAGTTCCGCTACGACCGGCTGGCGGTCGCTGCCCTCCAGGGCCTCGCGCCGCGACGAGTGGCGTACCTCGGGTCGGCCAGCAAGCTCCTCGCCCCCGGCTTGCGCCTCGGCTGGCTCGTGCCGCCCGATTGGCTGCGGGTGGCGGTGGCCGAGGAGAAGCAGTACGACGACTACGGATCGCCCAGCCTCGACCAGCTCGCGCTGGCCGCGCTGATCGACGAGGGCACCCTTGGCCGGCACGTGCGGCGCGCCCGGCTCGCGTACCGGCATCGACGGGACGCAACGCTGGCAGCGATCGCGCGCCACCTGCCCGGTTGGCAGGCACGCGGCGTCGCGGCCGGCCTCCAGGTGCTGGTCCAGCCACCGATCGACCTGCGCGGACCGATCGACGAGCGGGCGATCGTGCTGCGCGCCTTTCGCGCCGGCATCTGGATCACCGGCCTGGCGAGCTTCCACCATCCCGTCGCGGAGGACGTGCCGCATCGGCGGCCGGGCCTGGTCATCGGCTACGCGATGGTCGCGGAGCAGGACATCGATGCGGGCATCGCGGCCCTCGCGGCCATCGTGCGCGACGTCGAGCGCGAGGGGGTCAGCCCCACCCCGGACACCAACGAGCGCCGCCCTCGCGGACGGCGCTCATCGGTCGCGTCGGAGCGACGCCCCATCGCTCCGATTCGGAACCCCGGCTAGTCGAGGTACCCGGAGATCCAATCGAGGATCTCCGGCAGATCGACGCGGTGGTTCAGGGAGGTGATCCGACCGCAGATCTGCCCTTCCCAGCCGAGGTTGTATCCACCGGTGTGGACGGCGATGACCGTATCGGTGCCATACGGGAAGACGCCGGAGCCGGAGTCACCGCCGCATGCGCTGCCGTGCTGTGACGACGGCACGTTGCGGAGGATGAACCACTCGGCATCGAGGACCGCGCTCGGGCCACCCTTGCCGGGCGCCCACTGCTGGACGGCGACCTTGCGCTCCCAGGTGAACTGGCCGATCGGGGGGCCGCCGCCGAGGACGTTGCCGTTCTGGCCGTAGCCGACATCCTCGAAGAGGGCCGCGGTCTGACCGTTCTCCCCGACCAGCTCCTCGAGCAGGCCTGCCTCGGGCAGCTCCGCCGGCGTGATGTCGGTCACCGGCTCATCAAGGAAGAGCAGGCCGTAGTCGGAGGTGAAGGGCCAGTCCTCGTGGACGTAGTCGGGGTGCGTCACCCAGGTGCTGGCGGTGTACCAGTCGTCCGGGTTCACCGGTGCCCAGTCGGCATCGACCTCGGCCTGCGAGTCGAAGCTGACGTACACGGTCTCGCCGATCTCCTCGAAGGCGTAGGTGCAATGACCGGCGGTGAGGATGACGTCCTCGTCGATGAGCGTGCCGGAGCAGAAGCCGGCCTCGGGGATGAGCAGCAGCGCGCTGTACGGATGGCCGTCGCCGTCGGGCTGGCCACCGGTGATGGCCGCCGCCGGCGCGATCGCCGCCGCGAGCAGCCCGAGCGCCAGCAGCGGCGCGAAGAGGGTTCGTCGCATGAGTTCTCCCGTTGCATGCGTGAGGGCGGACGTCGCCGGGGGCGGAGCGTTGGGACGTCCCTGGCCCTCAGGCTATCGGGCGGCCGGACGGCGTGGCAGTCCGCCTGCCATCCTCGTTCGCAGTCCAGTCACACTGGACAGTCGACGTTCTCGCCTCAGCGGTCGACGAGGAGCCCGTACAGGTGCTCGAAGGTCGCGGACGGGTCGTCGGTCGTGCCAGCGTGGAGCGGACCCGGCTGGACGAGCGTGGAGCGCGGCGTCGTCAGCCAATGGAACCGCTCCGACTGGCTCATCGCGGCAAAGGGTGGCGGGGCATCGTCGCCGGTCGCGATTCGCTCGACGAGCCTGAGCTGGCGCTCGATGGCCTCGTGGTCGCAGCCGGGACGCAGCGCGTCGAGCGCCGCGCGGTCGTGGCGGAGCCGAGCCGCCAGGAAGCGGCGCTCGCGAGCGAACAGGATGAGGCCGAC